>JAPKDL010000060.1 GCA_028822585.1 Alphaproteobacteria bacterium | reverse complement strand
TGGTTAGAGCAGCGGAATCATAATCCGCGTGTCGGGGGTTCAAGTCCCTCCTCCGCTACCAATAATAACAACGACTTACATTATTTTACGGATATTCAGAAATAAAAATGGAAGCAAATAGGAAGCATTCTGTGCCGTCCTATATCGCCATTTAAACCGGCCATTTGGTCGTTGATCCCCAAGCGTTTTTTATAGGTAACGCTTCAAGAAATCCGCCTGTACTTCAAAGACATCGGGTCCATTATCAACATGGATGCCGGGGTAGGCATGTAAGCGTTTGTCTGACGATCCTAGACGGTCCAATAGATCAAGCTGGCCCTGACGGTCAAAGCGTTCAAACTCAATTTGTCAGAGAAGTAAATATCATTTGAATCGAACGGCGGATCAAGAGAACACGGTGCACTGTCGAAGAAATCTCCCAGCATCCACTGCACGGGGTTGAATATTCAGCAAATGGTGGGCAAGTCGCAGGCGCAATGCGCCCTGCGGCTCTGCCTCACTGGCGAAGTGCGGGGTAGCAAACGGAAAGCGGGTTCTCGGGAGTCCGCACACCGGTCGCATATGTAGAGTCGCGCGCAACGAAGTGAGCACGGCGACACCGGTGACTCCGCGATGCTGGCCTGGGATCTGCTTGTAGTGCGCGAGGGCGGAGTCCTTAGTTTCCGGTACCCGGTGGCATAACCTCTACGAGGACCGCGCCGCCAGTAGCGCAGGCTACGTTGAAACAAAGGGTAGGGGGGTTAAAAAGCACCTGGCCCCGCGAGTATATGGGGCACACACAGAATTTTGGTTTAAAATATTTCACTTTCTCCGAAATCGCGAATTATTAAATTAATATTAAAGTTCGCCCCTAGATCATAAAGCGGCAGTCAGGATGACGAGTGTTTGAGGGCCGGTTGTGACCCAAAGCAGAATTGGAAAGGCTGTTCTATTCGTTCTCCAACTCCAAACGTATGGTCACCCAGACTCTTCCGGACGGGGTATCGAAGTATGCGCCCTTCAACAGGGGCGGCGACGACAATGCCCGCAGTTTGTCGATGAGGTCACCTGCTCGGTAGAGTTCATTGAGGTCTATTTGGTCGATGCTCTGTATCTCACTATTGAAGTGGAACGTGCCATCTGCCGGGTCTTGCGTAGTTGGCGGCGCACTTGCAATCACTGCTGGCCACCCCCGCTTAGTGACTTCGACGGACGCCTGTTCCAGTCGTGCTCTTAGAGATGCTCCGGTATCGTCTGGACTCACTGGCACCTCGATCCGTTCAATAATTGGCCCAGTGTCAATTCCTTCGTTCATATAATGAAGGGTGGCTCCGGCGGGCGTATGGTCAACGATGCTCCATACCTGTGTGTTGCGGCCACGGTTGTAGGGGAGATATCCCGGATGTACGTTTAATACGCCCTTGGGGAACAACGAGAGTATCTGCGGCTTCAAAATGTGGCCAAAGAAGGCGGAGAATCCGATGTCTGCGTTCAGCATACGGAACTGTTCGATAGTCGCAGGATCGTTTATCTCGCTCGCGCTGATGACGCTCGAGGCGGGAAGCCCTGAGGCGTGAATGATTTCGTCACCGAGCGCCCGCTGGCCCGAATCGTTGAGTACTAAGCCAACGATATCCTCACCTTGGTTTTTGAGAAAGATGAGGATATCGACGGCAACCTGACGATTGCCAAAAAAGACGATACGCATAGGAAAAGCCTTTCTCGGCTGGAAACACATCGAGAACCTTAAAGGTACCCAAGATTACAATTTAAGCTATTAGCTTGATGGTAGGACAATTTGAGAATCGTCGCGGTTACCCCATTCGCCCCATGAACCGATATAGTTTTGCACCCTGGGATAGCCCAGCGCGGCTAGCGTTAGAATCGTGCTAGCGGAGCGATATCCACCCTGACAATAGGCGATTATCTTTTTGTCCGGCGTTACCCCTTTGCTTTCGTAAAGTGCTCTGACTTTTTCAGCTGGCAACAACGATCCATTCTCGTCGAGATGATCGAGCCAGGGTATATGTATCGCTCCGGGCACAGTACCCACCCGGCGTGCGCGCTTTTCCGTACCTTCATACTCTGAGGTGCGCCTGACATCGATGATCACCGCGTCATCGTCATCAATAGCTCGCGCAACATCGAACCGGGTTGCAAGAATTTCGAGACGACGTCCTGCTTGAAATGGCGGCGGTACTGGCCGTGTCTTGTCCGAGGCGACCGGCGGCTTCGTTTCACCAAAACGCACTAGTTCACGTCCAGATGCGACCCATGCGCCGGTGCCGCCTTCGAGAAGTTTAACATTTGGGTGATCAAGAACAGCAAGCAACCAAACGGCGCGAGACGCGCGTTCTCCACTTTCGTGATCATATACGACGACAGGGCGTTCGTGTGAGACACCGCGGGCTATAAAGAGCGCGGGAAACATACTAAGAAAGGCTTCGAGCGGCTCAGGTGCGCTGTTATTAAGACTTACTTGGTATATATCAAGATGTCTCGCCCCTTCGATATGTCCTAACGCATAATCATCCGAAGGACGCAAATCCAACAGCGTCACATCACCAAGGGATGCCGAGAGTTCATCGCAACTGATCAAATGTTGAGTGTTTGGATATCCAGCAATACTCACAGCCCCTCACTTGGTTTGTTAGAAAAATTCAATCGGACAGACAGATAGGACCATAAATTACAACAGCGCACAAATGACTTACTGAATGTCGCATGTTTGCCACAAGCCGCTGTCCGGGTGGTTACCTATTCACGTCCGCTATTTTCAGAGAAAGCAGAAGTGGACGGATATTGGTTCAACCCACTTAACCTCACTTAATTTATTGAATAATTTGTGTATCAGGCGCAAGATTTTCACATGAATAATCTTCAAATAGCGCCACCGGAATACACCTTAGCAGCGTGGCCAAACTGTCCAACAATGTGGGATCACCTCACTTACGGGCGTATTCTAGCGCTACCATAATGATATCAAGATAGTGGAAACTCTTGCTTTAGATAAGCAATAATTTCATCTGATTCATATAACCATTCGGTATGTTTTGTGGTGTGATCAATCCGCAAGCACGGAACCTTGTGTGCTCCACCACCTGTTTTTAATTCTTCTTTGTAGCTAATACAATTTTTTGCATCCTTTAACTCAATATTTAAAGAATATTTTCTTATGTGGCGCCTCACTTTAACGCAAAAGGGGCAAGCATTAAATTGGTACAAACTAAGTTTTGACGTGGTGGAATTAACTTTCTTCTGCTCTTTTTTTTCTCGTAAAAGAGGTTTAGGTCTCGTAATGAACTCTAAAGAAAGAATTAATCTTCCTAACAACCATCTTATCAATGTCATAACGATTTCCATTTAGATTAATACTTACGAAGCAACTGGGCGTAGGAAGAGCGAGTGTCTATCGCGCGTTGCGCGGGGTGGGCGGTCTATTTGATATTCACACCGTACTTGAAGATTCCTGTGTCTTTCTCCTACATAATTTTGTTGTAGTGCGAACCGACCCAAGAATCAATTTGTTGGCGTTGAATGCGACGATCGAAGCGGTGCGGGCAGGGGACGCTGGGAAGGGTTTTGCTGTTGTTGGGGGAGAAGTTAAAAATCTGTCGGCGCAAATAGGCAATGCGACGTCGAAAATTCACGACGTTCTGACCAATCTCAGATCACGGATAAAGAAAATTTCCAACTTCGTCTCCTAACGGCTATGTTCCCTACCCCACCCCATACACCATCCGCGCCGCCTCTGCTGTGATGTAACCATGCGAGACGTCGCGCTCCACCAAAGCACGGTCACGTTCGCGGGGGTCGCCGAAGCCGCCACCGCCTGCGGCGTGGTGGACGATGAGATCACCAGGTTGGAGCGGGGTGTCGTTGCTGCGGCCGTTGAGGTCAATGCGGTTATTGCCGCGTTCAATCCAGATGATATGTGGCGCACCGTCCATGCCGCCGCGCGCGCCATGGGGCGCCACGATCGTGCCTTCGCCGGCGATGTTCAACACGGCCGGGCCGCTCCCACGATAGCGCAGGGCCACGACGCCGCCGGCGCCGCCGCGATGTTTGCCGGCACCGCCGCTGCCCTGGGTCAATCCGTATTCCTCGATCTGAAATGGGTAGGTGGCTTCGACGCGTTCCAGGCTGGCGCTGGGCGTGCCGCCGGGGTTTTGCAAGCCGCCGACATTGACCCAGCCATCTTCGCCCGTATTAGCGCCAAATCCTCCTTTGTTGGAAAAATAGTGGTAAATGTAGGAGCCGGTTACGGGATCGTCGCCTGCAATAACATATCTAAACCGGCGCGCGCAGCCTGCAACGATGGCGTTTGGTGCCGAGCCGTCCATGGCGCGCAACACGGCTTCGACAATGACGGCGGCGGTAAACGTGGTGCAGCCGGTAACCGGGGCAGGGGCGACGGAATCGACGAGGCTGCCTTTACGGGTGAGAATTTTTATGGCTCGGGTGCTACCTTCGTTTTGTACCTGCTGGTCATTGGAAAGGTAGAAGAACGCGATGTAGACACACGCGCTCGTATTGGCGATGGGGCTGTTGTAGTAGGACGCTACCTGGTCACCGACGTCGCGAAAATCTACTTCGATCTCATCCTCGCTTACGGTCACTGTGACGGGCAGGGGGTAGTGTTCGGTTTCGACGCCGTCATGGTCGAGATAGGCGGTGCTTTTATACACGCCGGGTTTTAACTGGCGAATATAGGCGCGCATGGCGGCTTCACCGGCGTCTAAAATTGCCGCGCTGCAGGCGTCGATTCGCTCGACGCCATACCGGTTCAGCAGTGCGTCCACCCGTTCCGCGCCAACTTCGACAGAAGCGAACATGGCCATGATGTCGCCATGGGTGTCTTCGGCCTTGCGCGTGTTTTCACACACCATGCGCAGCACGTCGTTGCGCATGCGGCCAGCTTCCACCACTTTGACTGGGGGGATGCGGATGCCTTCGTGAAAAATTTCACGGGCGCTGGGGCTATACCCACCTGCTGAAATACCGCCGGTGTCGCTTTGGTGTGCGCGGATGGCTACCCAGAACTTCAACGCGCCGTCACGGAACACCGGCTTGACCAGGGTGATGTCGGGCAGATGGCTGCCGCCCCAATAGGGATCGTTGGCCATCAACACATCGCCGGGGCCAATGTCGTCGGCGAAGTCCTTGGCCATGGCGCGCACCGCAAACGGCATGGCACCCATGTGGATTGGCGTGCGTTCGGCTTGGGCCACGACTTGGGCCTCGCCGTCCAACACCACCGCCGACAAATCGCGCGACTGATTCAATAGTGGCGAAAAGCACGTCCGAACCATAGTCTCGACGATCTCTTCAGATACTGCCAGCAGTTTTTGGCGGACGACGGCCAGAGTGAGCGGGTCGATATCGGACGTATCGGTCATGTGACGTCTCCTATACGAGTGATGACAAGGCTGCCAAAAGGGTCGATATCAGCGGCGACGCCGTCGGGCAGCACCACAGTCGTTGAGTCTGAATCAATCATCAGTGGCCCGTTGAGATGCATGCCGTGTGTCAAATCATCAAACCAATAACACGGCGCATCAATCCAGGCGCCAAGATACACGGGGCGTGACCCGCGCCGGGCGGCGGAAGGATCGGCGTCGCCCTGTGCGTTCCGTGGCAGGGACAGGGACGGCAACGCGCCATGCGCCACCAGCCGGCAGGAATCAACTACGATTGAGTCACGGTCATGAACGTGCCGATATAAGGCTGAATAGACCGACTCGAATTTCTTCATCAGCCAGTCCATCGTAGCGTTTTGGGCGATGTCCACTGCGGAAATTTCCACAGGCAGTGTGTAAACCTGGCGGAAATAGCGACAATCCAGCACTCGCGTGAAGCGCACGGAGTCCGCGTCGAAACCCTCAGTGCCTAGTGCGGCGGAAGCCTCTGCTTCCAGTTCGTCGTATTGATTTCGTAGCAAGGCGTTAGTCAGTTCCGGCAAGCGGCGTCCGACGACCCGTTGGTAGTCGTGGCGCACATCGGCGGCCAGGAACCCGACGGCGGACAGAACCGAGGCTTCGCGAGGGATGACGGCGCGGGGGATTTCCAATTCCGCGGCTACGGCCGCGGCGTGCAATCCACCTGCGCCGCCAAAGGAAAAGATCGTGAATTCACGGGGGTCGAGACCGCGCCGCACCGTGTTGGCGCGAATGCCTTCCGCGATACGCGCACTGGCCAACGCATGGATGGCGTAGGCGGCGTCTTCAACGGACAGGCCTAACGGTTTCGCAATGTGGATCTCCACCGCCTTAGCGGCGAGACCGCTATTTAACGCCAGGCGTCCGCCTAGAAAAGTGTCTGGCGCAATCAATCCCAACACCAGATTGGCGTCGCTTAACGTGGGAAAATCGCCGCCTTGACCATAGCACGCGGGACCGGGCGCGGCGCCTGCGCTGTGGGGGCCGAGATCGAGTATGCCACCGGAATCAATCCAGGCTATGGAACCGCCACCCGCGCCCAGCGCTGAAATGTCCAACGCGGGCACTGCTATTTTGAGCTCGCCCAATTGCGTTTCCTGGCGTTCTAATGGGATGCCATCTTCGATCAGGCAGATGTCGGTGCTGGTGCCGCCCATATCGTAGGTGACAAGATGGGGCTCTTTCCGCAATCGGGCGAACATTGCGCCCGCCATGGCGCCGCCAGCAGGACCGCTGGTGACCGACCCAACCGCGTGTTGGACCGCCGGGGCCAAAGGCAAAACCCCGCCGGTGGATTGCATCACGAGAACGGGCGCAGTGAGTCGGTTTTCCGATAGCTGCACGGCCAACCGATTTAGATAACCGCCGAGACCGGGGCCGACATAGGCGTTAACGGCGGCGGTGCTGACACGGTCGTATTCGCCTTCGCGGCGTAACACTTCATGGGACAGCGACACGAATGGCGCCCAGCCGCTTTCCGCCACCAACTCGCGTACACGCGCCTCATGCGCGCCATTGCGGTGCGAATGCATGAACAGGACTACCAATCCCTCCACGCCCGCATCGCGTAAGTTTGCGATGGCGTCGCGGACTTGGTCTTCGTTGAGCGGCGTTTCGACATTGCCGTTGGTGTTCATGCGCTCCATCGCTTCGCGGCGTAGGGGACGTGGGATCAGCGGTTCCGGCGGCGCCATGCGGATATTGTAGCGGTTTTGCTTGCTGCCGTCGCGCAGTTCGATGATGTCACGAAACCCGGTGGTGGTGATCAACCCAAGCGACGCGCCCTTTCGCTCCACTACCAAATTTGTGGCGACGGTGGATCCGTGAATGAACAACGTTGTCGCGGCCAGCATATCGCCAAGAGCATGGTCCATCTGATCAGACAGCAAGGTTAAGCCTTCCATCACGCCGCGTGCGGGATCATCGGGTGTGGAGGGTGTCTTGGCGGTGTGGAGGACGTTGTAATTATCAACGCAAACCAGATCGGTGAACGTGCCGCCAATATCCACACCAATCCGCATATTCCGTTATCCTTCTGAACTTATGTAACGTTTTGGCACCCGGCGGAGCTCATCATTGTCAAGTGTCCGGCTCCTGCCTAGAATGTCAAGAAAGCAGGCCATGCAAACAATGTGAAAATAGAGTATGCGTTAATGAGCAAACGGCCGATATCGGCGGAGTTATATGAGCGAGCCAAAGCTGTCATGCCGGGTGGCAACACGCGCGTTACTGTCTATATGAAGCCGCACCCTTATTACGCCGACCATGGTCAGGGGTGCCGCATTACGGATGTGGACGGCATCGAGCGATTGGATTTCACCAACAACTACAATTCACTAATTCATGGTCATGCGCACCCGGATGTCATCGCGGCGGTGGGAGCGCAATTGCAGCGCGGCTCGGCGTTTCCCATGGCCAGCGAAACTGAGATTGATCTGGCGGAACATCTCTGCGCCCGTGCGCCGTCGTTCAACCATGTGCGGTTCTGCAATTCAGGCTCCGAAGCGGTAATGTTCGCGTTGAAAGCGGCGCGCGCGCATACGGGCAAACCGAAAATCGCGAAATGCGAAGGGTCTTATCATGGGTCCTACGATTTTGCCGAGGTCAGTCTCGATTCTACGCCCGCGACCTGGGGCAACGCCGAACCGAAATCCGTTGCCTACGCCAGTGGCACGCCGCAAAGTGTTTTGGACGAAGTCGTCGTCATCCCGTTTAACAAACCGAAAGAGGCAGAACGTATCCTGCGGGCGCATACCAAGGAACTGGCCTGTGTTCTGGTGGATCTGATGCCAAACCGGGGCGGGTTGATCCCTGCGACGCCGGACTTCGTCGAGATGTTGAAACGGGTGCGCGAAGATACCGGCATGCTGATAGTGCTGGACGAAGTGATCACCCTGCGCCTGGCCTATGAAGGCGCGCAATCACTGTATGATTTGCGCGCCGATCTGACCGCGCTGGGCAAGATTATCGGCGGCGGCTTTCCGGTCGGCGCGGTGGCGGGGTCAGCGGCGGTTATGGCCGTGTTCGATCCGCGCCAGGACAAGACGCCGCTGCCGCATTCTGGGACGTTTAACGCCAATCCTGTGACAATGGTCGCGGGCCTGACCGCCATGCGGCTGTTGACGCGTGATGAAATTACCCGGTTGGGTAAGTTGGGTGACAAGGCGCGCACGGGCGTGGCGGCGGCGATGAAGTCAGTTGGCATGGCGGGACAGGTCACGGGGTTGGGCTCGCTGTTTCGTATTCACGTGCATGACCGGCCGTTGAGCGATTATCGGTCGATGTTGATGATGGCGGATGAAAAAGCCATCCTTGCCGGAATTGTAGGTTATATGCGAGACCATGGTTTTTTCGTAAATGAACGCGGAGTGTGTTCGCTGTCCACGCCGATGGGGGACGCAGAGATCGACGCCTTTCTGGATTGTTTCAAAGATGCGTTGGCGGCGGTGCCGGATCAAACGCAAGCGGCGGATTAATATCTTTAACGGAGGAAACAGGTATGTCGGAAAATTGGGTGGTGTGGTTCAACGGTGAAATCGTCCCGGAAACCGAAGCGCGGGTGCCGTTTCGCGACCGAGGTTTCAAATATGGCGACGCGGCGTTTGATACAACTCGCACCTTCGGCCATAAAATTTTTAAACTCGATGAACATCTCGACCGCCTTTACCGCTCGCTGAAATACTTGCAGATCGACCCTGGTATTTCTCGTGCGGAGTTAAAGCGCGCTACCGAGGAAGTCGTCGAAATCAACTTGAAAAACGTGACGGAAGACGAAGACATCTGGGTCACTCAACGCGTCACGCGGGGAATGGATGCGGGGGACAAGCGTCAATGGCCGGACTATCCCGACCGCACGGTGCTGGTCGAATCGCGCGCTTTGCCGTTGCGTGAGCGCGGCAAATTTTATCGCGACGGTATCAAGCTCGTCACCCCGTCGATCCGCCGCCCGTCGCCCGACACGCTCAGCCCGCGCGCCAAGACGCACAACTATTTGAACCTCGTCATAGCCGAGTTGGAAGTGAAGGACCGCGACCCCGACGCGCACGCCTTGTTGCTGGACACCAATGGCAACCTGGCCGAGGGCAAGGGCAGCAACATTTTCATCGTCAAGGATGGCGCGGTGATCACGCCGAAGGAACGCTATGTATTGCCGGGCGTCAGCCGCCAGACCGCAAAGGATTTAGCCACCGCTCAAAACCTTAGGGTCGAAGAAGCTGATATCGACCTCTACGACGCGACCAACGCGGACGAGATGTTCATCACCTCGACCAGCTTCTGCATCTGCCCTGTCGGCAGCTTTAACGGCAACGTAATCGGCGATGGCGCAGTGCCCGGTCCGATCACCAAAAACCTGATAGACGCCTATGTGGATTATGTCGGGTGCGACTGGTACGGCCAGTATTTAAAGCATTCTAACGATTAGGACTTACGTCTTACGCGCATCCGCACCAGCGATTTTAACCGACGTCTTGACCACTGGAACCGCGTGTTTCGCGAGCGGTTGCATATAGGCTTTGCGCGCATCAGCCAACAGACGCTCAGTCTCGCCTTTGTAGATTTGTTGTTGGTTCACTGGCCGCAGCCCAATGTACGGCAGGAGGAGACCCTTGGCGCGTTGGCCAAGGCCCTGTAAGAGGGGCTGGCGGAGAATATTGGTGTGTCGATCTTCACTGTCGCTCTGCTCGACGAAGCCGTAGGAAAATGCTGAGCGATCGGGTAACCCAGGAGATCGCGACAGGCCACGGTAAAACGGCGGCGCCGGTCGGGCTCAAATGGTTGATCCAACAGCTTGATATTGGCGTGGCGCCGCGCGCGCTTGAAGTCTCGGAGATAGAGGAAAATATCGACCTCTTCGACTTTGAATTCAGCGAGGCGGAACAGGTCCGGATTTCCGCGCTGTGCGACAAGAATCTTCGCATCGTCGACCCGGTGGTGCGCCGTCCGGTCTGGGACGAGGGGTGACGGCGCGCTAAACCGCCTCGTCACACAGGCCCATCCGCCAGACGCTCGATTAGCCGCTGCATGAATTTCTCGCACAGCGCGATTTGCTCCAGGGTAACGAATTCGTCGGGTTTGTGGGCCTGTTCGATATTGCCGGGGCCGCAGATGACGGTGGGGATGCCCGCCTGCTTCTGGAACAACCCGGCTTCGGTGCCAAACGCGACCTTGCCGTGTTCGTTTTGTTCGGCGATGGATTTGACAAACGTCACCACGTCTTCGTCAGCGCGGGCGTCGAGTCCGGGGATGAGGCTAAGCGGGTGGAAGTCGAACCCGGTGTCGGGGATCAGCGCCTGCATTTCCGGTTCCAGCGTCGTCGTTACATAGTTACGAAATTCCTCAAACAGCGCCGCGCCGTCAACCGAGGGCAGATGGCGAAATTCGAAATCAAAGGTACAATCTTTGGGCACGATGTTGAGCGCGGCGCCGCCATGAATGACGCCGGTGTGCACTGTGGTGTGGCAAATGTCGAAATCATCGTCGAAGGGGCCTTCGGCGGCAAACCGGCGGGCCATGTTTTTCAGGTATGTGATGGCTTCGGCAGCATACTCCACAGCGTTGACCGAGGTGGGGGCTAGCGAGGAGTGGCATTCAAACCCGCGGACGGTCGCGCGGTAGGACAGTTTTCCCTTATGCGCGATCATCACTTTCATGCTGGTGGGTTCGCCGACGATGCACATGGCCGGTTTGACCGGCGCGCCGTTGAGCATATCCACAAGCCCGTGGGCGCCGATGCAGCCAATCTCCTCGTCATAGGAAAACGCGAGATGAATGGGCGTCGACAGGTTCCGGCGCAGGATTTCCGGCGCATAGGCAAGCACGATGGCGATGAAGCTTTTCATGTCGGATGTGCCACGACCAAACAGCTTGCCGTCGCTGCGTTTGACGGAAAACGGATCGGTCGCCCAGACCTGCCCATCGACGGGAACGACGTCCGTGTGCCCGGACAACATCACGCCAGATTTATCCTTGGGCCCGAGTGTGGCGTAAAGGTTGGCCTTTTGCTTGTCGTCATTGTGGATCAACTGGCAGTCCACGCCGAGCTTCCCCAAATAATCCTGAACGAATGCAATCAGTTCGAGGTTTGATTCACGGCTTGTCGTGTCGAATTTAATCAGTGACTCGATGAGATCGAGGCTAATCAGGCTGTCGGTTAGGTTGCTGGGCATGGTGATGTGGCCTTTTCGTGACGGGGTAACCGACTAATATAGTGGGGTAGCGCAGAAGCGCCAGATGTGTCGTTTAATTTGCCGTTTGGGGCGTCTACATCTAAAAGATATAGGAGCGGCGCAACGCGCGACGCCTTTAGCAGTCGGAGCGTGATTTTGGACACCGAAATTCCAGGCGTTTTGTACGCAAAGTCGCCAAACGCCGCCGCCGCCCAGCTGGTGTTCGACTCGCCCCATAGCGGATCCGAGTATCCGGTGGATTTCGACTTTGTGGCGCCGCCAGACGTTATGCGTAAGGCCGAAGACAGCTTTGTCGATGAGTTGTTTCAGGATGCGCCCGCATTCGGTGGCTATTTTCAAGCGGCGCTGTTCCCGCGATCTTATATCGACCCGAACCGTTCTCTGTTGGATATTGATTCGCGCTTGCTGGAAGAGCCGTGGCCAGACCGTATGGCACCCAGCGAGAAAACCCGCTATGGGCACGGGCTGATCTGGCGCCTGTGTCCGCCCCACTATGCCATGTATGACAGGAAACTCGGCCTTGAAGAGGTCCGGCGGCGGATTGAGACCTACTGGCGTCCCTACCATGACTTGTTGCGGGACACCTTATCGGCGGTAAACCGGGAATTTGGCCAAGTGTGGCATCTCAATTGCCATTCAATGCCAGGGACCAGCAAACCGCGCGGCGGCGTTAATGGGGGTTCGGGGGGCGGTTCGGTGGATATTGTTCTGGGTGACCGGGATGGCACGACCTGTGACACGGTGTTTACGCAGGTTGTGGCCGATACATTGCGCGGTATGGGCTATTCGGTGCTCATCAATGATCCTTATAAGGGGGTGGAACTGGTGCGCGCTTATTCGGATCCGAAGGCGGGTAGGCACAGCTTGCAAATCGAAATCAACCGAGCAATTTACATGAATGAGTCGACGTGTGAACGAAATGGCGGGTTTGACGAATTACGCGCTAATATGGGCACATTGATGGGGGCGATGCGGGACTTTGCGACGGCGAAGGCGGCGCTGAGAATTTAGGTTGCAAACTGTTCCTTTAGAATGCGTTCTTCCATACCGTGTTCCGGGTCGAAGAGGATTGATACGGATTTCCCAGGGTCCTGAGATACGGTCACTTCGGCGACATCGCGAATTTCGGTGCCGTCGGCCACTGCGCTGACTGGGCGTTTTTCCGCTTCCAGGATATTAAAGGTGACTTTCGCGGTTTGAGGCAGCAGGGCGCCGCGCCAGCGTCGGGGGCGAAAAGCACTGATCGGTGTCAAAGCCAGCACCCCGGCGCCGACCGGGACGATGGGACCGTGCGCAGATAAATTATACGCCGTGCTGCCTGCCGGGGTCGCGACAAGCACGCCATCGCAAATCATTTCGGGCATCCGTTCAACATCGTCGATGAGGATACGAATTTTCGCCGCCTGACGTGTTTCCCGCAATAAGGAGACCTCGTTGATGGCGAGCGCTTCACGGGTTTCCCCGTCGATACATTTGCACGTCATGCGCAGGGGCGTCATGACAACCTCTTCGGAACGTTCGATTCGGTTCACCAGATCGTCGGGATTATAATCATTCATCAAAAAGCCAACCGACCCCCGGTTCATACCGAAGATCGCTTTGCCGTCGCCTAAGCTTTCATGCAGGGCGTGCAATATGAAGCCATCACCGCCCAGTGCCACAATGACATCTGCATCTGCGACCGAGGTGCTGTCATATCGTTTAGTAAGGTCGTTGAAGGCGTCTTGCGCTTTCGGCGCGTTCGACGCGACAAAGGCAATTTTTTTAGAAGGCATGGAGGGCTCCGGGAAATAATCGATTATACGCCCCATAAACCAAGGGCCTTTATCAGTATTTTTGTTAATAATATAACGACCTTGTGTGGGGACGCCAGCGTGGCGTTCTTTAGCTGTGATAAATAGGAAAAGAATATGAAATTGGGGTATCGCCTCTTCGGAGTCTTGGCGTTGCTGGTTATAGCAATTGTCGCCGTTGCGCCGCGTGACAGCACCGCGAAAGATCGACATGCTGGATATTACTATCCGGAACCCACGTCACGGGAGACCTACAAGGCGCGCGCGCGAACATTGAAGATGGCGAACCGGCGCAATCGAATCACCTTTGTCACCGGCATGACCAGTCGGATTCTAAAGCGCCCTTATGCACCGGAGTTTTCAATATTCGCAAAAGGAACCCATGCGCAAAAACTGATCATCGTCAGCACAAGCGGTGACGCCTATGATACCTTGTACCGGGCGCGGGGCCTGTTGGCGCGGTTGACGGCAGTAGCCCGTGTGTCGCCATTGTTCGAGAAACACGGGGTTGAAGATTATTTTACCTTCCTGGATTTATGCAAACTGTTGGGGTTCCGGCAGTTGACTGTCAGCGATGGGCGAAATTTTGCGCATCAATTCAAGATCGACTGAGCGGCATCGCACAGACTAAGTAAGGGGAATTAAGCCGATGGACAATGCGCTCCAGTTTGCAAACGAGGCGTTTTATAACGCCTTTTCAGCCCGTGATGCGGCCGCGATGGAAGCGCTGTGGGACCGGGAGGCGCCGACATCGTGTTTGCATCCGGGTTGGGGACCCTTGTTTGGCTATGAGGCCATCGTGGGGAGTTGGCGCAATTTGTTCGCCAGCGGAACTTCACCGCTAATATCCTGTAAGGCACCCGCAGCGTCTCTATATGGAGACCTTGGTTTTATCGTGTGTTTTGAAGCGCTGCCGGGTGGGTTCCTGGCGGCGACCAACGCGTTTATTCGGCGCGGTGCGCTGTGGAAAATTGTGCATCATCAAGCCGGACCGACTGAAGCCACACCACCGACCATTACCGGGGGTAACGCGGCAATTAATTAACCGCCAGTCACGCTCATATGCCGACCCACGGCGGCTTTTTGGCTGCGCCGGTCGATGATAAAGTCATGGCCCATCGGTTTGCGTTCTATGGCTTCCAAAATAGCGGCCTTGACCGTCGCGTCGGTATCATCAGCGCGTAAGGGCGTGCGCAAATCGGCGGCGTCGTCTTGCCCTAAGCACATATACAAGGTGCCCGTACAGGTTAACCGCACGCGATTGCACGATTCGCAGAAATTATGGGTCATGGGCGTAATGAACCCGATTTTACCGCCGGTTTCTTCAACCCGAACATAACGCGCCGGTCCACCAGTGGACTCATCCAGATCGGTCAATGTCCAACGCTTCTGCAATTCTCCCCGAACGATGGACAGCGGCCAATATTGGTTCAGGCGCGCGGCTTCGCCCATTTCGCCCATGGGCATGACCTCGATAAAGGTGATGTCATGCCCGTTTTCGCCGCACCAGCTGACAAGATCATTGATTTCGTCGTCGTTGATGCCTTTGAGCGCGACTGCATTTATTTTAACCTTGAGGCCCGCCGCTTTCGCCGCCGCGATACCTTTCATGACCTGATCGAATTTGCCCCAACGGGTGATGGTTTGAAACTTGTCCGGGTCCAGCGTATCCAACGAGACATTGACCCGACGCACGCCCGCCTCAAAAAGTTCTTCGGCGTATTTGGCTAGCTGGCTGCCATTCGTGGTGACGGTGAGTTCGTCCAACTCGCCCGTCTTCAAATACTCACCCAGCGAGCGGAACAACCACATGATATTACGCCGGACCAAGGGTTCGCCGCCGGTCAATCGCAATTTTCGCACGCCCAACTTGATAAAGGTGCCACACAGGCGATTTAGTTCTTCCAGCGAAAGAATGTCGCTTTTCGGCAGAAAATGCATGTCTTCGGACATGCAATACGAACAGCGGAAATCGCAACGATCCGTTACCGAAACGCGAAGGTAAGAGACGGTGCGGCCAAAAGGGTCAATCATTCAAGGCATCCGATATTTTTGTGACCTAAGTTAAATCAACGAATTATGATCAAGGTGATAACGTGATCAGTAAAGTAGATAGTCTCATGATGGGGTACGTTCAAGCTTGAGACAACGAAATATACGTTGCTGGCGTCTGTCGCCTTGATGTAAGTCATGTCGCTTAATAAGCGACGGACTGTAATATCGGCGAACGATATGGAATAATTAGGGAGCTTGGAGTTTATTGGTTCAATTATGACTGTTCGATTGCAATTGTCCAAAATGGTCTATCTGTTTTGCTTGATAGCGATTTTTGCATCAATTGCCTATGCCTCAATAGCTCAGGCCCAGTACAAAGGCGTTACCGTCGCGGTGGCAGCAAATTTTTTGGAACCGATGCGGCGGATTGCGGCGGCGTATACCAAGTCGTCGGGTCAGGGGGTGCGCATTGTCTCAGGGTCCACGGGTGGATTATACGCCAAAATTCACCACGGTGCGCCGTACGATGTTTTTCTGTCTGCCGACCAGGAACGGCCCCGCCGTTTGGAGGCGGAGGGTCTTGCGGTCCCGGGCACGCGCTTTACCTATGCAATTGGACGGTTGGCGTTGTGGACCAAATCCAAGGCGCTGGCGGTTGACCTTGGTCCTGAAACGTTGCGGCGCGGGGCCTTTGAGTATATTGCGCTGGCCAATTCCGCTGTGGCACCCTATGGCGTGGCGGCGATGCAGACCTTACAAGCCTTAGGGCTGGTGTCCTTGTTGCGAGAAAAATTTGTGCGGGGGCAGAGCCTCGGTCAAACCTACCAATTCGTTGCGACCGGCAATGCGCCGGTTGGGTTTGTCGCCGTGTCGCAATTGCGTCACCAGGTCCAAAAGCCCGGCGGTGCCTGGTGGGTCGTTCCTGACAATTTGCATGCGCCACTGAAACAAGACGGGGTCGCGCTGGCAGGACATTTAAATTCCACAGCGTCAACGGAAATTTTGAAATTCTTACGGTCGCATCGAAGCCGAGAGATTATTCGAAGCTTTGGTTATGACGTGGCCCCGCGAGCAGTCCTTCGGTAAAGTGACCAAATGGAATTCGATCTCACACCGATTTGGCTGACGCTGAAACTTGCCGCGACCACAGTTGTGGTCTTGATGGCGGTGGCGACGCCATTGGCGTGGTGGATGGCGCGAACGCAAACCCGCGCCGTTATCCTGGTGGAATCCATTGTCGCGTTGCCATTGGTGTTGCCTCCGACGGTGCTTGGATTTTATTTATTGGTGTTGTTGGGGCCTGAAGGGTTTATCGGCGCGCCCTGGGTGTTAATGACGGACACGACGCTGACGTTTTCCTTTGTGGGCCTGGTCATCGCCTCGGTGGTGTACTCACTCCCTTTCGCCGTACAACCGCTCCACACGGCCTTTGAAGCCGTGGGCCGGGCGCCGTTGGAAGCGGCCTATACCCTGGGTGCCAGCCCGCTGGACGCCTTTATCTCGGTGGCGTCACCAATGGCGGCGCGGGGGTATCTCACTGCGGCGGTGTTGAGCTTTGCGCACACTCTCGGAGAATTTGGGGTCGTCCTAATGGTCGGTGGCAGCATCCCGGGTGAAACGAAGGTCGTCTCCATCGCGATTTTCGAAAGCGTCGAGACCTTGAATTACCCCGTCGCTCATTGGTTGTCGGGTGGATTGTTGTTGTTTTCCTTCGTCGTCCTGGTGTTTGTCTATGCTCTGAACCGTCAATTTCCGATCAAGGTGAGTTGATGGCGAAATTGGTCGCAACGTGCGCTATCGGATATCCGGACTTTCGCCTGAATGCAGAATTGGATTTGTCGATTGACGGGATCACCGCGGTGTTCGGCCCGTCTGGCAGTGGCAAAAGCACGTTGTTGCGCTTGATTGCAGGGCTGGACCGGCGCGCGGGTAACGTGGTGCGCGTGGATGATGACATCTGGCAGGATGACGCGGCGGGCATTTTTGTGCCGCCGCACCAGCGGCAATTGGGCGTGGTGTTTCAAGAATCCCTCTTGTTTCCCCATTTGTCGGTGCGCGCGAACATCGAATACGGCGCCAAACGAAAGCGCGGCGCAGAGACTAATTTCAACGTGGATCAAGTCATTGACGCATTTGATTTGCGCAGCCTTCTGGACCGCCTTCCACAACGCTTGTCAGGTGGTGAACGGCAAAGGGTCGCCATCGCGCGAGCAGTCATGACTCGTCCCCGTTTGTTGATAATGGACGAACCTCTGTCGTCGTTGGATCTGGATCGGAAGGACGAAATTTTACCGTTAATCGAGCGTCTGGGCCATGATTTTGACGTTCCCGTTCTCTATGTCAGCCACGCGATTGATGAAGTGCTTCGGCTGGCGTCGCAATTGGTGTTGCTGTCGGAAGGAAAAATATTGGCGGCGGGGCCCATCGAAGAGGTGACTAACCGTTTGGACCTGTACCCCTATACAGACCGCATTGATGCGGGCGCGGTGTTGCGCGCAACCGTATCCAAACACGATGTGGCGCGGGGTCTGACAGAATATACGTTCACCGGTGGCGTGTTTCGGGGGCCCATTGTCGACGCGCCTATCGGCCAAACAGTGAATTTGCGCATACGATCGCGAGACGTCGCGTTGAGCCTGGAGCGGCCCAACAAAACCAGCATCCTAAATATTTTGCCGGGTCATGTCGCACAGATTGAAGACACTGGCGGCCCTCATTCACATGTGTTGCTGGATGTAGGAAGTCCGTTATGGGCGCGGATCACCAGAGTCTCGACGCGTGAATTGGAACTGGCACCGGGGACGCCGGTCTTTGCCATGATAAAGGCGGTCGCGGTGGATCGGCGCAGTATGGGCCGCACAACCGCGATGGATGCGTCCCTGGCGCAGGGCGTTATTTCCAGACATTCGTAATCTAGCCGCGCTCTATGATATGACGGATTAAAAGAATGCAGGTCTCCTCTACCTGGTTGGGATAAAAGTAGCGATGCCTTGCCAACGGCGGCGGCGCGTGAAACCACCACATTGAATCTCAAACACAGCGAGGCGCGTGTAACGGCGACCATAGAGAATACTTTCGAGGGTGTCGTGATGATTTCGAAGTCTAATGCCGCAACAGGATGATATTGAATTAATCGGACAGCCCAGCGTTGCGGAGGTGATCAAGGATCCGATTCAGATCGTCGTTGTTCTTGTAGAAGCCCCCACGTGCGTAGTCTTGCGACGGGTAAACGGGGCGCAGCTTGACAAATTTTGCGAGGATTTGACGCGCTGGATCCAAGTGCCCGGCGGCACTGTGTGCGGCCGTCAGCAGGGTCAATGCGTCGCCGTTCTCGGGGCTTCGGTCCAGACTGCGCTGCGGCGCGTCGATGGCCTTGTCATATCGTGCGGTTAGATAATAAGCGCGGCCCAGTTCGTCCGGGAACCAGTCCGGGTAATGCAGGCTTAGGCGAATTGCCGTTGCTGCAACGTTATCGCGCCTTCTGAATGACCCGCATAGTTCTCGCTCATCGCTAGGCTCGCCCGCGCCAATGAATGGCTCGGCACCAGCTCTATGGCTTCTTTGCCAATGGCGACAGCGTCGTCATGCCGGGTTAGGGAATCTTCCAGTCGGGCGGCCGACATCGATGCCGTTGCCGAATATATCGCCGTCCTGAACGATGACATCGCCAAGATTGGCGCTGGTGCGGAAGCG
>JAPKDL010000059.1 GCA_028822585.1 Alphaproteobacteria bacterium | reverse complement strand
TCCTGCAAATCAGGGCCTCTTTTAACAGCCTAGCACGACGGGGTCAGGCCAATTCTTCGCCAAAAATTATCTTCGGTGGGCGCGGACCGGTCAGCGTGATATTTTGTTGTGGAATTCACATAACGAGAGCAAACCGACGCGATGCCCGAACCGATGTTTCTATTGGCGCTGGCGCTGGTCCTGGATGCGGCGCTAGGAGATATGGACTGGTTGTTTCGCCATATTCCCCACCCTGTTGTCTTGATAGGTTGGTTGATCAGCGTGCTGGACCGCAAACTAAACCGGCGGGGGGAGGCTGCGAAGCTTGTCCGTGGCGCGATTGTCGTTGTCATCGTCGTAAGCGTTAGCGCCGGATGCGGCCGGGCGGTTCATTACTTTGCCGAAACCGTTCCGCATGGCTGGTTGGCAGAATTGGCACTGGCCGGGGTATTGCTGGCACAGCGCGGGTTGTATGTGCATGTCCGTGATGTCGCAGTCGCCCTGGCGCAAGGCGGGGTTGTGGCGGGGCGCGTTGCGGTTGGTAAAATTGTTGGACGAAATGCGTCGACGTTGGATGAACCTGGGATTTCACGTGCAGCGATTGAAACGCTGGCAGAAAATTTCGCCGATGGTGTTGTGGCGCCGGTGTTTTGGTATGGGTTATTCGGGCTACCTGGCATGTGCGCCTATAAAGCGATCAACACC
Source organism: Alphaproteobacteria bacterium (assembly GCA_028822585.1). Classification (GTDB taxonomy): domain Bacteria; phylum Pseudomonadota; class Alphaproteobacteria; order UBA8366; genus JABJJH01. The sequence continues at coordinate 18,564 of JAPKDL010000059.1, read as the reverse complement.
TTGGACTCCATGATTGGATATAAATCGCCTCAATATCGTAGCTTTGGCATGGTGGCGGCGCGGCTGGACGATGTCGCGAACTGGATTCCGGCGCGGCTTTCCGGCGGCCTAATCGTGCTGGCGGCGGCGTTCGCGCCCGCCTGTCGACCGACGCGGGCATTGCGGGTTTTCTGGCGCGATTCAGGCAATCATGATTCGCCCAACGCCGGATGGCCGGAAGCGGCGATGGCGGGCGCGTTGGGATTGGCCCTGGGCGGCCCGCGCGACTATCCCGGGGGGGTCACAAAATCCCAATGGATTGGCGATGGTGATGGTCATCTGAGCGCCAAAGCCGACGACATCCGCCGTGCCCTGGTGGTGTTTACCGTAGCGTGCCTGTTGAACGGGCTGGTTGTCGCGTATTTGGCGCTGTTGTCGTTTTAGCGCACTCTATAATAAAGTCCGTACTAGGGTGCCTCTATAAAGAGGCCATAGCGGGCGGGTGACCCAGCATGAACGCCCCAACATTCTGGAAATGGTCTTTCCGGCCCTGCATTTGCTGGGTGACCGTGTGAATATCGCGAAAACGCCGTTCATAAGCGGCGTTGGCGAAAATTGCCGTGGCGCCTGCATTGTCCCAGACGGTGTCGGCGACCCATTTGGCTTCGTGGATGGCGTGGGTGGTGCACAACCGGATGCGCATGCGGTCTTCGATCGATAAATTATTGGTCGCCGTGGTTGACGCCCATAAATCATCCAGCTCGCTCAACACAAACGCGCGTGCGCCGCGTAATCGCGCTTCGCATAACGCAATGTCGGTTTGCAACACCTGATTGTCGGACAACTTTTGTCGTGCCTGACGGGGCGTTTTTTCGGTTGCCAGTCCTTTGAGGGTTTCCAGCATGGTGCGGGCGACGCCTTGGGCGACGTTGCAAAACCCGGATGCGTAAAGGTTGGAGGCGCTGAATTGATACAGCGGTGTATCAATGACCCGTTCCGGCGCATAATCGCGGGAACACATGAATTCCTTAGGAATGAAGTGATTTTCCAGGGTATAGGCGTCGCTGGCGGTGCCGCGTAGGCCGACGACGTCCCAAATGTCTTTCATCGGCGCGTCGCCGGCGGGAAACAGGAAGGTCCGAATGTGCGGCTTGCCGTCGGGTTTCAATTCCAATTCGCCGTTTTCTTCGGTGACGGGTATATGCGCGCCTAGATAAGCCGCGTGACGACCGCCGCTGGCGAACATCCAACTACCAGACAGACGGAAATTATCGCCGTCGCGGACCGCTTTAGCCTTGCCGGGGCCCCAGGCGACCGTGCCGCGCGGATTGTCGCCCCAAATTGCCTTTGCGCCGACAGGGTCCATATACGCCGCCGCCATGCCGCAACCGGCGGCTTGGCCGACGCACCAGGCGGTGCTGGCATCGTATTGCGCGATGGCATTCATGGTTTGCGCGAACATAGCCGGCGCCACTTCATAGCCGCCATACACGCGCGGCAACAACATCCGAAACAATCCGGACGCGTGCAGCCCGTCCAGCAAATCCGCGGGCAAGCGTTTGGTTTTTTCAATTTCCGGCGCTGACTTTTCAATCAACTCGCCAAGGCCATGGGCGCGGTCGATGAAGTTAATATCCGCAGGCTCCAGGGTGACCATGCTGGCTAGTTCCATAATGTCTTTCCTCTTGTCACGCCCGACTTCAGGCCAATTTAAGTCGCTACCAAATCCGTTTACGCGGTCAATCGGAACCGGGTTCCGCAAATCATTTTGACGACTCCGGCGTTTTGTCCTGTGCCGGAGGCCACTTTTAAATCGACGCCACCAAGACCTTCACCGCGACCGTCCGCCACGGCTGTAAATCGCAACGTTGCGTTGTCGAGTTGCAGTATTGCAGCGCCATCGTTTCCGGTTTTTGGCGTGATGTCCAGGATTGACCCCCACCGTGCTGCCAGTCCGGCCGGGTCGTCGCTTTGCAGTTCGGCGCCGATCATGTCCGTGACCACCTCGGTGCGCACCGCGTCCTTCCAGGAACCACCCGCCGGATGCCAGGGCGAATCTGGCGCCCCGCCATCCAAATTCCAGTCGATTTCCAGCATGGAGCCGCCTGTGTCCTGAGGGTGCAATTGGGTGCCGAAAAATTCGCCGTAATCCAGGGTGTTGGCGATGCGCACGCCCTGGGCCAGAATGCGCGCGCGTCGTTCCAGCGCGTTGTCGCATTCCAGAATGACGATATAGCCACCATCGCCGCCGCGCCGGTCCAGGTACCGCCCCGCTGCGGTGTTGTCTTCCACAGGCGCCACAATCTCCAAGAAATTGTTCCCGATCGGCAACAGCGCGTTCTCTAACCCATACTTCCCAACGCCGGGATCGTGATAACACGTCGTCAGCCCGAAGGCCGATTCCAGTTCGGCGACGGCAGGTTGCAGCTGACGCGCGACCAGGCAGATTTGGCGAAGTCGCAACATGGCGAGGTGTTCCTTTAAGAGGAAGGCGGTGTTTAAACGGTATTTTGGGTTGGTTAGCGGCCTTTGTACACCGGTGGGCGCTTTTCGACGAAGGCGCGGGCGGCTTCCCGGTGGTCTTCGGTCAGGCTGGAGGCGGGATGATGCGTCGCCTCCATATCAAAAACCTGCCCCAAGGAACCCGATTCCGCCGCATTCAAGTTTTTCTTGATGTAGCCCAGCGTGATCGTCGGCCCATCGGCCAAACGCCGTGCAATTGCTTGAGTTTCAGCCTCCAAGGCGTCATCGGGAACTACCCTGGTGACAATATTGAAGGCCAGCGCGTCCGCGGCGCCGATTATATCCGACAACAGATACATTTCGCGGGCTTTCGCCGGACCGGCAACCTGCGTCAAAAAGTAGCTGCCGCCAAAGTCGCCGGACAACCCTACACGCGCAAAGGCGGTGGTGATTTTCACCGTCTCGCTGGCGATCCGCAGATCACACGCCAGGGCCAGCGACATGCCGGCACCGGCGGCGGGGCCGCGCATCATCGCGATGGTCGGCTTGGGGGTTTCGTGCAGCAAACGGCTGACCTCCATGCGTTGGCGCAACGACCGGATTCGTTCGGATAAAGGTTCGTCACTGTCCGATCTGGCATCCATGTTCTTAACATCGCCACCCGCGCAAAACCCGTGCCCGGCCCCGGTCAGCACGATCACTCGAACTTCGGGGTCGGCGGCAAGGCGCGCCATTGCATTGGACAGATCGTCCAGCATCTCTGGAGTCAGTGCGTTGAGGGCTTCCGGGCGATTCATCGTCAAGGTGACGACGCCGTTATCAATGGATTCGAGCAAAACCTTGGACATGTTTACGGTATTCTTTCACTAATGGATAATTTTTCGACCTACTTCTTATAAACTATTATCCAAATGAAGGGCGACCTGCGTGTTAACGATGGGTTAATGTTTCTGTATTAAGTCTAAAGAAATCCCGATGGGCGCGCCAAAAGTAAAGAAGAAAGCGCTAAATTGAATGACGCCGGTCGGGAAAACTGAAATGAACATTAAACATGGCCATTGAAGGCATTGCGCAAAGTTCACAATTGCAATCGAGCGCCCCGGCGCAGAAATCCTCCACCGACCAGGACAAGAAGTCCACCAGCGTTGCGTTGGAAGCGGGCAAGGCCGGGGAAAGCCTTGAACCCAGCCCACAAGGCGGCAATGGCGGTCTGGTCGACATATACGCCTGACGACACATAAAATTTAAGGCTGCCCCCACGGGCCCTCACGTCCCGCCGCGATTTGTCGGCTGGGACGTGTTGCATGTCCGGTCAGCGCACGAGCGGCGCGTATTCATCTAATAACTTCAATACTGTATCCCGGTCCGCCGAGGGCAGACCGAACAGGGCGCGCGTGATCCCGGCGTCTTCGTAGCGGTCGAGTTCACTGGCGTCCGGGGGCGCGCGGAAAACGCTGACCGACAGGCTGGCCATATCGCGCCCGGCGTCATCGGCGACCGCTTTTAGGCGCGCCATGGCGACAGTTGGATCAAATTTAGGCGTGGCTCGCGGAAACCAGCCTTCGCAGAATTCAACCACGCGGCGCAACGTGTGAATCGTCTCGCCGCCCAACACGACCGGGGGATGCGGTTTCTGTGTGGGCTTCGGGTAGGACCAGGACGGGCCGAACTGCACCATCTCCCCGTCAAAGGACGCTTCTTCCTCGGTCCAGAGCGCCTTCATGGCCAACACCCGTTCGCGCAACAGCTTGAACCGGGTTTTATACTCGGCACCGTGATCGTTCATTTCCTCAACATTCCAGCCGCCGCCAATGCCAAAAATAAACCGCCCGTCGGACATCATGTCCAGACTTGCGACCGATTTTGCGGTGACGATGGGGTCGCGTTGCGGGATCAGGCAAATGCCGGTGCCCAGCTTCAAATTCGTCGTGACGGCGGCGGCGAAGGACAACGCCACGAACGGATCATGGGTATGCGAGTATTCCGGCGGCAGCGGCGTGGAGCCGTCGCCCCAGGGCGAGATTCGGCTGGTCGGGATATGCGTGTGTTCGGGCAGGAAGAGCGATTCAAACCCGCGCTCCTCCAACGCCGGCGCAAGCTCACGAATGTCGATGGAGTAATCCGTATCGAAAATAAAGACGCCGGTTTTCATGGCTGATCCCTTACTGGTTGGTGCGCGTGGGGTTGGTGCGCGTGGGGTTTTGTCTTGTGCCATAGTGCGTGAGATTTCTGAGCGCTATGAAAAATTTTCGGCATTAGAACAATCGCGCCGGTTCTTGTCCACGGCGCCGTTCGAAATTCAAGGCGTCACGGCGCGCCATACCTGAAAACAACTCAACCGCGCTTGAATTATTCTTGATGTAAACACGGCTGGAATCGGTGCTTATTAACAGAAGGACTGCCGTAAAGAAGGATGGAATTATGGGAAAGCGAATCGACGCCTTTGAACTACCGATTGTCACCGATAACCTGTGCCCGCCGCCGTTTGATCTGCTATGCCGGGCGTGCGACCGGAATATCGACGTTTGTAATTTTCATGACTTCGTCCCCTACACGTGTTTGACCAACATCCTGCCGGCCTCACGATGTTCAGGACATGAACCTTGTTGCAGTAGGTACAGTTGGTCAAGATATAGCTGGAAGGGTGCTGACAAATGATTTGGTACATCCTTTCTTACTCCAGTATCGTCATACCCGCGAAGCTGGGAATCTAGAAAACAGATGAAAACAGACCTTTATTACAAAGTAACTGGATACCCGCCTTCTCGGGTATGACGATACTGGAATCGGCGGGGTTGTGTATGGTGGGTTTTCAACAATCTTCCCGGTGTAGGTATAAGGATGAACATCATGAACCTCGCGACTCACAACCATGCCCGTTGGGGCGCGGATGACCGCATTGGCGCAGCCAACCTGATGACCCCACAACGCCGGTTGGCCGCGATGTCGCTGGTGACAACAGGGGCAGTGTATTCCCTGGGCCGCCTGATTAGCGCAGACTCACCATTCATGGCGCCGGCGCAGACGCCGTTCGTACTGACCACGGCCCAGACCTCGCGCAATTCGCTCAAGCGCCGCCGCGCCATGGGGGCGGAAAACGATGCCGGGGCGAATCTGGAACGTATTGAAATGAATGTGCATACGGGTACGCATATTGACGCACTGGGCCATTTTTCCATTGGTGAATATTTGTACGGCGAACGCCTGGCAGAAGATTTCGTCAGCGATACGGGGTTGATCGATATCGGCATTGACCAATGTCCGCCGATTATTACGCGCGGTGTTTGTCTAGATCTATCGGGTTTGGATGGCGGCACCTATCTGGAGGCCGGGCGCGCGATTGGCCCGGATGATTTAAAGTGCGCCGTTGACGCGGCGGGCGTGGCATTCCGGGCGGGCGACGTGGCCTGCCTGCACACCGGGTGGGGCCGCCATTACATGACCGACAACGCACGATACGTCACCGGTGAACCGGGGATAGATGAAGCCGCTGCGCGCTGGTTGACATCGCATGATGTGGTGGCCGTGGGCGCGGATTCCATGGCGGTCGAAGTCATTCCGAATCCGCAACATCCCATAATCATGATGCCGGTGCACCAACACCTTCTGGTCGAAGCGGGCGTCTATATTATAGAAAATCTGTTCCTGGACGAACTGGTGCGCGACGGAGTGCATGAATTCTGCTTCATTCTGCTGCCGACTCCGTTTAAAGGCGCCACCGGCAGCCCGGCCCAGCCTGTCGCCATGGTGTGAGGGCCATGGTGTAGCGAGAGTTTATTGCTGCAGCAAAGTACATTATTTGCCTTTGAGACCTAACAGGTAGGAAAGCTTAACCAGTAGGGGTTTTGGTCAGGTTGGCAACGCATTTAGATATTTCTCCGGCAATAAAAAACACGGTTTCCAAGGAAGCGTCGTCTTGTGGCATCCGAACTTTCTTTCTGTACGATCGGATTAAACCGAAAAATATTTTGCCTTTTCGTGCAGCAAAACAACGGCGCTTGTGGATTGTTCCGGATGAAGTTGGAATTCATCGGAAATTTCTACACCAATACGCTTGGCGTCCAGCAAATCCAATAGCATCGTCTGGTCTTCAAGATTTGGACAGGCCGGATAGCCGAAGGAATAGCGGCTGCCGTGATACTCTTGTTGCAGCATTTTCTCAATCGTGCGGGCTTCACCCGACGCGAAGCCCAGTTCCGCACGAATTCTTTTGTGGACGTATTCGGCCATGGCTTCGGCCATTTCCACGCCCAGCCCGTGCAGATACAGGTAGTCCTGATAGCGGTCCTCGCCGAACCAGTCGCGAGCGCGGTCGGAGGCCTGTTGTCCCATGGTCACAACCTGCAGGGCGACAACGCTCCGCGCATCCGGTCCATCCGCGATATCGTTGACATAATCAGCAATGCATTTCCGGTCGCCTTCGGCTTGGCGCGGCAGGGTAAAGCGCGCTTGTTCTTGCTCGCCGTCTTCGCCGAAAAGCACTAGGTCGTTGCCTTCGCCGGCCGCTTTCCAATAGCCATAGGCGGCTTGAGGAATGAGAATGTCCTCGTTGACCACAATATCGATCATGCGGTTCAAGATGGGCCGAAGCTCGCCTTTCGACCATTCCATATATTCCTTCAAGGATCGTCCGTCTTTGCGATAGCCCCATTGGAATTGGTACAGCATCCGTTCGTTGACGAATGGCGTCAGCGCCGCGACGGGCGCACGGGCGATAACGCGCGGCCCCCAAAACGGCGGTTCTGGCGTGTCATGTCCATTGGAGAGGTCGCGCCGCCGCTGGGATGCGAAGGCTGGGTCCAATTGGGCCGGCGTTTCAGCGCGCGCGGGACGCCCCAGTTCCTTCTTTTTATTGGAAGGCCGGGCGGCGCGTTTCTTAGTTGTTTCAGCGACATGTGCGCTGAATTTATCATTCACGACCAGATCCATCAGGCCAAGCCCGTCGAATGCGTCACGGGCGTAGGCCACCTGGCCACAGGCATAGGCTTGGACGCAATCTTCCTCTACATAGGCGCGGGTCAACGCGGCGCCGCCGAGAATCACCGGCACATTAAAGCCTTCCCGACTTAATTCTTGTAGATTTTCGCGCATGACGACGGTCGACTTCACCAGCAAACCGGACAGCCCAATGGCGTTCGGCTTGTGTTCGGCCGCGGCGGCGAGAATATTCGCGATGGGTTGTTTGATACCCAAATTGACGACGTTGTAACCGTTATTTGTCAGAATGATGTCGACTAAGTTTTTACCGATATCGTGAACGTCGCCTTTGACGGTCGCCAATACGATGGTGCCCTTTGCCGAGCCATCTAATTTTTCCATATGGGGTTCCAGATAGGAAACTGCGGCCTTCATGGTCTCGGCGGATTTGAGGACAAACGGCAGCTGCATTTTGCCCGCGCCGAATAATTCACCGACCACCTTCATGCCATCCAGCAAATAGGTGTTGACGATTTCCAGGGGGGGATGGCTTTGCATAGCTTCGGCAAGGTCTTCTTCGAGTCCCTGTTTGTCGCCGTCCACGATGCGCAGGGAAAGCCGTTCCTCAACATTTTCCGGGCGCTCTTTTTCTTCATCCTTCTGCGCCGTCCGGCCGTCGAACAAGGCCATGAATTCGATCAACGGGTCGTATCCCTCGCGACTTCGGTCAAAGATGAGGTCTTCGGCGACGGTTACTTCCCGTTCTGGGATGGCGTGCAGCGGCATGATGCGGCTGATGTGCAATATAGCGCCGGTCATACCACGCCGCACCGCATGGTCCAGGAATACCGAATTCAACACATGGCGCGCCGCCGCGTTCAGACCGAACGAGATGTTCGACAATCCCAGAATTATTTGGCATTCCGGCATATCCTTGGCGATGGCTTCAATTGCGTCCAGCGTGTGGACGCCCAACAACCGATCATCGGCGTTACCGGTGCAGATAGTGAAGGTCAGCGGGTCGAACATTAAATCGGACGGCGCAAGCCCATGCTCGTTGACCGCGTAATCATAAAGTCGCCGCGCAATACGCAATTTTTCTTCGGCGCTTTTGGCCATCCCTTCTTCGTCGATGGTCAGCGCGATCACCCCGGCGCCAAATTTGCGGGCCAGTTCCAAACGTTTGCAGGCGGCATCTTCGCCATCTTCGAAATTGATCGAGTTGATGACGGGCTTGCCGCCATACAGGCGAAGGGCTGCCTCCAGCACCGGTAATTCCGTGGAATCGATAACCAGCGGCGCGTTGACGGCGCCGCGCATACCGGAAACGAGTTCCGACATTTCGGCAAGTTCGTCGCGCCCGACAAAGGCGGCGCAAACGTCAATGGCGTGGCTGCCTTCACGGACCTGATCGCGGCCCATTTCGACACACGCGTCCCAATCGCCGGATTCCTGAAATTCCCGGAATTTTTTGCTACCATTCGCATTGCATCGTTCACCGATGGACAGGATCGCGTTTTCCTGTCGATACGGAACTGCGCCATACAGCGACGCCAACGCCGGTGTCCATGTCACGTCGCGTTGCAATGGTGTGGGCCGGTATCCATCCGCGGCTTCGTTGCGCAGCATCGCGTCCAGCGCTTGAATGTGTTCAATGTCGGTGCCGCAGCAGCCGCCAATCAAATTAGGACCGTCCTCTTTAAGGAATCGTCGCAGCCAATCCGCCATTTCTGCGGGTTGCAACGGATAATACGGCGCGCCGTCCACCAATTCGGGGAGACCCGCATTGGGTTGCAGGCTGATGGGTTTGGTCCAGTTTTCACTCAGCCATTTGACATGTTCCGCCATTTCCTGCGGCCCAGTTGCACAATTCAAACCCAGCATGTCGACGCCCAGGGCTTCAATGGCGGTTGCAGCGGCGGCAATGTCTGCACCGACCAACAATGTGCCCGTGGTTTCCACAGTGACTTGTACCATGATGGGCGTTCGGGGCGTCGCAGCGTCGTCTTTCTGGCACGCGGCGGTGGCCTGTTTGACGCCATTAACAGCCGCTTTGATTTGCAGTGGATCCTGGCAGGTTTCGATCAGAATGGCGTCAACGCCCCCAGCGATCAATCCGGCGGCCTGAATTTCAAACGCCGCTTCCAAGTCGTCATAGGGAATGTGGCCCAGGCTGGGCAACCGGGTGCCGGGCCCGATTGACCCGAGAACGAATCTGTCTCGGCCATCTGTGATTGCGTTAACAGCGTCGCGGGCGAGTTTAGCGGCAATTTTATTGATTTCAAACGCTTGATCCTGAAGGTCAAACTCCGCCAGCGTAATGGGCGAACCGCCAAAACTGTTGGTTTGGACGCAGTCGGAGCCTGCCGCCAGGTAACCCGCATGAATGTCGCGCACCAAATCGGGCCGGGACAAGTTCAACACTTCCGTGCAGTTTTCGGCACCCCGGTAATCTTTTTCGACATCCAGGTCGAGTGCTTGCACACGACTGCCCATGCCTCCGTCGCACAGCAAGACACGATCACGTAACGTATCAAGGAATAAGCTCATCGGTCAGGCTCCAAGGTCTTGTGGACGCAACCCAAGCCGCCAACAAATGGCGTAACTTAAATCAGCGCGGTTGAGGGTATAGAAATGGAAATCGTTAACGCCTTCGGCTTCCAACGCGAGACACTGGTCGACGGCGGTGGACAGCGCGATCATTTTTCGTGTTTCCGGATCGGCGTCCAGGCCTAGGAACAGTTCGGCCATCCAATCCGGGACGGTCGCTGCGCATCGTCCACTGAATTCGACCACTTTTGCAAAATTTGTCACCGGCAGGATACCGGGGATGATGGGTACATTAATTCCCGCCGCCGCCGCCTGGTCCCGAAATCGCAGGAAAACACTGGCGTCGAAGAAATATTGCGTAATCGCGCGCGCCGCGCCAGCATCGATTTTACGCTTTAAATTATCCAAATCAGCTTCTGTCGTTGGGGAATCCGGATGCCGCTCGGGATAGGCGGCAACAGAGATTTCAAAATCGCCAATATCGTGGAGGCCGCGCACCAGGGAGGCAGCGTTCTCGTACCCTTCCGGATGAGGTTCGTAATGGTCCGCATCCGCGGGGGCGTCGCCGCGCAAGGCGACGATGTGGCGAATGCCGTTGTCATGCCACCCGCGCGCCACGTCATCAACATCGCCTCGGCTGGCGCCAACACAGGTCAGGTGCGCAGCCACCGGCACGCCAGAATTTTCATAAATGCGCCGCACCACACGGTCGGTGCGTATCCGCGTGGACCCACCCGCCCCATACGTCACCGACACGAAGGAGGGTTGTAATGGCGCTAAACGATCCAGGACCGTCCAGAGACGCGCTTCGCCCGCATCATCGGTCGGCGGAAAGAATTCAAAACTAACATTTGGCGGTGCGTTAGGGGACTTGGGGAATATTGTCACGGTGCGTCTCTTCTATTGGTTGATTCTATTGGTTGATCGGGGATTTTCAGGAATCGCGTCAAGCAGGCGCGAGAGTGGGGTCCCGGTCCATTCCGGGGGCCGTGGCAAGAGCGCGCGGTTTGGTAGCGGACCACAACGAAACGGTTAGCGGGTCACCCGGCAGATGAATGGGCCTGTCGGGAACCAAATTTGCGCGTTGGTACCACCGGTCAATTTCCGAGTTGGAAAACCCCAGGCGTCGGTGAGCGTGGTCCGTACGAAGCGATTCTTCGCGGTGTGGCGCGAAATCCACAAGGACGAGACGCCCGCCATCCCGCAATACCCGGGCGGCTTCTGCAATCACGGCCCCTGGCGAATCGGCGTAATGTAGGACCATATGGATGACAGCCACGCTAAACGATTCGCTTGGAAGCGGTAATTGGTACATGTCGCCTTGGCGGATCTGACAGTTGGCGTGCCCGGCGCTTTCTAGATTGGCGCGTGCGACTGCCAGCATTTCACGTGACAAATCAATACCTACCGCGCGAGTCGCCGCTGACCCATAAAGCTCCAGAATTCGACCCGTGCCGGTGCCTATATCCAGTAAGTCACGCATATTTGTGGCGGGCAAAATTCGCAATAGGGCTTTTTCGATTTCTTGATCTTCGACGTAACAGCCGCGGACATCATCCCACCGCGCGGCATTTTGCCTGAAATATGCGGCCGCGGCCTCGGCACGCGCCACTTTCACGCCGTCTAATCGTTCCAGGTCAAGCCTGCGAGTTTCATCGCCGTCGGGAATTTGTTCAACGATCATTCGCGCCAATGCGGCGCAAGGTTCAAGGTCGCTTAACCGGTAAAACGCCCAAGTGCCCTCGCGAAACCGATCCAGCACACCGGCCTCAACCAAAAGCTTTAGGTGTCGAGAAACGCGCGGTTGGCTTTGCCCCAAAATTTGGGTTAGTTCGGTGACGGTTAATTCCGACTGAGAACACAACGCCAGCAGTCGCAGCCTTGTTGGCTCGGCGACAGCGCGCATCGCTTGTAGCAAGGTCTCCAAAGATACGGTCTCCGGGGTGCGTTTGCTAGGGGTACATAAAAGTTTATCCATAAATATATAATGATATCCTTATGTGTGTCAATAAACTATCTGACGATTGGTCATAAGCACCCGTGGATACACGCGAATGAAACGGAAAAACTGTCGAACCGCCGCAACTCAAAGCCTTTCAAGAGAGACATTTTTGCAACACTTTAGTCACAAGCATGCGGTTGGCATTGATCTTTTATGGTGTTCTAAAATCCCTCATGGTAGTTGAATAGTCGGGTTAAAGGTGCCGTCTATATTGAATGAAAGAAATTCATTAACGGAAATTTGCGAAAGCATTCGGACGTTTTTTAAAGTGTTGTTAATTATTCCACGCGACCCTGTGTCATCTTTGTGGATTAATTGCGGCGCAGGTGCCGGAAGTATTCACAAATCCAACATGAATATACCAATTCTCTAAATTAACGTTGAAGTTAAGCTGCTTTTAATAGGATCGAGTCAAAAGCCGTGATTATCCAAGCAAATGTAAATTTCGCGAATCTTAACCAAATGACTACGGGTCAAGAGAAAGGGATTTGGTGCAATACAGCGATTCGGTCCATTTATCGGATTGCATTCGCGGTGGTCGCCGTTTTATCCGTCGCGGCTTGTGCGGGAACTCCATCGGATCCGATGGCGCGAGCAATGTACCTAGAAGCAAACGACCCGATCGAACCTTTTAATCGGGGCGTTTATGGATTCAACAAGGCTTTGGATAGAGGATTTATCAAGCCAGTCGCTACAACCTACCGGGATAGTTTGCCGCAAACCCCGCGGAACGCCATTCGCAACTTCCTGAACAACCTTCGCGCGCCAGTCATTCTGGCGAACAATATTTTGCAAGGGGATTTAGACGCGGCGAAGGTGACAATTGCGCGCTTTATGACGAACACGATTGTGGGGTTTGGTGGTTTCGGCGACCCGGCCAGCGACCTTGGCGCGAGGTTCCGGAATGAAGATTTCGGCCAGACGATGGCGGTCTGGGGCCTTGGGGAAGGTCCCTATATTATGCTGCCGCTGTTGGGTCCGTCCAACCCACGTGACGCGATTGGCATTGTGGTTGACAGCTTTTTGGATCCGTTCAATACATGGGCCGACAACACCGGCCATGGCGAAGCGCCCATGGCCCGGAGAGGTGTTCATAGCATTGATTTACGGTCGCGGCATATCAGAAGTCTGGATGACCTGGAAAAATCTTCATTGGATTTCTACACGACGATTAGAAGTCTTCACCGTCAGTTGCGGGCGGACGCCATTACCAATGGTGATGCAGGCGATTCTATTCCGTCGCCAAGTATTTCGTTCGATGACGGGGACAAGTTTCTCGATCAGAGCGCAAAACTGAAAAATTGATGCGAATGATTCAACGACGCCGTGTTGTCCATACCCTCGCGGCGTCAGTTGTTTGTGTATTGTTAGCGGCATTACCTGGGACCGCGACGGCGAGCGCCAGCGAATCGACCAGCGACTTCGTCAAGATGCTAGGTGATCGCGCCATTGAGCTCCTAACCGTTCAGCACATCACCGAGGCGGAGCGGGAAACCCGATTCCGACTGCTGCTTCAAGAAGGCTTTGATGTACGGCGGATTGGACGTTTCGTATTAGGGCGGTACGCACGGAAAGCTGACGCCGACATAATTAGACAATACAATAAATTGTTTGAAGACTTGATCGTCGTGACCTATGCGTCCCAGTTTGCGCAATATTCCGGACAGACATTCGCCATCAGACGCGCGACCAAGCCCACGAGGCGCGGCGACTCCATCATCCTGACGGAAATAGCTTCGGCAGATGGCGGCCCACCGATTCGAGTGGACTGGCAGGTCAACAACGCCAAGGGCCAAAACAAAATTGTTGATGTCCGGATTGAAGGCGTGAGTATGAGCGTAACGCAACGCGAAGAGTTCACGACCGTAATTCGCCAAAATAACGGGGATATAAATGCATTGCTCAAAGCATTGCGTAAGAAAGTTGCTTACCTGAAATCCAAATAATCGAATTGTTTACTCGACGGGCGACTTATCGAGTCGCACTCTATCGTGTTAGTGGTTTGTATTTAATGCGGTGTGGTTGGTCGGCGAGCGCGCCAAGGCGGCGTTTCCGGTCAGCTTCATAATCGTCGTAATTACCCTCGAACCAGACCACTTTACTGTCGCCTTCAAACGCCATGATGTGGGTACACATCCTGTCCAGAAACCAGCGGTCATGGCTGATGATCATTGCACAACCTGCGAATGATAGCAGGGCCTCTTCCAGGGCGCGCAGTGTGTCGACGTCTAAATCATTGGTAGGTTCGTCCAGCAGCAACACATTTGCGCTGGTACGCAACATTTTGGCCAGGTGGACGCGGTTGCGTTCCCCGCCCGAAAGTTGCCCGACCTTCTTTTGTTGGTCGGGGCCGCGGAAGTTGAAGGACCCGACATAGGCGCGGCTGGGCGTGCGGCGTTTGCCAAGGTCGATTTCGTCTTCACCCTGACTGATTTCTTCCCACACAGTTTTGTTTGAATCTAGCGAATCTCGGGATTGATCAACATATCCCAATTGGACGGTTTCACCGAGGCGCAGGGTACCTCCATCGGGGCTTTCTTGCCCAGTGATCATGCGGAACATCGTAGTCTTCCCGGCGCCGTTGGGACCGATGACGCCGACAATGCCGCCGGGCGGCAACATGAAAGACAAGCCGTCAATTAGCAATTGATCGCCAAACCCCTTGCGCAGTTCATCGGACTGAATAACCAGCCCGCCAAGGCGTTGCGGAATCGGAATGACGATTTGAGCCGCGCCGGGTGTCTCATTCTGACTTTCCGCCAGAAGTTGTTCATAGGCGGTGATTCGAGCTTTGGACTTTGCCTGGCGGGCGCGGGGGCTGGCGCCAATCCATTCCCGTTCGCGAGCCAAGGCGCGAGCACGGGCGTCGTCGGCGCGTTCTTCATGCGCCAAACGCTTTTCTTTTTGTTCCAGCCAGGCGGAGTAGTTGCCTTCATAGGGTATGCCGCTGCCCCGATCTATTTCCAGAATCCACCCGGTGACATTATCGAGGAAGTAGCGGTCATGGGTCACCATCACCACAGTGCCCTCGTAGTCACGGAGATGACGCTCGAGCCAGGCGACGGATTCCGCGTCCAAATGGTTGGTGGGTTCGTCAAGCAGCAAGAGGTCGGGTTTGCGCAGCAGCAACTGGCACAACGCGATGCGGCGACGCTCTCCGCCGGACAGGTTTTCGACACTCGATTCGCCAGTCGGGCACCGTAAGGCGTCCATGGCGATTTCAACAGTGCGCGACAAATCCCAGGAATCGGAAGCGTCAATTTTTTCCTGCAATTCGGCCTGTTCTTCGATCAAATCATTCATTTCGTCGAGGTCGGTTACTTCACCCAACTTCATGCTGACGGCTTCGAACCGGTCGACCACGGCTTTTTGTTCAGCCAGACCTTCCAGCACGTTTTCGTATACGGTCTTGTCTGAATCCAGTTTCGGCTCCTGCGCCAGATATCCAACGGTCGCAGCGTCGGCCATGCGGGCCTCACCGTTATAATCGGTATCTATACCCGCCATTATGCGCAACAGCGTGGATTTACCGGCTCCGTTATATCCCAGCACGCCGATCTTGGCGCCGGGCAGAAAGGACAAGGTGATATCTTTCAAAACCTCTCGGTTGCCAGGATAAACCTTACCGAGGGAATGCATCGTGTAAATGTACTGATAGGAAGCCATGGGGGGAATAGGTCCGTAAAATTTGGAATTTCGCGCGCTGGGTTATACCAGAGCGCGGTGAGACATCAACGCTTAACCGTCTTATCTAACCAGCCAGCGGCCCGTTTTTTTTCGAATGATAGCGACGTCTGTTGCGCCCAACAGGATTACGGATGATATTCACCGGTTCGCATATTTTAGCTAAATTCAAGAAGCGCCCCCGCCGCGCCAGTATTTTTACACACCGTTTGATCCCACTGAAATTCAAAGAATACATTGAAATATTGCCATACTTTTTATGGCTAATAAGCATAAGGTGCGCGGCGTCAGGCCCCAACATATTTTAGGTGCTGGCCCAGATAACTAATTCAAATACAATTTAACCCATTGCCTCACTTGAGATAACATATCTACGGGTCACTGTTGTTAAATAGCCACTCGCATTCCTTTCAAAATAGCCCGAGATGAGCCCTTGAGACACCGTTGAATTTGCGCACATGACGCTTCGCCTGCTTCTAGAATTTCTCAATCCCATTGATATGGTTTTGCTTGTCAGCAAATAATTCCGAATGGTTGATCCGGAAGTGATGGAAGTCCGGCACAGTCTTGTGCGCCATGATCGGTAAACAGTTGCTTGAGTTGCGAGTCTGGCGCGGTCTCATCGAGCCAATTCAGATATGCAAGTTGGAGCAGTTGAAATTCTCCGATTTGCAAGATGTGCGCGGCTTGCAAGACCTCCATTTGATCCTGATCTTCGCCATCCTAATCAGGACGAAGACGCGTATAAAAATTTTATCCTGGATTATAGGTGCGTGCCCGCCCCATAGATAGCAAGATGAGCAACAACAATTTCGTGTACAGGCTCATGTTGTGCTTGGGGTTGTCGGGTTTGTGAGGGGCAGCATTTGTAATTTGGGTAAACGGACAAAAGTAAAAAACGAGGGAGCTTGGCGTGAACGCGGATAATTCAAATATTTCGACCAACCCGGACCTGCTGTGGAGTGTCGATACGCTTGCGGCGCGTCTGGACGATCCCAAATTGCGCATCATCGATGTCCGTCCCGGCGAACGGTTTGCCATGGGCCATATCGACGGCGCACGAAATTTCGACATCTACGCCCTGAATTGCGACGACACCGATGATGCGCCGCTGAATTCGTTTGTTCGCATGTGGGCGTTCCTGTTAGGGCGCCGAGGGGTTTCCTTCGACGACACCATTGTGTTCTGCGGTGAAATCACCGGCATGACCGCGACGCGCGGGTTTTGGTTTTTGGAATATTTGGGACATGGTGATGTTCATGTCCTGGACGGCGGGTATACGGCGTGGGCGGCGGCGGGGCGTTCGACCACCCGGGACGCGGAGGTTGCGTCTGCGACGCCCTTTAAATTCGAACAGAAACGGGACCGCTTGGCCACCTACGCCGATATGCTGAGCGCAATAGATGCGCCAGAATCGGTTATTATCGACACACGATCTCGGGCGGAATATCTCGGCACGGATGTGCGCGCTGCGCGAGGCGGCGCCGTGCCGGGCGCGGTTCATATCGAATGGACAAATCATTTAAACGATGATGGAACGTTAAAATCACCAGATACGTTGCAAGCGTTGTTCAATGCCCATGGCGTCACGCCGGATAAGGATATCCTGCCCTATTGCCAGACCGGATACCGGTCCGCGCACGCCTATTTTGCGTTGCGGCTGTTGGCGTATCCCAAGGCGCGTAATTATTTAGGCTCGTGGAACGAATGGGGCAATCGCGAGGGCATGCCCATTGAAACGCCCGCGGGCGCCTAACCATATAAACCCAGGATTCATCGGCGGCCGGCAGCGGCGCGTCTGGAATCGCGTAGGTAATGATGGCGGGATGCGCCAGGGGGACCAGTTTGATCTCCACCTTGGCCAGCGCGCGTTAGAAGGCGGCGTTCACCGCATAGCGGGTTTAAAGGTATTTCTGACTGGGCGCCCAGTAGCGTATGCTAATCACCACCCCGCCATAGAAAAAGTCATGGACACCCACTTGCGGGGCGGTGGCGCCCCGACACTCGGAGACCGCGTGTCGGGTGATCGTGATGGCGTCATCCCACTCCGATTCAAGGCTAATACAAAGGTTAGTTTCGACAAAGCGATTGATGTCGGAATTGACGATGATTTCGCCGACGGTCTGCTTGTTGGGCACTGTGATGCGTTCGCCGTCGTTACCAGGCAGGACGGTCGCGGCCAAGGACACCGATTTTCGACCACGCCGCTGGCACCGCGCATGGTGACCGTGTTTCCTACCACGAACGGGCGCGTCAGTATGATTGAAACCCCGCGCCGTAATTTGACAGGGGCCCCTGAATTGCAAACGTTGCGCCAAAGGCTGGTGCGCCCGCCAGCGCGATCAACGGCGCGATGGTGATGCCGAATTTTTTCAGGGTAATGATGAAAGCGATAACGACCAAGCGCACCACATTTCCGATGAACCCTGCTAACGTTACACCCATATTTTGGTTTCGCACAGGTGTTGCGTTTCCCCGCCCACCCAGGCTGCACCTTTCAGACCTACCAATAAAATGAGAACGGCACCAAGAATTTGAAACCCATACGCGACGGAGAATTCCCAAACCATATCTATATCTGCCTCCTTCTTCAAATCACACTAATTGGCTGGATTCCTGATGCAATCTGGGCAGTGTATGCGTTGAGTCAGGACTAGACGGATAAAAATAGATGCCCTCAGATCAGAATAACAGCGGACGATCGTTACCAAAAATTAGCGGCCGCTCCATCGTTAGATTTTTGGTCGCGTCGCTGTGGGTGGGCATCGTACTGGCGGCGCTGGACATCGACCCCAGGAACATTCTCGTCAGCGCCCAGGCTGCGTTTGAAAAACTGGCTGATATGGGCCTG
The DNA here is from genome assembly GCA_028822585.1 of Alphaproteobacteria bacterium. Lineage (GTDB taxonomy): Bacteria > Pseudomonadota > Alphaproteobacteria > UBA8366 > JABJJH01. Next base: position 118 of record JAPKDL010000059.1, on the reverse strand, counting down.
TCGTCCTTTAATTGGGCGTTCACCTATATCCTGATCGGAGCCATTGTCGTCGTACTGGTTTGGCTGCTTATGTATTTGTGGCGCGTGGTTCGAAACAAGCCGTAACGGCCTTTTACTC
>JAPKDL010000195.1 GCA_028822585.1 Alphaproteobacteria bacterium | reverse complement strand
TGAGCTGGCTTGCCAGCGGTACGCCGCCACGGAGAAATTATACTAAAACCGTCGCTAAAATTGCCCGAAGGTTGGTTGGCGCGGGCGTCGAGGCCGCCCTTTCCGTACTTTAATAAAATGCCAAAGAAACCCCTCTTGGGCGGCAAGAAAATTGTTTGGTCCTCCGACGACAGAATGAAGGAACGCTAACATACGCACGCAGATATGTGGAAGCAGCTCTACATTAGCGGTACCGTGGATGTGGTGAGTAAACTGAGATTTCGGTCGGGTATAGCGTCGGCAACACGCCGGAATTAGATGGGCATCCTGGCTCCAAAAGACTGATCGAACTTGGTTTTAGTGAATTTTCGGTTCTTCCCTTGATAGCGATAAACGAAGAAAGCGCTGCTCTGGGCACTGGTGTGAAGCGCGCGGGCGGCCTTTCCGGCGAAGAGTTCGAGATTTGCTGTCGCATCGCGGGGCCACGTGTAAGAACCGTTGGCTCGCAAGTGCGCAGGGAAAGCGCTTCAAGCTTGCGGGCAACTTTCCTTGGTCGGGACGCGGGCGCGGGGGTGAATGCAGGAATGGTCCGGCGTGGCGATGCCGAGATTATCTAGGCCGTTGTTCCTTTTACAGATATCGGTGGTTTTACAGAACAATCGAACCGGCTTCCAATTTCCGAAACTGTTGGGATGCTGAACAGGTAAATTGAGGCTTTGGAGCAGTCGGTCGTAAAGAACGTTGGCGACCTGCTGAAGCTGATGGGCGACGGCATGTTGCCAATCTTTCCTTCATCTCACGACCTCACTGCAGAAGAGGGGACGGCATTGTCGGGGCTATCAGCAGTCGAGGACGCCCGGGCCAAGTTAGCGGCGGCTGGGATGAAGTTACGTGCCGTCTATCATGTTGGCGAGATCCACTATGGCAATATTGGTGTGCGGACACGACTGGATTCTACCACCATTGGTCCAGCCGTGAACATAGGATTAGGTCTTTTGGCGGAGGCGTCACAACAAGGGGCCTAATCCGTCTGCTCTGCAGCCTTTGCCGGACCTGTGCCAGATTGGATTAAGGATAGGGGCTTTTTGGAATTCAAGGGATTTGCGACACCGCAGTAAATTTACGCGTTCTCCTGATACGGTGCCAGCCCTGGTACGACGTGATTCCCGATTGCGGCCGATCACGCCGGGTTGCGAAATTGAATTTAGGTTCGTTTTTTTAACACTCGAAGGAACACGATCTCAGCACTGTCGGCAACCGCTACGCTCCGCTGCAATCCGCGCCTCATAGTACGGGGCTTTTCGCTTTAGTGATCATATGGTTAAATTAGTTTTGGCGCTGTTTTGGAATCTTTGGAGATATGAGTATGGTGGCGCAGGATTTTTCAATCGCGATTATTGGTGCGGGTATTGGCGGGCTGGCGGCGGCGGCGGCGTTGCGGTTGGTTGGTGTCGAGGTTCGTATTTATGAACAGGCGCGCGCGTTCGCCCGCATTGGCGCAGGCATTCAACAGGCGCCGAATTCCATTCGAGTGCTGCGTCGTCTGGGCTTGGAGGGCAAGCTGAACGAAATTGCCTTTCGGCCGTATTCGGCGCTCAACCGTAAATCGGACACTGGCGAGGTCACTTGGGAGCGCATGTTGGGTGCCGACGCGGAAAAATCTTACGGCGCGCCCTATTTCTTGCTGCATCGCGGTGATTTGCACGAGGCGTTGGCGTCCGTCGTTCCAAACGATATCATTGAAAGAAATCGAAAACTGGTGAGCCTGACCCAGAGCGATGACGCCGTTACGTTGAATTTTGAAGATGGTCCGCCGGTGAACGCTGATTTCGTCATTGGTGCGGACGGGGTGCATTCCGTGGTGCGCGAATCTTTGTTTGGTGTGGAAAGCCCCCGTTGGACCGGTCGCGTCGCCTATCGCACAACGCTTCCAGCGTCGCTGCTGGGTGGGATGGAAATTGACGATTGCGCGAAATGGTGGGGACCGGACCGGCACATCGTAATGTATTACGTTAATCCGCGCCGGGACGAAATTTATTTTGTCACTAGCACGCCGGAACCCCATTTCAAGGTGGAATCCTGGTCGGCCAAGGGCGATCTGGACATGTTGCGCGAGGCGTATAAGGATTTTCACCCGCAAGTGCGCGCCGTCCTGGACGCTTGTCCCGAAGTGCATAAATGGGCGTTGGTTGAACGCGACCCCTTTCCAAAATGGGGCGACGGCCGGATTACATTGATGGGTGACGCCTGTCATCCTATGACGCCGTACATGGCGCAAGGTGCCGCGATGTCGATCGAAGACGCCGCCATTCTGTCGCGTTGTCTGGATGGGGTTGGGCGCGACGGGGTTGTGGCGGGGCTACGGCGATACGAAGAAAGCCGCATGGCGCGAACCGCGCGAATTCAGACGATATCCAGGCTCAATGATATGAACAAGATCAAGGCGGAAATCAATAATACCTACGGATATGATGCTTGGTCCGCGCCACTGGCTGAAGAAACGACAGGAGTGGCGGCGGAATAGCCTCGCACTACGTCCATCAGACCCTTAGGAGGAACACCACGCCACTGACAATTACGCCCCTCTCCGACGTTATGGCGGCGGAAGCCACGGGTGCCGTTTTGCGACGGTGCCAGACTATACGCGGCGGGAGAGTGATGCTCCGCTAGATGATAGGCGTAGAAACCGGCTTTATCCAATTTTCAATCTGGGTCAGGCGTAAGTCGGAGCTCTGCTTAAGCGTTGATCCTGCCTGCGGTTCGATGTGATCGAACACGCCAAATTGTGGTACCATAATCATTCCCCTTAAATTGGATCCAGTCGCATAATGTATGAGGTTAGTTGAAAATATAGGGTTGAAGTATTTTTATTAGCGTGCCTGTCGCCACGGGTCTTGGTATGAGCGGGTCAGTGGATGAAGGATAATCGCCAATGACGCCGATAATTAAACTACTTCCTGGTCGACAAAAGCGGTTGAAAACCGGCCACCCCTGGATTTACAGCAACGAAATTGTGAAATCGCCTGAGGCTCGGGACTTGCCGCCGGGTGGCGTTGTGTCGATCAAAGGCGATGACGGCGTCTTCCATGGTTTGGCGCATTTTAACCCGCATTCGCTGGTCTGCGCACGCATCGTGTCACGCCAAGAAGACGACACACTTGATGCGGCGTTTTTTGAAGCGCGCCTGAACGCTGCATTGGAATTGCGATCGCGTTTTTTCACTGCTCCTTATTATCGACTGGTTCATGCGGAAGCCGATGGGTTGCCAGGACTGATCATTGACCGCTATGGCGACACGATTGTGCTGCAGTTCAACACCGCAGGCATGGACCGGCTGCGGAACGACGTCTTGGCGGCGGTCGAGACTGTTTTGGGGCCAAAACGAATTGTCATTCGTAATGACAGCCCCGCGCGGGAACGCGAAGGAATGACGCTTGGTGTCGAGATTTTGAGAGATAATGATGGTCTTTGTGAAATTGAAGAGAACGGCGTCCGTTTCGCCATCGACCTGCAGCAGGGACAGAAAACCGGATGGTTCTTTGACCAACGGGAAAACCGGCGTTTCGTTGCGGCGCTGTCCAGGGATTGCCGAGTGATTGATCTTTATAGCCATAGTGGCGGCTTTGGATTGCAGGCGGCGGTTGGCGGGGCGGCGTCGGTGGCGATGATGGATCGCTCCAGCCTTGCGCTGGACCTGGCGATGCAATCGGCGGCGTTGAACAACGTCTCCGAGAAATGTTCGACGCTTAAAGCTGAGGTCTTTGAAGAAATGGCGCGGCAAGCCAAATCGGGCGAAGCCTATGACGTGGTGGTCGCCGATCCGCCGGCCTTCGTGAAATCGAAAAAGGACCAACATGCCGGGGAACGGGGGTACCGAAAATTGGCGCGGCTCGCCGCGGCCTTGGTGGCACCGGGCGGCGTGATGTTTATAGCGTCGTGTTCACACAGTGTTGCGCCTGAGGCGTTTGCGAAACTGGTCGCTGCTGGGCTGCGCGACGCCCGGCGCACGGGGCGCATTTTGCGCATGTCCGGCGCTGATGTGGATCATCCGGTTCACCCAAATTTGCCAGAATCCGGTTACCTGAAGGCGTTGACGTTGCAGTTGGATTGAAGGCGTTTACAATTTCAACACACTCGTTTGGTCAAATTCTTGATGATGCAGGCTATCGTTGTTGGTTTG
>JAPKDL010000194.1 GCA_028822585.1 Alphaproteobacteria bacterium | reverse complement strand
GCGCCCCGCCATCGACAGAAGTCGCCCAAGGACAGTCTTCCGCTCAAACGATACCGGGGAAGGCGTCTCCAACAACCACAACGTAATGCTCATTGGTGGCGATACTGGGTGGACCAAATGAGTCCCATCTCGCGGAGGTTTCGTATATGGCGCGAGCGTGAACGACTGTGTCCGGCGGCCTCGAGAAAGCGGAAAGCGGCACAGAATGCCTTGGAACCTGTTCGTGGCCAAATAGGAACATCTATCGACATCATTTTTTCAACTTCTCGGGCGCTAGAAAATTAAAATCAATGCTGGCTTATAATTGTTATTGATAATCATTCGCAATTATGATGTAAGGTGAAACTTAGTGCACATCATTTCTAAATTCCTGAAAATAAAATGGAGGCATGAAGTTGAAAAATAACCACGCCTCGAGACGAAACTTTGCATATTTTGTCCTGTTATGCGCGGCTATCTTGACAACCGCCGTGCCAGCGACGGCGAGTGAAGTGAATTTGTACTCCTCGCGCCAACCGTTTTTGATCAAGCCGTTGTTGAAAGCCTTCACTGAAGGAACCGGTGCTAAAATCAATATGCTCTATCTCAAGAAGGGCATGTTGGAGTGGCTCAAATCGGAAGGAAAGAAAAGCCCCGCCGATTTGATTTTGATGTCCGACATCGGAAATTTGTATAATAATGACAAGGCGGGTCTCTTGCGGGGCGTCTGGTCAAAAACGCTAACCACGAATATTCCAGACCAGTTCTGCCATCCGGACGGTAGATGGTTTGGATTAACGTCCCGCGCGCTGGTCATTTACGGGTCCAAAACCAGGCTCAAGCCCGGCGAGGTAACGACGTATGAAGACCTCGCCGACCCCAAATTGAAGGACCGGGTGTACACCCGGTCGGCCAAGCACGTCTATAATATTTCCTTATTGGCCTTGATTATCGTAGCGCGTGGGGCCGACGCCGCAAAGGTGTGGGCCCCGGATTTGAAGGATAACCTCGCGCGCAAGGCACAAGGCAATGACCGCGCTCAGGTTAAGTCTGTGTACGAGGGCGAATGCGATGTCGCCGCCGGTAATACCTATTACATGGGCAAAATGGTGACCAACGAGAAAAACCCGGTCCAGAAGGAATGGGGGAAGTCGGTAAATATCATCTTCCCAAACCAAAATGGGCGCGGCGTGCATGTGAATGTCAGCGGTGCGGGTGTCACAAAGAACGCGAAGAACAGGGTTAACGCCATCAAATTGATCGAATTCTTGAGTGGCGATGCGGCGCAGAAGATATATGCCGAATCGAATTACGAATACCCGGTGAAAACGGGAGTAGCGTTGCATCCGATGGTCGCGTCCTGGGGTAAGTTTAAAACTGATAGGGCTTACCTGTCGAAAATTGCCAGGGAGCGCACGAACGCGACGAAGCTTGTGGATCAAGTTGCCTTTAATAACTAATCGACGGGTAGTATGGCGGGAGCGGGAAGAGTGTTCAGGCTAAACCCCAGAAGCATCTTCCCGCACTCTCCAGATTTTTGAATTCGTAAGTTTAAAATAAAATAAAGGGTCGGGCATGTGTGATAAAATGACGGGTTGCGGCTGTCGAATTGTAGTGGTTCGCACCTACAAAGAACTAAGGGGTCGAAAAATTTCCGAAGTCATTTCACTCGATTCCGTAGCCAAGATATATAACTTGTATCACCCAAGGGTTTCACAATCTAATGCTCGCGACACGGTTATCCAATGGTTGGACAACGAACCATCTAGGCGTATGGAATTGCGAAAGAATATCCGTGCAACACACGTCAATGAGTAAAATTGATCGCCCTGGAGTCTAACCGTGTTGCTCCAATTTTAGTGTTTCTTTGGCGATCGTGAGATTTCTCCGAAGTCGCTCTCGGGTAAAAAGCGGAAGAAACCATATCTACAACTCACTTCCGCTCGACCCCGAAAACCGCCATCCCAGTAGCGCAATGCGCACAAGCGGTAGTCGCGAATGTGTACCTGTGCCCACCGTGACGGATACGGGTGTGTTTGATGTTGATGAATTTCATGATACGCCGTGAGTACGCGGCGCTGTTTGGCGATGCACCTGGCAATCAAAGGTATGGCGTCGAGGAAGGTGCTTAATGCAGCGAACCTTGAGGCGCTTAGCGCTTCCCGTCTAGCTGAGTTGATACTTGCCCTTGTCTAGGATTGAGGAAATGATGCCATCCGTGTAGACTTGACCTAAGCACCCGTGAGATCGTCATGATACCAAAATTAATTTATCGGCGACTGCGGAAACGCCGTATTAGGCGAAAGTCTCGCATGTTGGCGGGCCAAGCCCAACGTCATGCTCGATACTCGGCGATGATTACACTTGCCATCACCGTCTTAGTTGTTACAGCGCACACGCTTTCGATGATGCACTTTGAGGGGTTTAGTTTCTCGGACAGTATTTGGCTGACCCTAACCAGTATCACGACCGTCGGCTATGGCGATTTATCCGCGGCGACGCCGCTTGGACGTTCCGCGACGGTGCTTATCTTGTATTTTGGGGGCATTTTCATTGTTAGCAAAATGGTGGGCAATTTTTTCGATTATCGTGGCTTACGCCGGGACGCCATAAAAGAAGGGAATTGGAGCTGGAGTCATATGAAAAATCATATAGTCATTGTCGGCTCGGAAGTAGATTCCGAACAACACCTCTTGCGCTTGATGTTGGAATGCGAAAGATCTGACGCGACTTCGGGTCGTAAAATTATCCTTATTTCGCAAAGCTTTGATATTGGGCTAACTGTTGCTATGCAGAATTTTGACATCAAATACGTTAAGGGTCGAGGCAGTTCGCCGACTGTCTTGGAACAAGCCGCCGTTGAAAACGCGGGAATTGTTATTGTACTTGCTTGGAGCGATACGGATCCCTCTTCGGATGGAAACGCCTTTGATGTCATCTGTCGAGTCCGCGAAATCAATAGCAACGCCAAGATCGTCGCCGAATGCGTCGATGATGACAATCGCCGACGCCTGGAAAAAGCTGGAGCAACGCTTGTGCTGCGTCCGGTGAGAGCTTACCCGGAGATGATTATCGGAGGGTTGCTGAACCCAGGGTCCACGACCATTTTGGAAAACCTGTTCACCGCTGAAGGCGAACGAATCGTTAAGGTGGATGGCTTTGTTGCAGGTTTGTGGGCGGATATTGTTTCCCAACACATTCACAGCGACACAGGTACGCTGATCGCCTATCGGGATGCGCAGACCGGAAAAATTATTACCGCGCCTCGGGGCGGGTCCACCATTTCGGCCGATGCCCTTTTCCTCTTGGGAAGGTAAATGTTTTCTGATTAGGTATTATCAGAATATAATAAGAGGATCCCTGAAGAATAAAGTTTATCTTATTTAGACTTGGAGTAGACGCCATGTAGCCAGTGCAATGGAACGGTTTTGTTTAAAAACCTTGCGGTTGTTGAGATGGCGGTCCTTATTGAAATTGTTGTAGATCGTTGCATGGGGGCAAGCTTTATTCTGTGGAGTTTTTGTCCCTGTATCTAGCCATCACGCACGCTCGTTGCCAAAACGGTTTGTATACAATTTTGTGCAGTCGTATAGCCCGCTACCGCATGTTTGGCGCTCGGTGTTCCCAATTATCTCAATCGGTATCCCGCCTGAACTAAGGGCAATAAGATATGCTCGCCTTTTCATGCCGTTGATAGCTGGGCAGATGAAAACGATAATGGCCGACACGGAGTAAACGTCTTTATGCTAAACCGTGGTAAGTTCAGAAATATTTTTTTAGTCGATGAAGCGAAGGCGGATTGAACAAATGGAGGCCATCAAGAAAAAAATTGCCCCGCTCATACTCTTCGTCACAGCGATATGGATAGTGGAGATAGCAAACTTCTTCCTTAGTCACGGGCTCACGGAATGGGGCATTTTGCCTCGCCAAGCGAGCGGTCTGAGGGGAATACCGCTCGCGCCGTTTCTACATGGTGGGCTATGGCATGCAGCGTCGAACACTCTACCTCTGCTGATTCTTGGTAGCCTGATGATAGTCAGTGGGCGGGCTCGTTTTTGGGCAATGACGACTGGGATCGTTCTGTTGGGCGGGTTTCTTGTCTGGCTGTTTGCCCGCAATGCGCTGCATGTCGGTGCAAGCGGCTTGGTGTTTGGTTATTTTGGTGCCTTACTGAGCCGTGCCTATTTCGAACGA
>JAPKDL010000193.1 GCA_028822585.1 Alphaproteobacteria bacterium | reverse complement strand
TTTGGAAAATACTGATTCGATTTATCACGCTCACCCTTGCGTTCATGGTGTCACCGCTTATCGGCGCTCAAGCCTCGCCCAGATCAAGAAGTCGACCGGAACCGGGCGGCTCCTTTTTCAGTGCACCATTCGAAATCTACGTGTTCTTACGTCAGACAATCTGGTAGCGTACATTCCATCCACCGTCTTTATTTTAGGGAATAGATGTCATGGAAATCGCTTTGACTCCCATGGAGTTCGCTCGGCGCGCGCGCCGACTCTACGCTGACCGTGAAGCTGTCGTCGATGGAGATAAGAGGTTCACCTATGCGCAATTCCTGGACCGCTGCGACCGCTGGTCCACGGCGCTCCAGGCGCTTGGCGCCCAGCAGGGCGACCGCGTCGCCTACATCGCACCGAACACGCATTCACATTTAGAAGCGTTTTATGCGGTGCCGCAGATCGGCGCAGTTTTAGTGCCTATCAATTACAGGCTGCTGCCAGAAGACTTTGAATACATCATCAACCATTGTGGCGCGACAATCGTCTGTGCGCATGAGGACTACCTCGGCTCTATTGACGGCATTCGAGACAAGCTGACGAATGTCGAACATTTCGTGGCGCTGGAAGGGTCGAAAGAGGGCTGGATCGATTACGAATCGCAGCTTGAGTCCCAGTCACCAGATTTCGCCAAAATCGATATCGCCGAAACCGATCTTCTCACCATCAATTACACCAGCGGCACGACGGCGCGGCCCAAGGGCGTAATGATCACGCATCGCAATGCGTATATGAATGTCATGGGCACCCTCGTCCATCATCATCTGTCGCCCAGCGACCGGTATCTTTGGACTTTGCCGATGTTTCACGCCAACGGGTGGACCTTCACCTGGATCAATACCGCGCGCGGCATGGCCCATGTCTGCTTGCGGAAAGTGGAGCCCGCGCTAATCTTCCAGCTCATCAAGGACGAGAATATTACAATGTTCTGCGCCGCGCCAACGGTGCTCATCGGCATCGCGAACGCGCCGGAGGAGGTTCGGGCCGGGGCGCCGCGAAGCGTCCGCCTATTCACCGCTGGGGCACCGCCCGCCGCCGCCACCATCGAACAGGTCGAACGGGATCTTGGGTGGGAATTGACGCATGTCTACGGATTAACCGAGACGGCACCGCTTATCTCCGTTTGTGAACCGCGCCCCGAACATCAAAACCTGACGGTAGCGGAACGGGCCAAGATCAAGGCGCGGCAAGGCGTCGAATTCGTAAGCTCCGGAGAAGTCCGCGTCGTCGACGACGAGGGGAACGAGGTCCCGAACGACGGGGAGACGCTTGGCGAAATTACCGTGCGGGGCAACGTGGTCATGCAAGGCTATTACAACGACCCCAACGCCACGAACGCCGCAATTAGGAACGGCTGGTTCCATTCGGGCGACGCCGCCGTGGTTCACCCCGATGGCTACATGGAGATTCGGGATCGGTTCAAAGACGTCATTATCAGCGGCGGTGAAAACATCTCATCGGTCGAAGTTGAAGGGTGCCTGCTGAATCACCCAGCAGTGCAGGAAGCCGCCGTCGTCGGCATGCCACATGAAAAATGGGGGGAAGCGCCGCACGCCTTTGTTATTTTGAAGGAAAGCGCCCAAGCCAGCGAAGCTGACCTCAAGCTTCATGTCCGCGACAGCCTGGCCCACTTCAAGACACCGCAATGGGTGAGCTTCGTTGAGGATTTGCCGAAAACAGCGACGGGTAAGGTACAGAAATTTGTACTGCGGGACGGCAAAGCCGGTATCGCGCAGCAATAGCTGTTTCAGGCCCCGTTTGCGCATTTCCCGGTCTTGCGCGCCGGACCTATAGTTGTGCAACTTTACTCTTTCCGGAGACAACAATGTTCAAGCTCTATTACTCGCCTGGCTCAGTCGCCCTTGCGTCTCATATCGCGTTGGAGGAAGCAGGCCTGGATTACGAAGCCGTCCGGATCAGTTTCGAATCCGAAGACCAACGCAAACCGGACTATCTGTCGATCAACCCCAAAGGGCGGGTTCCAGCCTTGATAACGGATCGGGGCATTCTGACCGAAACTCCCGCCATTTTGCTGTTCATCTCCCAAAGCGCACCGAACGCCGGATTGGCACCGTTGGACGATATTTTTGACCTGGCGCGACTGCAATCCTTTAACAACTATCTGTGCGCCACGGTCCATGTAGTCCATGCGCATCGGGGGCGCGGTGCCCGCTGGGCCGACGACCCCGCCGCCATCGAGGCCATGCAACGCAAGGTGCCGCAGAACGGCCTTGAATGTTTCCAATTGATCGAAAGCATGATGTTCAAAGGCCCGTGGGTGATGGGGGAAACCTACAGCCTGTGCGACGCCTACTTCTATACCGTTGCGCGATGGCTAGACGGCGACAAGGTGGACACCTCAAAGCTTCCCAAAACCATGGCGCATATGCAGGCCATGGAAGCACGCCCGGCCGTTAAAAAAGTGCTCAACAATCATTTCGGTTGATCTCGTGGGGCCACTCGATCGAGGCGGATCATAACCCTCTCATTTGAAAGCAAAGTTCATGCAAACAGTATTCCCGACTGGTACGACAATTTACAATCCCGAAAAGTGTTTCAACGGGTATACGCTGTATCCGTCCAAGAAAATCGGCGTTGGCGCGGTGTTGGTCGACATGAATGGCAACGCGGTTCGGACCTGGCCGCAATTCGACGGTTATATGATTTCGATGTTTCCCGGCGGGAAAATTCTCGGTGGCCAAACCGGTCGGGTGACCAAGACGTATGACCATAATATAGGTTCTGACGATATCGTTCAGGAAGACTGGGACGGAAACGTCGAATGGAAGTTCGGCAAGGCGGATCAAATTGAGGTCGACGGGAAACAGGTCTGGTCGGCCCGGCAAAACCACGACATGGTCCGAGAGGGCTGCCCGGTCGGCTATTACGTTCCCGATATGACGCCGAAGACCGAAAACGCTCGAACCTTGATGCTGAGCTACAAGAGCGGCGAGTGGCCTGCGGTCACCCGAGATTATCTGCCGCGCGCCACCCGCATGGTCGAGGTGACCTGGGACGGGGAAATCGTGTGGGACTGGATGCCCGCCGAAAATTTCGAGCAATTCGGGCACAGCGAAGCCGCCAAGAACGCGATCATGCGCCGGTGCCGGGCACAACACGGCGTCTTTCAGAACACCGCCTCCTATGTGGGCCCGAATAAGTGGTTCGACAACGGGGACGAGCGATTTCACCCAGACAACATTATCACCGATGACCGCGGCACAATGATCTATATAATTTCTAAGAAAACGGGCGATATCGTGTGGAAAATTGGCCCCGACTTCTCCATGGACCCGTCGCTCCAGGCGCTTGGCTGCATCATCGGACCGCACCACGCCCATATCATCCCCAAGGGTCTGCCCGGCGCCGGAAACATCCTGGTGTTCGACAATGGCGGCGGGGCCGGATTCGGAGACCCCAACCCCGGCTCGCCCGACGGGACCTGGAACGCCTTGCGGGACCATTCACGGGTCCTGGAATTCGATCCGATTTCGCTTGAACTGGTTTGGGAATTTACCGCGCGCACCCAAGGCTACGCGTGCGACGGCGAGGATCTCAGCAAGTTCTACAGCCGCTATAAAAGCGCCGCCCAGCGCCTGCCGAACGGCAACACCTTGATTACGGAGTCAAATTGCGGACGCGTTTTCGAGGTCACGCGGGAATGCGAGATCGTCTGGGAATATATCAGTCCGCACAACTTATCGGAACGCAAAGACCTGTTCATCAGCGATGTCTTCCGGGCCTACCGCTATCCCTATGATTGGGCGCCGCAACTCGAAACGCCCGTCGAGCGCGCCGTCGTGCCGCCCGCCTTCGGTGAATTCAGGATAGAACCGGTTCAGGATTAAGCCATACGCGCCCGCCGGTCTTCAAGGCCAGTGGGTCTTCAAGGGGACAGGTCACATTTGACCTAGATCAACGCGACAGCGGAGCGTCCTTAAGATAACCCCGCCATGACCACCGACCGTATCAATCGATACGACCACCGCGCCCCGCGCTACACCAGCTATCCAACCGCGCCGCATTTTTCAGCGGGTGTCACAGCGGACGACTACCAGAAATGGCTGGCGGAATTAAACACGGCGACGCCGGTTTCGCTGTATCTGCATGTCCCCTATTGCCGCGAAATGTACTGGTATTGCGGATACAACACTCGGGCGACGACACGCCATCGCCCCATTGCCGAATATCACTAACGCCTGCCGGCG
>JAPKDL010000058.1 GCA_028822585.1 Alphaproteobacteria bacterium | reverse complement strand
CGCGGAGTTCCCAAAATTCATTCCGATGAGCGGACGACCAAACCCACCCACAATCGCAGTGCCCGGCCCCTACTGTCCGACGCCTCGATCCTCTTGAATCATGCCTTCAAGACCAAAATCCATAATACGGACATACTCCAAAGAATTGATAGAAACGTACTCCCGTACACGAACGCCGTCTCCGCCCACCGATGTAACGGTGCCAATCGGCAAGCCCGGTGGAAAAACGCCCCCACGACCCGATGTTAGAACACGGTCGCCGACAGACATCGATGTATTCGCCGTTAGATAGTCAACCCGAGTCAGTTCGGAATTATCTCCAGATAAAATAGCATGATGGCGTTCCGGACCGACGATCACGGGAATGCGGCTATTCAAATCGTTAATTAGCAACACCCGTGACGCACGGCGACCGACCTCCGCCACGCGGCCTATCAACCCCGCACCAACAATTACGGGAAACCCTTTACGCACGCCGTCCCGCGACCCCGTGTTCACGAGAATGCTGCGAACGAACGCCCCACCAGAATCGGCAATGACACGTGCTGAAATATACGTTGCAGGATCATCGGGCACAAATCGCAACAGATCACGCAAATGTTCATTTTCCGAAGACAGAACTTGCGCCGCCGAACGCCATTGCAACAAGCGCGCGTTTTCCTGACGAAGCACCACGTTCTCGTCACGCAGATACATCAGATGATTGGCTTCTTCAACAATCGACGCCACCGTCGCCACGGGCCGGGACACGGCGTCCAGAATTGGCGCTGCGGCGTCGGTCACCACAATACGCGTTCGCTCAAATATTTTAGGATCGGCCTTGCCCACCATTAAGACGCCGCCTGCAGCGCCCAACAGAATGAGAAAGGCGAAGCGCTGCGCTAACGCCCTGATGGGCATTGTAATCCGGGCAATGGCGTCGCGACGTGTAATCAAGGATTACATCCTCTTAATTCAGGATCACTCAACTAATATGCGCTGACCAGAACGTTTCGGAGTGTTTTCATTTCCTCCAGACAACGGCCCGTGCCCAACGCAACACAAGATAGTGGGTCGTCGGCGATTGAAACCGGCAATCCCGTTGCGTGGCGCAGGACAAAGTCGAGATTCCCCAACAACGCGCCGCCGCCGGTCAATACAATGCCTTTGTCGACAATATCCGCCGCCAGTTCCGGCGCGGTATGTTCCAAGGCGACCTTCACGGCTTCTATAATCGCGCTAACCGGTTCCGCCAGACTTTCAGCAATTTGCCGTTCGCTGATCATTAATTCCTTCGGGACGCCGTTCATCAAATCACGGCCTCTGATTTCTATAATGCTGCCTTCACCGTCTTCCGGCGGGCAGGCCGTGCCTATTTCCTTCTTGATCCGTTCGGCGCTGCTTTCACCGACCAGCAGGTTATGGTTGCGGCGAATATAAGCGATGATGGCCTCGTCCATTTTATCGCCGCCAACCCGAACGGAGCGCGAATACACGATGCCGCCCAAGGATAAAACCGCCACTTCAGTCGTTCCGCCACCAATATCCACCACCATCGATCCTGTTGGCTCGGTCACGGGAAGCCCCGCGCCAATTGCGGCGGCCATGGGCTCCTCGATCAGAAACACCCGCCGGGCGCCCGCCGCGTTCGCTGAATCTTCAATCGCACGACGTTCCACCGCCGTTGAACCGGATGGGACGCAAACGATAACTTGAGGGCTGGCGAAACTACGTCGATTGTGGACCTTGCGAATGAAATGCTTGATCATTTCTTCCGCCACATCGAAATCAGCAATCACACCGTCGCGCAAGGGACGTATCGCTTGAATATTTCCAGGCGTGCGGCCCAGCATCATTTTGGCTTCATCACCGACCGCCAAAACCTGCTTCCGGCCCTTGGTTTCCGCAATAGCAACCACCGACGGTTCATTCAATACGATGCCACGGCCTTTAACGTAGACCAGGGTATTCGCAGTGCCCAAATCAATGGCCATATCCGCAGACAACATGCCAAGCAATCGTGAAAACATAATGTTCAGCCCGCTGGACTAAAAATGATGACGCCAACTCGCACGATGGAAATTTCCTTCACTCTTTATCCTTTTACCGCGACGATACCCGCAGCCTACAAAATTTCGCCACGATCTTCGGAATGCACATGACCAGATGGTCGGCGTAAATACTCCAACCTCAAATAACACAGACAGCATGCATTCGGTACTATAAAGCGACCTTAGTACATAAGAAAAGAGATGAATAAAGGCCATTTAGTATTCTCAATATGAAAAGACCCTCATTAAATGAAGGTTTGGTTAACGTTCATTTAAAAGGGAATTTAAATTTAACGACGCTATGGCGTACCATCACCACAGCGCCGTGTCTCCTATCCACCACCATCATTATCTGGCGGCGTTAGTTTTTCGACTTGTCGACCATCGCATTTTCAGCGATCCACGGCATCATTGCGCGCAACCGACCACCGACTTCTTCGAGCCCATGTTCACCGGAGATGCGGCGTTCCGCCTTCAATCTGGGTTGCCCAGCCTTGCATTCGTTCACAAAATTGGTGGCAAAAACGCCCGTTTGTATATCTTTCAAAATGGCCTTCATTTCTAGCTTGGTGGCGTCGGTCACAACGCGCGGGCCACTGACGTAGTCGCCAAATTCCGCCGTATTCGACACTGAATAGCGCATGTTCGCCATCCCGCCTTCATAGATCAAATCAACGATCAATTTGACTTCATGAACACATTCGAAATACGCCATTTCGGGTGCATACCCAGCTTCCACAAGGGTTTCGTAACCGGCCTGGATCAACGACGTCAACCCGCCGCACAATACGGCCTGTTCACCAAACAGATCGGTTTCGCATTCCTCCTTGAAGGTCGTCTCGATGATGCCAGCGCGACCGCCACCAATAGCGCAACCATAAGACAGACCCACCTCATGGGTGTTGCCAGACGAATCCTGGTCAACCGCCAACAGACACGGCACCCCGGCGCCGCGTTCATATTCCGAACGAACCGTGTGACCGGGACCCTTCGGCGCAATCATGAAGACATCAAGGTCGGTGCGGGCTTCGATCAAGTTGAAATGAATGTTCAAGCCGTGAGCGAACGCAATCGCGGTCCCCGGTTTCATGTTGGGGGCAAGTTCGTCGGCGTACAAATCCCCTTGGATTTCATCGGGCGCCAACACCATGACCACATCGGCCCACTTCGCCGCATCACTGGGCGACATGACTTTGAACCCGGCACCTTCGGCTTTCTGCACCGAACCGGAATCCGGACGCAGCGCAACGACGACATCGGGGACGCCACTGTCACGCAGGTTCATCGCATGCGCATGACCTTGGCTACCATAGCCAACAATCACGACTTTTTTGCTCTTAATCAGGTTTACATCCGCATCACGGTCATAATACACACGCATTGGATCGGCTCCTTATCTCTAACAATTGACGCTCTCAAAAGAGGGTATTTAAAAACGGTTGGGTTTTTCTTACGATTCCTAACTTGTGTAGGCCTTTTAAAGGACCTTAGAGCCCCGGGCAATGGCGACCACGCCGCTT
Organism: Alphaproteobacteria bacterium; assembly: GCA_028822585.1. Taxonomy (GTDB): domain Bacteria; phylum Pseudomonadota; class Alphaproteobacteria; order UBA8366; genus JABJJH01. The sequence continues at coordinate 16,087 of JAPKDL010000058.1, read as the reverse complement.
CGGGCAACTTCCACATCACCCAACGCCCGCATCAACTCGACAAACGATTCAATTTTGTCCCGCTGCCCTGTCAAGGAAAACACGAAGGATTCAATTGTGGTGTCCGCTACATGAGCGTGAAAGATATCGGCGATCCGCAATGACTCCCGCCGATTGGCCCCGGACGCAACAACTTTAACCAACGCGAACTCCCGTTCGACATGCGGGCCATCGGCGGTCAGGTCATGAACCGACGCTATTGGCACCAAACGATTCAATTGAGCCTTGATCTGTTCGATAATCATCGGTGTGCCCGACGTCACGATAGAAATCCGCGACATGCTTTCATCAGGGGTGACCGGGGCCACCGTCAGACTTTCGATATTGTACCCGCGACCGGAAAATAATCCGATCACACGCGCCAGCACGCCAGGTTCATTTTCGACCAAAGCGGCGATGGTGTGCCGCTCAATTGTGTCCATTGTAATTTTCCTATGTTAACGAGTCGTATTCGGTTTAAGTGGACGCCTCAGAGGCTTTTAGGCCGCGTTATACCAACACCATGCCGCTTTTGGAAATTGGCTTTTCGGCGCTATCGCCCGGTCCGAACAGCATTTCGTTATGTGCGGCGCCCGAGGGGATCATCGGAAAACAGTTTTCTGTCTTATCCACGCAGACATCGGCGATCACGGCTTTGTCGACCGACAGCATCTCGGTGATAAGGTCATCCAGTTCATCTGGCTTCGTCGCCCGTAATCCGACTGCGCCGAAACTGTCCGCCAATTTGACGAAATCCGGCAGGGATTCAGAATAGGTCTCTGAATACCGTCCGCCATGCAGCAATTCCTGCCATTGGCGCACCATGCCCATATACTGGTTGTTCAGAATGAAAATCTTGACCGGCAATCGATATTGCGCCGCCGTCGCCATTTCCTGGATATTCATCAGGATTGACGCCTCGCCCGCGATATCGACCACGGTAGCGTCCGGATGCGCCAACTGCACCCCAATCGCCGCCGGCAATCCATACCCCATCGTGCCCAATCCCCCGGAAGTCATCCAGCGCTTTGGCTCTTCGAATTTGAAGTGCTGCGCCGCCCACATTTGATGTTGTCCAACTTCGGTCGTGATATAGGTGTCGCGATCCTGAGTCATTTCGTAGAGCCGCTGAATGGCGTATTGCGGTTTAATGATCGTGTCGGACTTTTGGTAGTTCAGCGAGTCCTTTTCCCGCCATTTGTCGATCTGTTTCCACCATTCCTGACGCGGACCACCATCCGGTGTGATGTTTTTTGCATCCCATACTTTCAGAATGTCGTCCAGGACATGCGCAACATCGCCAATGATCGGTAAATCGACCAAGACATTTTTGTTGATCGATGACGGGTCAATGTCGATATGAATTTTCTTCGCGTTCGGTGCAAAAGCGTCCAGCCGTCCGGTCACCCGGTCATCAAAACGGGCACCGACGCATAACATGACATCGCAGCCATGCATGGCCATGTTCGCTTCATAGGAACCGTGCATGCCCAACATGCCCAGAAAATGAGGGTCGGACGCTGGTAATGCGCCAAGCCCCATCAGCGTCAAGGTGCACGGCGCGCCCGTTGTGCGTACCAGGCGGGTCAATAATTCATGTGCGCGGGGCCCGGAATTGATCACGCCGCCACCCGCATAGACGATGGGGCGCTTCGCGCCAGCCAACATCTCCACCGCCGTTTCGACCTCTGAATTCGTCGCTTTCAGGCGCGGTTTATACGTCTTGTGTACAATTTCCGCCGGCATTTCATAATCGCCCTCCGCAAACTGAATATCCTTCGGCAGATCAACAACAACCGGACCAGGGCGCCCACTGCGCGAAATATGAAACGCTTCATGAAGCGTTTGCGCCATGTCATCGACATCTTTCACCAGATAATTGTGCTTGGTGCAGGGCCGGGTGATACCCGTGGTGTCGCATTCCTGAAACGCGTCATTACCAATTAAATGCGTCGGCACCTGCCCTGTCAGGCAGACAACTGGTATGGAATCCATCAAGGCGTCGGTCAAACCCGTGACGGCGTTGGTCGCACCCGGCCCCGATGTCACCAAAACCACGCCGACCTTACCCGTTGAACGCGCGTACCCTTCGGCCGCATGTACGGCGCCGCCTTCCTGGCGGACAAGCACGTGGCGCAGTTTATTTTGTTTGAACAACGCATCATAGATCGGCAGGACGGCGCCGCCGGGATATCCGAAGATAACCTCCACACCTTGATCAACCAGAGCCCGGATCACCATTTCCGCCCCGGTCATTCGCTCACTCGCCATTGTCTCGCCCTTTCAATTCACTTGTACTCATGCACATCGGAGGCCCTAAATGACCCCGTTGAACGGCGGCAAACATAAGATCTCAGCTATTTAGGGTCAATAGTTTTTGGCGAACAAATGAAAAGAATTTGGAGTTTAAATTTTCTGAATATTTCTCTTTTATTATGATTTGTGAAATAAAATTATTATTTAGCCATGTCATCTGCCGTTTTGCGTATCGTCGGGTCGCCTGTTGGGCTTTTTCAATGGCATTTTCCAGAGTCAATTCGCCAGCGCTATAGGCATGAAAATAAGATGCGCCCAGCGCTTTCATGAGGGGCGGCTCCACACCACCCTGATGTTGGCGTCGTTTGGCGTAAAGTTCAAAGGCCCTATCCACCTCCGCAACGGCGCCAAGCTCGATCATTTGCAACAGGCGTGCATTGCACGACTCATACAAATCTTCACGCGACGGCAAAAAACATATCGTCGCGAATTCAACGTCCGGCGGCGACCCTGATTTCGGTTCCGCCTGCCAATCCGCCAAAGATTTTCCTGTCGCTATAAGCACCTCCATCGCGCGCGAAATCCGTTGCCGGTCCGTGGGCATCAACCGATCCGCCATCACGGGGTCACGCACGGACAAATCTTCATACATCGCCGCCACCCCGAGCGTCTCAAGGCCGTCACGCACGGACGCACGTATAGCATCGGGAATTTCAGGAATAGGAGACAAGCCTTCCATCAACGCTTTTATGTAAAGTCCAGATCCGCCGCAGAGAATTGGCAACTGACCTGCGCGTCGCGCGGTTTCAATCTCCGTAATCGCCATCTCGCGCCAACGCGCAGCGGAACAAATTTCGCCGACGTTGAGCACGCCATAAAGCCGATGGGGTATGCCGCACATTTCCGCTGCCGTCGGTCGCGCAGTCAGCAGCGGCATTCCATCATAGATTTGCATACTGTCAGCATTGATGACGACGCCGTCAAATTCCCGCGCGACTGCCATCGCGGCGGCTGATTTACCACTCGCCGTCGGCCCAGCGATTACGACCGCCAGTATATCGTTATTGCGTCCCATGACTTCGTCATTGCGTCCCATGATGCAGCAGGATACAGAATGCCGCCATATGGACAATGTTCTTACCCTTATCACGAACCCGAAAGACCGGGCCCTGCATGCAGATCATATGGTCAAAGCCCGGCGCGCCCTGGAATCCGCCGGTGCGCGAGTCGGCAACGTCGATTGGCTGGCCGAAAAAATTGCGTGTGACCTGCCGTTTTCAGGCCTGGTGCCAGGCGCCGCCCGGTCACACACCGCCAACGCCCTTGGATCCACCTACATCGATATCGTTGCACAGCGCGCCTTTGGACGACGCAAGAGGTTGCTGGTCGCCGATATGGAATCCACCATAATCGAAAATGAAATGTTGGACGAATTGGCCGATGAAATTGACGCGCGCGACAAGATCGCCTCTATCACCGCCCGCGCGATGAACGGTGAGCTGAATTTTGAAGACGCGCTGCGCGAAAGGGTCGCATTGCTGTCGGGCGTCGACGCCGTTGCGTTGGACCGCGCCGCAAACAATATTCGTATCATGCCGGGCGCACGAGCGCTGGTTCAAACCATGAAAAACAACGGTGCCTATTGCGCGTTGGTGTCCGGCGGATTCACATATTACACCACCCAAATTCGCGACCGTATCGGCTTCGATATGGATCAAGCCAATATCCTGAAAGTCGCCAACGGCATTATTACCGGCGTGGTCACCGCCCCCATTCTCGGACGCAACGCCAAACGCGAAACACTTTTGCGATTATGCCGCGAACGCAACCTGGATTCGACGGACACCATCGCCGTCGGTGACGGGGCCAATGACATCGCCATGCTGGAGGTCGCTGGCGCTGGCGTCGCATTCCACGCCAAACCTCTCGTCGCTAAACAGGCCAACATCCTTGTGAACCACGGCGATTTAACTGCACTGCTGTACCTGCAAGGCTATCGGCAATCCGAATTCAGCGGCTTATTATAGTTTTGCTTGACTAGGCGCACTTATAGCAAGGTGTCCTTTTCTGGGCGTGGCAACAGGAATACGACGAAATTCGCCGCCAGCATGATCCCCGCGATGACGTAGAACACCTCGGTCAAGCCATAGGCGTCGGCCACCGCGCCGCCGATCACCGGCATCAACACCGACAACCCAGCCTGGGTACCGAATAACAAGCTTGTCGCCGAACCGCGGACGTCCGCCGGCGCCATATCCATCATCCAGCTGTGAATAACAGGCCGGACCGCATAAAGGACAAAGCCCAAGAACGAGACGCCAACCACATACACCATCGTATTTTCGACGAACGTCAATCCGGCCACGATAAGCGTCGTCGCCGCTAATCCTGACATCACCACGGGCCGCCGCCCGATGCGGTCGGACAGCACCCCTGCAATGGGTGACACGATAACCCCGCCCAGGTGCATCGCCGCAATGGCGACGCCCAGCACAACTGGACTCACCTGCAACACATCAGCAAGATAAAGCGGTAAAAACATTAATAGGCCATTCTGTGCCATCGACCGAAGCGCCGCCATCAGGCATAAGCCCAACACCGCCTTACGCCGCACCAACCCGGCGAGCCCGGACAAATAATCGCTAAATCCAATTCCGGATCCCGCGCCAGCCTGCTTCGGAGTATCTTTGGGCATCAGGTAGAACAGAAAAATCGCCGTCACGACAAATACCGGCACGGAATTCGCGATTGCCGACCCCTGCCACGACCACCACGTGATCGCCGCTCCGGCCGCCAACGGTGCCACCATATCGCCCAAGCTGGCGCCGGTCGCATGAATGGACAGAGCGTACCCCCGGTTTTCCGGATAGCGGTCGGAAATGAACGAAATTGCTGGCGGGTGCCACAAATTATTCGTCGCCCCAATCAACGCAACCATGGCGCACAGGACCATATACAGACCCGTAAAGCCGAACACCAACAACGCAACGCCGCCAACGCCCAGCGAGATGACCTGAAAAATGACCTTGCGGCCGGTCACGTCCACCACAGCCCCACTGCCGAAATTAGCGAAGAAGGAGCTGATATGCAGGATCGACACCAATAACCCCGCCTGGGTGTAGCTCAACCCCAGATCCTTCGTCATGAAAGGCAGCAACACATAGAACGTACCCGCCACCCAATGCGTCGCGGCATGGCCCAGTCCTAGCAGGTACATGGGTCCCTGGTTCTTGATTTTAAAAACCGATGTCGAACTGGACAATTTGTCTCCCCACGCCTCGCTCACTAAAAATCCCTGAATGCAGGTCCAAGGATATTACGCAAAAAATTAGACGGCGCCAGGGGAATGACGCCGCCTATAAAATACATCAGATTACGGTTAACCGTCACCGATGCGTACCGGAATGAAGCGCATGTCGCCATCCTGATCGACCAGTAACAGCACCATGCGCCGCCCTTTACCCTTGGCTTCCATGACGAGTTTCGCCACATCACCAGGCGTTTTAACTGATTCCTGATTGACTTCAACGACAACATCGCCAGGCCGCAACCGTTTTTCCGCCGCGTCGCTATCCTTCTTTATCTTCAAAATGACAACGCCCTTGGCGTCAGCGGCAATGTTGAACTTCTCACTCAATTTCGGCGTGATCGACGCCATCGACATACCGAGTTCATCAATGGCCACACTGGATTGGCCCGGTCGGCCCTTACGGGAGCCGCGCGTCGACAAAGACGCCTGGTCGACTTTTTCCAATTCCCCCAATCGAACGGTCAGGGATATCTCCGCACCTTCACGCCAGACACGCACGTCCACGTCCTTGCCGACTTTTGTTTCCGCCACCATGCGCGGTAATTTACGCGATTCGGGGACTTCTTTGTTGTTGAAGCCAATGATGATATCGCCCGTCTTCAAGCCCGCCTTTTCAGCCGGACTGCTTTTCATAACGCCCGCCACCAACGCGCCATACGCTTTGTTGAGTTGCAGCCCTTCGGCGATCTCCGGCGTCACGGTTTGAATTTGCACGCCTAGCCAACCGCGCCGGGTGGTGCCAAATTCCCGCAATTGATCGATAACATTCATCGCCAAATTCGATGGCACGGAAAACCCAATGCCAATGCTGCCGCCTGACGGCGACAGGATCGCGGTGTTGATGCCGATGACATCGCCGTTCACATCGAATAAAGGACCACCGGAATTTCCCTTGTTAATCGGCGCATCAGTTTGAATGAAATCGTCATACGGGCCCGAACGGATGTCGCGACCACGCGCCGAAACAATCCCCGCCGTCACAGTACCCCCCAGCCCCAACGGATTCCCAATCGCAATGACCCAATCGCCAACACGCGCTTTTGCGGAATCGCCAAATTTTACAAAGGGCAATTTGCCTTTGGATTTGACCTTCAACAGAGCCAAATCGGTCTTCGGATCACGCCCCAGCAAGGTCGCGTCGTATTTAACGCCGTTGTGCAGCGTGACGGCGATTTTATCCGCGCCTTCAATGACGTGATTGTTGGTGACTACATGCCCCTCATCACTGATGAGAAAACCGGAACCAAGCGACGTCGCGCGGCGTTTCGGCTGATCCCCGCCACGCCGATTGAATTGATCAAAGAAGTCGCCGAACGGCGACCCAGGCGGAAATTCAAACGCCGGACCTTCTTCGCTGCGGGGCCGGTGGTTTGCTTTAAGTTTTTGCGTTGTTGAGATATTCACCACTGCGGGCAACAAACCTTCGACAATATCTGCGAAGCTTTCCGGGGCACCGCGCGCATCCGCGCCAACCGGGACCCAGACAAGCGCCAGAAACAGGGGAATGGCGGTAATCCAGCCGCCGCGCCAAATTTGACGCCGAACTCGACGATGTCGCACCAAATGTGTCATCCATGATCTCCGTAATCTTACGCCGACATAACGCCGGGCGCATTTGTTTTGTCCATGTTCCCCATATGTGGTGTTCCCCAATACTCGTCAATCAGCCGCCGGACAAAACCATCGTATCACCTCATTTTGGCCCAACTGTGGCGAAGATGACCACATTTGAACCAAAATTCATCGGTCATGTACGTATAAACCACACGACGCCGACGCCGATCACCGCCGCGACCAAACCGCCATTACGTAGAACGGACGGAGGTGCCTGGATCGCCTGCACCATCATGCGCTGCATCGCTTCGGGAAACAGCGCGTATAAAACGCCCTCAATCACCAGGACGAGTGCCATTGCCGTAAACAGATCGGACAAGACCCCGCCTCCCGAATTCTCGGTTTAGGCCGCGCCTACTTCTTGGCCTTACCGTCAATGGCACCAAAGAACCGGAAAAAATCACTATCCGGCGACAATACCATCGTGGTGTCGTTGCCAATAAGACTCTTCTTGTATTCATCCAGTGATTTATAAAACTGGAAGAACTCGGTGTCCTGGCCATAGGCTTTGCCGAGAATCAAATTTCGTTCCCCGTCACCTTCACCACGAAGCTGCTCGGATTTCCGTTTCGCCTCGGCGATGAGAACGACCTTGTCACGATCCGCCAACGCCCGCGTTTTCTGCGCCTGCTCCTTACCTTCGGCGCGCAATTCACGGGCCTGGCGTTCACGTTCGGTGCGCATCCGGCCAAACACGGCCTGGCTAGTTTCGGTGGGCAGGTCAGTCCTGCCTATCCGGATGTCGACAATCTCGATGCCCAGACTCAGGCTATCTGCGGTGACGTCGTCCGTAATTCGTTTCATCATCCCAGCGCGTTTCGGCGACAAAATATCAACCAGCTTCACCTTCGCCAGCACCCGGCGTAGCGACGGATTGATCAACTTGCCCAATCGATCGCGAGCAGTCACTTCGTTGCGGACACGCTGGAAATACAACAGCGGATCAACGATGCGATAGCGCGCAAAGGCGTCGACAATGATCCGTTTCCGGTCTTTCAGCAGCACTTCAAATTCTGGCGGATCAAGATCCAGGATTCGATTGTCATAAAAAGTAACGTCTTCCAGAAACGGCCATTTAACGTGTAGTCCAGGATCCTGAATAACCCGTTTGGGTTCGCCAAATTTCATCACAATCGCCTGCTGAACCTGATGCACTGTGAACAAAGCACCGGACAAAGTTATGCCGCCGACGATAACGATACCGCCAATGACGGCGAGAACAATTTTATTCATGTCGATTTCTCCCCGTCCCTATCAATTGCCAGATTGCGTATTGTCGCGTCGCGCCCGATCAACTTCGGGCAACGGCAAATAGGGAACGACGCCGCTGCCACCCCCCTTTTGGTCTATAATGACTTTGCGGGCCGACCCTAGAACAGCGCCCAGCGTTTCAAGATACATGCGCTTACGGGTCACGTCCGGCGCAACCTTATAGGCATTGTAGATCGACGAGAATCGATCAGCCTCACCCCGGGCTTCTTGTATCTGTTGTTCGCGGTAGGCTTCCGCTTCGTTAATGTCTTTTTGCGCCAAACCTCGCGCTTCCGGCACAACCGAATTCGCATAGGCTTCCGCTTCATTCTGCAACCGAACCCTATCCTGCCGGGCGCGCTGCACATCGTTGAATGCATCAATGACTTCCGATGGCGGATCCGATTTTTGCAAATTCACATTCTCAATAAGAATGCCGGCCTTATAGCTGTCCAAGATTTCCTGCAGCCGCTCTTTCGTTCTATCTTCAATTTCTCCGCGTCCACCTGTCACCGCGCGGGTGAAGCTTTCCTGGCCCACGACTTCGCGCATGGCGCTTTCGGCCGCGGCCTTCACCGTCGTTTCCGGGCTCCGAATATTAAACAGGAAATCTTCAGCGTTGCTAATTCGCCATAAAACCGTGAAATCCATATCAACGATATTTTCGTCGCCGGTCAGGATCAAACTTTCTTCAAGGACATCCCTGGCGCCCGTTCCGCGTTCGCCCAATTCTGCAGCGCCACGATACCCGATATCTACCCGGTTCTGGCGCGTCACATTAGGCTTGATCACATCGCCAATGGGAGACGGGAAGTTGTAATGTAGCCCAGGATCCGTCTGGTTGATCACTTTGCCAAAAACCAAGACGACGCCCTGTTCGTACGACTCGACCCGGTACAGACCCGTTGCCAGCCAAACCGCAATCACCACTGCGATGACAAGAAAGACGCCCACCGCAGAACCGCCGCTGCCGGGGATCATGCCTTTCAGCCGGTCTTGCCCCTTACGAAGCATCTCCTCAAGATCGGGTGGCTGTGGTCCGCCGCCGCCAGAGCCGCCGCTCCACGGGCCTTCACCACCGCCACCGCCACCGCCACCGCCACCGGATTGATTAGACCAAGGCATTTCTTAATTCCCCCTAGAACACACAATTAATTCAACCAAACTCACGCCACAACATCGCTTTGTTTAGGTTGTCCTTTCCTAAACCCATCGCGATCCCATATAAGTCTGCACACGTATAGTCCAGCATTCACGGACGTGCAAACGAAACGCGCCTCCGTATGTTGGATTTGAACCACCTTGCTATAATATTGGTAAGTTTTTGGAGTTTTCAAGGATGTCGCAGGTCACCGAAGAACAAATTATTGAAGCGCTGAGAAGGGTCAACGATCCTGCCAAAGGTCAGGACATCGTCTCGCTGGGCATAATTTCCGGCATGGTGGTTAAGGACGGCAATGTCGGTTTCGCGATGGAAATCGACCCGGCGCGTGCTTCGGAAATGGAACCCGTGCGCAATGCCGCCGAACAGGCCGTCGATCAGATACCCGGCGTTTTGTCGGTTACCGCGGTATTAACCGCACACAACGACTCGCCCGCCCCACAACAAGCCGCCCCCCCAGACCAACAACGGCCACAGCGCGAATTGGTGCCCGGCGTTAAACACATTGTCGCGGTCGCGTCTGGCAAAGGCGGCGTTGGCAAATCGACCACAGCGGTGAACATCGCCCTGGGGCTGGCCGCCGCCGGCCATCGCGTTGGCATTCTGGACGCCGACATTTACGGACCGTCGCTGCCACGCATGATGGGGATCACGGGACGCCCCGAAGGCGGAGACGGAAAAAAGCTATCGCCGATGGAAAACTACGGTATCAAAGTCATGTCGATGGGCTTTCTGGTGCCCGAAGACACACCAATGATCTGGCGCGGCCCGATGGTGATGAGCGCGCTGCAACAGATGATGCGCGATGTCGAATGGGGTGAATTGGATGTGATGATCGTCGATATGCCCCCGGGCACTGGCGACGCGCAACTCAGCCTGTCGCAAGACGTGCCTTTGGCGGGCGCGGTCATCGTTTCGACGCCGCAAGACATCGCCCTGCTGGACGCCCGCAAGGGCTTGAACATGTTCCGCAAGGTCGAAGTTCCGGTATTCGGCATCGTCGAAAACATGAGCTATTTCGCCTGCCCTCATTGCGGCGAACGCACCGACATCTTCAGCCATGGCGGCGCGCGAACCGAAGCGGAAGAGCTGGGAACAGACTTCCTGGGGGAAATTCCGCTGGATATTCAAATTCGAGAAACCTCCGACAGCGGCGAGCCCATCGTCATCAGCCAGCCGGACAGTCCGCACACAAAGGCCTACCGCGCCATCGCTGACAAGATCTGGGACAAACTGGCAGCCGGCGAACAGCAACGCACGATGCCGAACATCGTTATGCAATAACGTGCCACAGGCGCCATGACCTGGTTGCTCGCCATCTTCTTATTTGGGTGTCTGCTGGTTCCTGGCGTGCAAACTGCGGACGTTCCGGCAGATGGGCAACGAGCCGTAGCGGCGTTGGGGCGAATTGATTTCTATCGCGCCCAATATGGCGCGCCACTCTTGAATATGGAGGAGCGTCTGGCGGCGATGGCCCGCGACCACACCCGCGATATGATCCGACGCGATTATATCAACACCCGTAGCCCCAATGGTGACACGTTGGAAACACGACTTCGCGACGCCCGCTATCCGTATCCGTATCGCCAAGCGGCCCAGAAAGTCGCTGTCGGGGTTCCTACGGGCGTACAATTGGTCGGCCGTTGGATGACCCAACGCGATAGCCGACGCCTGATCCTGAACCGCGAATGGCGCGAGGCCGGGATCGGTTACGCCGCCATTGGTCACGCCACCACAGGGGGACGGGGCGGAAACATCCGAACCGCGATTGACCACTATTGGGTACTGACCCTGGCCGCGCCTACCCAGCGTGCGACACGTCAATGGCGGCGCGACATTCTGGACCGCGTCAACCGATTTCGGGCGCAATACCATTTGGCACCGTTGAAATTGAACGACCGGTTGAACCGCGCCGCCCAGGCCCACGCCGACAACATGGCCACGCGCGATTATTTCGCCCATGCGTCGCCAGATAGTGAAACCGTCGGCCAGCGCGCAATCCGTGCAGGTTATAAATGGCGGTCGATTTTGGAGAACCTAGCGGCGGGTCAAGACAACCCGCGCACAACCGTCGAAGGTTGGATCCATTCGCCGGGACACCGCGAGGCCATGCTCAACCCCACAGTCCGGGACGCGGGCGTTGGTTACCGCTTTCTGTCCGGCGATGGCGGGCGGATGCGTCAGTTCCATTATTGGGCGTTGAAAATGGCGCGCGCCTAGTAAAATCCCACACTTTAAAATTCCACACCTCCGCCACGGCCAACGCTTGATTGGCGGCGAGGAAACCGGCACTCTGGCGGGGATTAGAAGCACCCAATTTATGGAGACATCGCGATGCGCGAGAACAAATTGAAGACCCTGTGGGCAAACGGCGGTGCCGCGATGAATTGCTGGCTTTCCTTGGATAGCTCGCTGGCCGCGGAAGCGATGGCGTATTGCGATTGGGATTCCATCACCGTTGATATGCAGCACAGTCTGATTGATTGGCGATCTGCCCTGACCATGTTGCAGGCGGCGTCGCAAAAGGACGCACCAACCTTGATGCGCGTTCCTTGGCTGGATCCGGCCTGGATCATGCGGGCGCTGGATGCGGGTGCGTATGGCGTCATCTGCCCGATGATAAACACGCGCGAAGACTGCGAAAAATTCGTCGGCGCCTGCCGTTATGCGCCCGTGGGTTATCGCAGTTGGGGTCCGGTGCGCGGCATGACTTATGGCGGCCCAGATTATTTCCAACACGCCAACGACACCATCGTCACCATGGCGATGATCGAAACCCGTCAGGCGCTCGACAACCTCGATGATATTCTGACCACGCCAGGCCTGGACGGTATCTATATCGGCCCGAACGATCTGTCGATTAGCCTGGGCTACAGCCCCGCTTACTATCCCGATGAACCGGAAGTTCTGGAGGCTTTCAAACGCATTCTCGAAACTGCGTTGAAGAACGATCTGATCCCCGGCGTCCATTGTGGCAGCGCAGAAATGGCGGGCGAAATGGTCAAGATGGGCTTCAAGTTTTGCACCATTCAATCGGCCAGCAAGCTGATGGTCGACGCCGCGAACACTGCGTTGACGACCGCCCGCGCTATCGCCAAAAATAATTGAATACACACCAGTAAGGGAACCGTCACCATGGATGTACGCGCCGCCGTCGCCCGCCAAGCGGGTCAACCACTGACCATCGAAACCGTACAACTGGACGGCCCCCAGGACGGCGAGGTGCTGGTCGAAATCAAAGCTACCGGCATCTGCCATACGGACGCTTTCACTCTGTCGGGCGACGACCCGGAAGGTGCCTTCCCCGCGATCCTCGGCCATGAAGGCGCGGGCGTCGTCGTCGATGTCGGCAAGGGCGTGACAACCTTGAAGAAAGGCGATCACGTGATTCCGCTCTATACGCCAGAATGCCGGGTCTGCGAATACTGCCTGAATCCGAAAACCAATCTGTGTCAGGCGATCCGCGAAACCCAGGGCCAGGGCGTTATGCCAGATGGGTCCAGCCGGTTTTCCAGCTACGGCACGCCGATCCTGCACTACATGGGCACCTCGACCTTCGCCAACTTTACCGTCGTGCCGGAAATCGCGCTTGCCAAGGTGCGGGAAGACGCGCCGTTCGACAAGATCTGCTACATCGGCTGCGGCGTCACCACGGGGTTGGGCGCGGTGATGAACACGGCCAAGGTGGAGCCTGGCTCCAACGTCGTCATCTTCGGGCTCGGCGGCATAGGCCTTAATGTCATCCAGGGCGCACGCATGGTCGGGGCGAACATGATCATCGGCGTCGACATGAACAATTCCAAGAAAGCGCTCGGCGAAAAATTTGGTATGACCCATTTCGTCAACCCCCGCGAAATTGGCAGCGATGATGTCGTCAACCACTTGGTCGAGCTGACCAAGGGCGGCGCCGATTACACGTTCGAGGCCATCGGCAACGTCACCACCATGCGCCAAGCGCTGGAATCCGCCCATAAGGGCTGGGGCGTGTCGGTCATCATCGGCGTCGCGCCTGCGGGCGCGGAAATCGCCACCCGTCCGTTCCAACTTGTCACTGGTCGAGTCTGGAAAGGCACCGCATTCGGCGGCGCGCGCGGTCGCACGGACGTGCCGAAAATCGTCGACTGGTACATGGACGGCAAAATCAACATCGACGATCTGATCACCCACACCCTGCCGTTGGATCGCATCAACGAAGGTTTCGATTTGATGCATGAAGGCAAATCGATCCGCAGCGTCGTGAAGTTTTAAGGCCCTTAAATTATTAACATGGCCTCGCTTTTGTTAGTGTTCGTTCGCATGCCTATGCTGGCATCCTCATTACCGACCGAACAATAAGGCTTTTTTACCGATAATAGGATTTATTACTTATGTCCGATTGTCAAGAAAGAGGTTTAGTCAAACGCGCCCGGTTTGAAATCCTGGGCGGCGTGGTTGTGGTAACGGCCATCATCGCTTTCGCGTGGGTAAAGGCGGACCCGCGGCCAGACACGGAGGCCGAGCCGGGATACGTGGGGCCGGAATATCCGACACAGGAACCGCAAACCGACACCCCCGCCAACCCGGCCGGGACAAAATCTTCTGGCAAACAGGCGTTAGAGCACCCCTCGCAAACGCGCCCACCGTCAAAGCGCCGCCAGGTCATCATTCCGGGCCTTGTCAGACCTCTCAACATGGAACCGCCCCCGCCGCTGTTCTATCCCGAACCTCCGGTCAAGCAACCCCTGAGCAAGGCCGAAATGGCGCAACGGCGCTATAATCGCGTCTTGCGCCTGACGGCGTTTTCCCACGACCACACCAATAACCACGACGCCGTAACGGGCGCATTACTGGCGCTGGAAGCACTGCCTGACGCCAAAGTCGCTGGCGATGCGGCGCAACGCCTTTTATTCAAGGCGCTCTATGCCGCCTATCTGACACGCCGGGAAATCGGCGTGCTCGAGGGTCATTACCGCTATGTCCGCAAAGCCGTCTACAATGGCGATGGCACAAGGCTGGCGACGGTGTCGTCAGACCGGAGAACCCGATTATGGGACCCGCGAACCGGCGCCGAAATCGCCAAAATGGAAGCCCATGACGGCGAAGTCTGGGACGCCGTATTTACTCCTGACGGACGCTGGCTGGCAACCGCGTCCTTCGACGGAACGGCGCGGATTTGGAACGCGGACACCGGCGCGGAGATCGCCGTTTTAAGAGGCCATGACGGTGAAGTTGCCTCCCTGGACATTTCGGCGGACGGGCGATTTCTGGCGACAGGGTCCTATGACAGCACAGCGCGAATATGGGATTTGCAAAACTTCTCTCTGGTCGCGGTGCTGCGCGGGCATAGCCGCAAACTTCGCTCGGTCGCTTTCAGCCCAGACGGAACCCGCATCGCTACCGCCTCCGACGATACGACCGTGCGCCTTTGGGATGCTGCTACAGGCACCGAAACCACCGTGCTGCGAGGCCACACATCTTTTGTCCGCAAGGCCGTTTTCAGCCCCGATGGCGCACGACTGGCCAGCGCCTCGGCGGATGGAACCGCGCGGCTGTGGCGCACCGGAACAGGCAATACCGGTGAAACAGTCGCGGTGCTGCGTGGCCACAAAAGCTGGGTCAATTTCATCACTTTCAGTCCGGATGGAGCGCGCTTGGCGACAACCTCGCGGGACAAGACCGCCCGCCTGTGGAACAGCGCCGATGGATCCCTGACCGCAGAACTGCGCGGGCATGGAAGCTGGGTCAACGCCGCCGCCTTCAGTCCCAACGGCGAAAGACTCCTCACTGCCTCTTCGGATTGGACCGCGCGACTATGGAACACCACAACTGGCACCAACATCGCCGTGCTGGCGGGTCATCAACGAGAATTATGGTCGATTGAGTTCAGCCCCGATGGTCACCACGCGGCCACCGCTTCCGCCGATGGCAGCGCGCGCATCTGGACCGCCGACCCCGCCGGGCGCGGCGCGCGCAAGGCACCGAATCACGCCCTATGGTCCGACACAACCAACGGTCAGTATGTCGTCTCAATTTGGCCGGGTGGGCGAGCACACTTGGCCGACGCCAAAACCGGCGCCGAAATCGCAATCCTGCCAGGCCCCGCAAAAACCGCTGCCTTCAGCCCCGACGGTCAACAGCTCGCCACCATCGCCGAAGACGGAACCGCCCAGGTGCACACCCTGTTCAAAACTCTCGACGCTCTCGCTGCCGCCCTGAATTCCACCCTTCCGCGCAAATTAACGCGGGATCAGTGGTACAAATACATCGTCCTGCCGGACGCGGGGGATTAGATATCGAACGTAATGACAATACCGACAGCCGGGTTATCTAGCGGCAATTCGACGTCACTTGGCCGAACCTAGAAATTTGCAACATTATTCTCAACAAGGGCTTCCTGTCGGTTCAAACCTGTGGCGACCATTCACAGGGTTTGGCTATCAATCGGTCGTATCTGGAAACACCGCAACCCACCACCATTTTGACCGACAAGGTTACCG
>JAPKDL010000192.1 GCA_028822585.1 Alphaproteobacteria bacterium | reverse complement strand
CCGAAGCGGTTTTGGATTGGACACGGCTTGAAGCCTTGATGGGTACAAGTTGCGCGTCGACTGCAGGTCGTCCGAGCTATCCGTTTCTGACGTTGTTTAGCAGTCTTTTTCTGGACATCTGGTACAAGCTTTCGGACGAACATCTTGCGGCCAGCCTGGCGCGCGATTTGTTGTTCCGGCGTTTCTGTCGCCTTGAGTTATCTGGAGATATTATCGCCCCTCGAATACCGGGTCAGTCTTTTTTAGAAACGCATTATAGCCGATTTGGAAGTCTTCCGTATTGTAACACTCGAAACCTTCATCAATCTCCTCGTCGGTTAACGGACGGGGGTCGAGAAGACGGTAGATAAATTTTTTATGCCAACGTGCGGAAAGCGGCGCGCCTTCGGCAATTTTTTCGGCTGTGGCGCGGGCTTCCGCGCCGACCTGGGCGTCGTCGACAACCCGGTTGATCAAATTCATCCGCAAAGCGTCCTCAACCCCGAAGACATCGCCTAACAACAGAATTTCAAGTGCAATATTAGCACCGAATTTGTGCACCAGCGGCGCCATTTCCGCATGGGCTTCCACCAAGCCCAGTCGCTTCACGGGAACGCCGAAACGGCTTTTTTGCCCACAAATCCGGTAGTCGCATAATGTGGCCACGGCTAACCCGCCCCCGATGCAAGCGCCGTCGATTTGCGCGATGACCGGGTGAATACAGTTTCCGACAGCGTTTGCGCCGGCGTGAAAATGAACCGCATAAGCGCGCGCTTTATCCGCACTGCTCCGTTCAGTTTCAAACTCACTGATATCTGCGCCGGCGCTGAACGCTTTGCCGCCTTCGCCGCGTATTATGACGCATCGGAGCGATGTATCTGCATCACATTCCGCAAAAACCTTGGTCAAACCCTGAAACATGCCCTTGTTCATGGCGTTGAACCGATCGGGTTGGTTCAAGACAACCGTGGCGATAGCGCCGTCGAGTTCCAGATAGACTTGCTCGGCCATGTGGCGTCTCCTCTATTTGACGGCGTAATCACGTAAGACATCGGGGTCGGGTTCGGGCGCGACCCCTGGTGATTTAGGTGCCGTGAAAAAACCATCAATCGGATGTATCAAATCGCCGTACAGACTTGCCTCCAGGTTCAGAAAATAACGCTCGATCAAAGGCGGTTCCGGTTGCGCCGCCATCAAGTGCAATGTCGCTAGGAGCCCCGGTCCAAAATAAGGCGAGTGGGGGACTAAAGTCACGTTTGCCATTTGCGCCAACACCGCGACTTTTCTGAATTCCGTAACGCCGCCAACTTTGGTTACGCTAGGTTGGGCGTAGGTAACGGCATTGGCGGCAAACATGGCGCGAAATTCATAGACCGTGCAAGCGTTCTCGCCTGCGGCGATGGGGACGCCGGTTTCAGCGCGAACCTGCGCCAATCCGGTAAAATTTTCAGGTGGAAAGACTGGTTCTTCCAGCCAGTAGGGATCGAAAGGCTTTAACGAAAGTGCGTTTTGCCGCGCTTCATCGGGAGTCCAGGGGCAATTAGTGTCGATCATGAGGGGAATATCGGGACCTATGACATCGCGTGCGGCTTTAACTTCAGGGGCATATTTTTCGTGTAATTTTATGTGCCGGTAGCCCTGATCGATGGCTTCTTTGGATTTAGCCGCGACAATTTCCGGGTCGCCATAACGGAATAAACTGGCGTAGGTGGGGATGCGTTCATGTACCGCGCCGCCCAGTAAATCATGCAAGGGAACGCCTGCTTTTTTCCCGGCAATATCCCAAAGGGCAATGTCCAGACCTGACATAGCGAACATCAAAATACCATACCTGCCAAATATATGCAGATCTTTCTGCAGACTTTGCATTAGTCGTGTGATTTGCGACGCGTCTTGTCCAATGGCGCGGGGGGCAATCATATGCTCCAGGGCTGCTTGCACCGCGGGGCGACATTCATAGCAAAATGCGTCACCATAACCGACCAATCCACCGTCGGTTTCGACACGGACGAGCAATGTGGACAGAGACTTCCAATCGCGTCCACCTTGTCCGGGTGCCGCGCCGCCGTGATTGGCGGGGATATCGATGGCTATTGTGTCAATTCGGGCAATTCTCACGTGCGTTCTTTCAAGCGAAATTGTTAGGGTTTCAAAATTATTTTGTCGTCATGCTCGGCGCAATTTATCAAAAGGAATACCTATGAGTCACGACTTGGCGTCTTTTAAGTGTTAAGGGCATGCCTGAACACCACGGGCGCTTGGCGCAAGCGGCAATTCAATTCGGTGATGAGTCGCGGGTGGTAGACCATGCGCGGGAGTCCTTGGCCACCGGTGAAAAGGTCGCGTATTGGTTGTTGGCGCTGGTGTTGTCTCGGACGGACCAATTGACCGAAGCAACCCTCCACGCGCGGATTGCGACGATGGGGGGAGGCAAAACAGCCCTGGATTTGACGCGATCGGCGGCGATATTTTCTGCGACAGGTGATGTTGAAGACGCCATTGAAAATTTTAATCACGCGGTCGAACGCGAACAGGGATCTGCAGTGCTTTGGAATGAACTTGGGGTCGCCCTGGCACCCGTGCGTCCCAAAGAAGCCGAAGTTGCGCTACGTCGGGCGCTTATCCTTGGACCTAGTATATTTGAATACACAACAATTTTGGCAATGTATCGAAAGAAAATGGAAATTTGGCTGGAGCTGCCGCCTGTTACCAGACGGCGCTTGAGTCGCCACAGGATCATTTGGCTTTGTATGAACGTATGGATGTCGCTTTGGATCCGTTTCCTTATAACGGTGCCACGACCACGTACGAAGCGTTGTGGATTGGGGTTCCCGTGGTCAGCTTGATGGGGGCCGACGTGTTAGACGATTTGGCGTTGGATTTTTGAATCGTGCCGGGCTTCAGGAACGGGCAGTTAAGATCCGTGATATGTTTGTGGAAACAGCGGTTCGTCTTTTGGCGGCACGACCGTCACGGCGCGTTATTCGAGATTAAATAGCGCAATCATCGTTGGTTGATGGTGCTAATTTAGCATGTAAACTTGAAGCGGAGTATAGTGACGTCTGGCGGAGGAGGCTTTTTATGGTTCAATAAATAAGGGGGCGCAGACATTGCTGCGCCCCCTTGAGTAACGATCATTTTAAAACGCTACATTACTTGCACTTGAAGGTCATCTTTTTCTTTTTGCCATTCAAATAAGCGGTGTAAGTTTTCTTTTTAACTTTTTGCAATTTGTACAGCTGTGGCTTACCGATGCCGAAGTTCAAGGACAACGTATCGCCGGAAATGCCCCATTTGCCTTGAAGGGTGGCTTTGCCCATGACGCGGTCGGCGTTGCCGGACATCGCTGAAATATCCTTGTAATAATAATCGGTGCCTTTGTCTTTTCCCTTTTTGCCGGCCTTCCACGAACAAACCTTACTGCCTTTTTTGAACTCCTTGGCGAGTTCTTTGGCGTTCATTAATTTAAGGGCTGGTTTGCTTGCGGGCGCTTGCTTCGCGCACCCACTGACCACGAACGCAATGGCGGCTGCGGCGATAATTGTCAGAACGGATTTCATTGTTGCTTCCTCATAGTTTAGCACCCTCCATTACGGTGGTACGGTAAAATTATTGTCTGAATAACCCTGATAAGCGCCGCTCGGTTCGTAAGTCGCGAGCGTCTTGCACTACAATTATTACCAGATTACCCCCCAATCGCTGCAATCCTATCAACTTTTCTAATTAAGTAGTAGCAAAATAATATCTAACGACTGTGTATTTATTTTTAGGGCTACTGTTTCAGCGCTTCCAGATTCAGGCTCACCAACGTGCTTTTATATTTTTCCATGTGTGGCAGATGGGCCTGGGACAAGTCGTCGAAGTCGATATGGTCAATTTTTTGCCAATCCCCCAGGCGAATGCTGCAAAACCCGACATCCTCCAAGGCGACGATTAAAAACGGTTCGTCAAAAATGATTTGTGAACATTAGTTAAGTGTCGCTCTGCCCGCTGTTTACGAGACTAAATAAGGCCGCTGAGGCCGTCTTCGAGATCTTTTTCGTATTAAATTGTTTGCACAGGATCGAAAGTCAGGAACCGAAAGGCGTTGCAAGCCACCGACTTTAAGGACGCGGCGCCACTCCTGCAGGTCGGCCTTATATTTTGTTCGGCCAAATTGTTCGAGTACATGACAAGCGTAGATCATGCGTGCTGGATCGTCTTTTGCAAAACGCAGGTCGTCGACGACAGGTCGTCCGAGCTATCCGTTGCTGACGTTGTTTCACAGTCTTTTGCGGGGCATCTGGCACAAGCT
>JAPKDL010000057.1 GCA_028822585.1 Alphaproteobacteria bacterium | reverse complement strand
GTGCGGATTTCCAGTTTGGCCAGTTCTCCACCCAGGAAATGGCTCAGCGCACCCATGCCGGCTCGCGTTGTGCCACTAAAACCTGCGTTTTCTTCCGCATCCGGATTGTAGTTCGTGTTTGTGTTGACGTCATAAGTCCAGGCGACCCCGTCTTCATCAAAAATCATTTCAATTCCGGCGACTTCAATGCCGTTTTCACGTAAAAACCGTGCGTAGAATTCTAAATTAGGGTGCGTGAAATCCCTGAGGATTTTGAATTTAGGCGTTGGGTCTTCGCCGACCGGGCAGGCGAGGTCTTCTATCTGGCAAACATCGGCGGGACACAGTTCGAATCCCTGCGAGGTGTCAACGCGCACGGTGTACAAATGCTTCCCGCCGACAAATTCGTTGCGCAGGATCGATGAATCGGCAGATTTGATGTAATCCTGGATTAGGAGGGTGCCGTCGGGGCCGGTTTCATAGGCATCGCTGTCCAAATACGCGTCCACAGCGTCGAGGGTGTTGAAGAGTTGAACACCGGCACCTTTACCGCCCCGGTTGGGTTTTAGAATTAGGGGCGCGCCAAAATTATGCGCCGCTTCGCGGATGGCGTCCTTGCCAACTGCGACAATTGTGCGTGGCGTCCGAATTCCGCAAGCCTGCAGGGCGGCGTATTGTTTGACCTTGCTGAGTTCGAGCGACAGCACTTGTGCGCCATTGATGACCCGGCAGCCATGCGCCTCCAACCAGGTCAGCACCGAGGCGGTGTATTCCGGGGCGTACAAATGCCCGCGGGTGTGGGCGGATGCGCTCATCCTGCTGTAGAAAACGCCTTCCGGGGGCGGGCTGTCAAAGTCGAACGACCCCTCGTCCAAATGCCATTCCTGGAAGGGGACGCTTTCGCGGTTGAATGCGGCCTGCAGCGGCGCAAGCCATTCATCATTTTCATGGATGATGTATACAGAGATCATAACAAAGCCTTGAAGAATTCAATATTAACATTAATATAATGTGATAATATTCAATATACAATTTTTATTAAATTTTTGTCATTATCGCAACTTTTGATGTTGCCTTTGCCGAATTCATTGTTTCGCCGAAGATAAATTTTATGTAAATATATGCGTAGTTCCGAACCTTAAAGCGCGCGCCAGCGCCGCATAGGGAATTCGATCCGATGTGGCGCATAACCGATTGAAAGAAAAATATTATGACGGACCGCACCAATTCTCCCGAAAGCCGGGATATCGCGAATGTCTTACACCCTTACACAAACCTGGAAAAGCATCAGGCAACGGGCCCTTTTATCGCCGGTCGCGGAGAAGGAATTTACATCCGTGACGAAGCGGGCAAAGAGTATATCGAAGGATTGGCGGGTCTATGGTGCACGTCGCTGGGGTTTGGCGAGGAACGTCTGATTGAAGCGGCGACGCGGCAAATGCGCGAATTGCCGTTTTATCACGTGTTTTCGTCCAAAAGTCATAACCCCGCCATCGATTTGGCGGAGCGGTTGATCGAATTGGCACCGGTTCCCATGTCGAAGGCGTTCTTCGCCAATTCGGGGTCGGAAGCGAATGATACCGTTGTCAAAATCGTGTGGTATTACAACAACGCAAAGGGTCGGCCTGAAAAGAAGAAAATTTTCAGTCGAATTCGCGGATATCACGGCGTTACCGTCGCCGCCGCCAGTCTGACGGGACTACCGGCCAATCATATGGATTTTGATTTGCCGATCGCCAACATCCGGCACGCCGATTGCCCACATTACTATGAGTTCTGCCTTGATAGCGAAACCGAAGAAGACTTTGCAACCCGCATGGCGACCAGTCTTGAGCAACAAATACTTGATGAGGGACCGGAAACCGTGGCGGCGTTTATTGCTGAGCCAATTATGGGCGCCGGGGGCGTGATAATGCCACCACGAACCTATTTTGAAAAAATTCAGGTGGTTTTGAAAAAATACGACATCTTGTTTATCGCCGATGAAGTGATTTGTGGGTTTGGTCGCACAGGTAACATGTTCGCGACGGAAACGTATGATCTGAAACCTGATATGATGACTATGGCGAAGGCTTTGTCGTCCGCTTATCTGCCTATCTCGGCGGTTTTGATCAATGACGAGGTGTTTCAAACCATCAGCGCCAACAGCAATAAAGTCGGCGTCTTTGGGCATGGCTTCACCTATTCCGGACACCCGGTCGCGGCCGCCGTTGCTCTTGAAACTCTAAAACTGTACGAGGAGCGCGATATTATTGGCCATGTCCGCGACGTGTCGGGGCGATTCCAGGATCGCATTAACGCGTACATGGATCATTCTTTTGTCGGTGAAACCCGCGCGATTGGGTTGATTGGCGCGGTGCAGATGTCGAAAGATAAATCCAGCCGGACTAATTTTGACCCATCTGATGGCGTTGCACCCTTTATCGTGGCGAGGGCGCAGGAACATGGCTTGATCATTCGCCCGCTGCCAAATGACAGCGTGGCCTTTTGTCCGCCTTTGATTATAACGGAGCGGGAAATCGATGATATGTTCGACCGGTTTGAAAAGGCGCTAGCGGATTGCGATATTATGATCCGGGATCGACTTGGCTTGGCGGCGTAACGCCCGATATAAGATCCCTAATATAAGCAAGATGGAAGCAATGGATTACGAAGGTTTTTTCAAGGAACGTCTTGGAGCGCTCCACGAGGATGGCAATTACCGGACGTTTGCCGATTTAGCGCGCAAGCGGGGCGGTTACCCGGTCGCCGCCCATCACGAAGGCGGTCAGGTGTCGGATGTGCTGGTGTGGTGTTCCAATGATTATCTGGGTCAGGGCCAAAACGTGGATGTTATAGCTGCGATGCACACGGCGCTTGACGAGTGCGGCGCCGGGGCGGGTGGCACGCGGAATATCTCGGGCACCAACCATTATCACGTGCTGTTGGAACAGGAATTGGCGTCGCTGCATCAACGTGAAGCGGCTCTGATCTTCACATCCGGCTACGTCGCGAATATTACTGCGCTCTCAACCTTGGGCATGGGGTTGCCGGGGTGTTTGATTTATTCGGACGCGCTCAATCATAATTCGATGATCGAAGGCATTCGCTATAGCCGCGCCGACAAGCGCGTGTTCAAGCATAATGACCCGGAAAATTTGGACCGGTTGATGAGCGCGGACGATCCGGACGCGCCGAAAATGGTTGTATTCGAATCCGTGTATTCGATGGATGGCGACATTGCGCCGCTGGATGAAATTCTGTCGGTTTGCGAAAAACACAATGCGATCAGCTATCTGGATGAAGTTCATGCGGTCGGCATGTACGGCCCTACGGGCGCGGGCATCGCGGAACGCGATGGCGTCATGGATCGAGTCACGGTGATGCAGGGCACATTGGCGAAAGGGTTTGGCGTCGTGGGCGGCTACATCGCGGCGACGACGGCGCTGGTTGATTATATTCGTTCTTACGGGAACGGCTTTATTTTCACCACCTCCATGCCGCCCGCGGTGGCGGCGGGCGCCTTGACCAGTGTTCGCTATGTGCGTGGCGCGCAGGATTTGCGGGATCGCCATCAGGAACGGGCGCGGACCTTGAAAGCCAAATTGAAACAGTCGGGCCTTCCAGTCATGCCGTCGGCAAGCCATATCGTGCCCTTGTTGGTCGGTGATGCGAGCTTATGCAAAGACGCTAGCGATGCGCTGATGACTCGTCACAGCATTTATGTGCAGCCGATCAATTACCCGACTGTTGCGCGCGGTACGGAACGGTTGCGAATTACGCCGACGCCGTTGCATACAGATGATATGATGGACGCGCTGGTGGCGGCCCTGGTGGAAGTTTGGGCGGGGTTATCGCTCGAACGGGCGGCGTAATCAGCTAAACTAAGTGGCAAGTTGATGGCTTCATTAGCGATATTGGAGATTTTGGACGATGTATCGCGATAACACGTTGATCCCTACCGAAGCGGTTCGTCTGGCCGCGTTGGGCGCGCTGGTCGAAGGCGACTGCCGTTACGCGGCGTTGTCTAGTGACGTTCGCTATTTCGTGACGCATATTTCCGGCCCGTCGCTTGAACTGCTCGGGACGTCCCTGGAATTGCTACAACTCGAAGGCTTGTTGGAAACCGTTGACGTTGAGACGGATGAGCATGAGGGTAAAGATCAACTATTGCGTATTACCGTGGCAGGCCGCGCGATTTTCGAAGAGTTGATGTTATCGAATGTTCGCGCACCCATGAACGAAGTCAGCAATTTGGTTATCGCGCTGAAAATTCGATTTTTGCACTTGTTGTCCCAAAACGCCCGGGCCGAACAGGCGGAAACGCTGATTGAAATGTGTGAAACCGAAAGGGCTCGCTTGACCGAACTGCGGAAACGTCACGGCGACGGTCATCTTGGGGATTGGCTTGTGATGGAATTGCGCCGCCTGGATGATAGGATCACGTGGTTTCAACAACTGTAAAGACCGCAACAAAAAGCCCCGCCGCATGCGGGGTTTAAATCTATGATGTATACTGACTTAGAGCGTATGAGTTGACCTCAGAGATGATGTGGGCCGAGGGTCGCCCCTTATTGTTTTTGTAAAAGGCTGCGCAAAGGCGCGTTTAGTACGGCAGCATTGTTGCGACGATACTAGCCCAAACGATTAATCCGCCGATGACTAATGTGAAAGTGCTCTGTGACACATATGTCATTTTCACGATCCCTTTTTCAATTAACCTTTCAGTGACTATATATTGCAGGGGAATCGGGGCGTCGCCTGTGACGCGCGTCACTTTGAAACGTATTTCATGCAAATTATCCAAAAAATATGAGGGGATCATTGAAAATGCACTCCTCAAGTAGATGGCAGTCGCACTTTTCAAGATGAATTTACTTATCGCGACCCTTTGGTTGTTAAATTGCGCTCAGGTGATCAAGCTACGGTGAATCCAAAGCCAGGCCGACGAACGAAGAGGGAAACGCAATGAAACGCCAAAATCTACTGGTCATTATGTCCGATGAACACAACCCGAAAATGTTGAGTTGTGCGGGTCATCCCCTGGCGAAAACGCCACATTTGGATCGCCTGGCGGCGCAAGGCGTGCGATTTGACAGGGCGTACACATCTTGCCCGATTTGCGTGCCCGCGCGGGCGAGCTTCGCTACGGGTCGTTATGTGCATGAGACAGGCTACTGGGATAATTCCATCGCCTATGAAGGCAAGATCGAGAGTTGGGGCCACCACCTTCAATCCGCAGGGATCCGGGTCGAATCCATCGGGAAGCTGCATTATCGAATGGAGGAAGACCCGACTGGTTTCGACAAACAACATATCCCTATGCACATCAAAGATGGCGTCGGCATGGTGCATCTGTCCATCCGGGAACAATTCCCGGACTTTACGCATGCGCTGCCGAAAAAAGGCGGTGGTGCGGCGGGCATCGTGTTTGAAGCAGGCCGCGGGGAGAGCGAATATACCCGTTATGATCGCAAGGTCGCTGATTTGGCCTGCGATTGGCTGCGCGATGCGTCGGGTCGGGACGAACCCTGGACGCTTTTTGTCAGCTTTGTTACGCCCCATTACCCTTTGGTAGCGCCAGATGAGTTTTTTGATCTCTACCCGGTCGATAAGATGCCAGCGCCTAAATTGGGTGCCGAGAGTGAATTCCAGGCGCATCCATGGTTGGCGCGTTTGCTCTCGCAAAATGCAGGGTCAGACGCGACACCGGAACAGCATCGCATTGCGATGGCCGCCTATCTTGGTTTGTGCAGTTTCATGGACGCTCAAGTTGGACGGGTTCTTGATGCGCTGGAAAATTCCGGTCAGCGCGGTAGCGCCCGGGTCATTTACACCTCCGATCATGGTGAAAATGCTGGGGCGCGCGGAATGTGGGGCAAATCTGTGCATTACGAAGAAGCGACCGGCATACCGTTGATTGTCGCGGGCGCAGATATTCCCGAAGGTCAGGTTTGCGCAACGCCTACGACCTTGGTGGACGCTTTCCCCACGATATTGCAAGCCGCCAATATCGCCATTCCCAATGATCTGGAGCTACCCGGGAAATCTTGGTTCGACATGGCTAATGAACCGGATGATCTGGAACGTATTGCGTTTAGTGAGTATCATGCGTCGCGCTCGCCATCCGGCTCCTATATGATCCGGAAAGGCCGGTTCAAATATATTCATTATGTCGGGTTCCAACCGGAACTGTTTGATTTGGAAACGGATCCGGAAGAAACAAACAATCTTTCCGGGGATTTCGCCTATGCCGATACGCTTAGAGCGTATGAGGCGCATTTGCGCACCATCGTTGATCCGATTGCGGTGGACCAACAAGCCAATGACGCGCAAAAGGCGTTGATCCTAAGTCGCGGTGGCCCCGAAGAGGTGATGGCGAATTTGGTGACGACGAGCCATCACACTCCCGTGCCCGATGATGTTGAGTCTCAACTTTAGGTGAAATACCGTCTATTGACGTGCTGACCTCTCCCTCACGTTAATAGACGTGCTGGCCGCCAGTGACGAAGATTTCAGTGCCGGTGACGTATCCGAAATCACTGGTGCACAGGCGATAGACGCAAGACGCCACTTCTTCCGGCTTTCCCATCCGGTGTAATGGAATGCGGTTTATCAGCGGTTCGTATTCCTCGCCGACCATTTCGGTTTCGATTTCCCCTGGCGCCACTGCGTTGACCCGAACCCCCAAGGTTGCGAATTCAACGGCCATTTCCCGTGTGAGCGCCGAAAGCGCCGCCTTTGACGTGGAATACGCCGATCCGGCAAAGGGGTGGATGGCGTGACCGGCGATGGAAGTGATATTGACGATGGCGCCGCCGCTGTCTTTGGCGCCGCGTCCCAGTGCGCCGGCGAAGCCTCTCGCCAATAAAAGCGGCGTGAATAGATTAAGCTCAAAAACTTCTCGCCAGCGATCCAAATCGCCGTTCAAGCAGCCGAGGCGTTCCTGATAGGGTGTTTTAGGTGAGACAGCGGCATTGTTGACCAGGGCGTGTGCGGGCTGATCGCCCAGTATGTCATTGACGTCGCTGACGAAGGTGGCGACCGACTCTGTATTGGACAAGTCGGTTGGCAAATGATGGCTCCAATTGGGGTTGCGTTTGCAATGTTCCGGCACGTCTTCACGGCTACAGGTGATGATTCGCCACCCTTCGTCGGAAAAGCGTTGTACGGTGGCGTGGCCAATGCCCCGGCTGGCACCAGTCAGGATGACTGTATTTCGCTGTTCCGTCATGGTGGCGCATCCAAATCTTGTAAGTTAGGCATTATCCCAAATGTAAGTATCGCGCTGGCGCTGGGTCGGGATCAATGCCGTTGCGCGTGCGCTTCCATTAATCCTTCAGGGTCCTGATGGATAAAAACTTCCGCGCCTTTAAAGGCATCGCGCACTTGTCGTTCGACATCGTCGGAAATGATGTGGGCTTTCATCAAGGTAATGTCGGCGTCGAGCTCCAAATGCAACTGTATAAACACATCTTGTCCGGATCGGCGGGTCCGTAATTCATGCAGGTCACGGACATCGGCATGCGACATGACAATATTTTGAATGAGTTGCCGGTCGGTGGTGGGGAGCTCTCTATCCATCAGCATATCCAGCGCCGTGTGCAAAATACGCCATGCGCCAAAGAGTAAATACCCGGCGATGACGCCACCAATCAGAGGGTCGATAAGCGTCCAGGACAAGGACATATGGATCAAAAATGCGGCGATAACGGCCAGATTTATCAGGAGATCGCCTTTGTAATGCAAAGAATCGGCGGTAATTGCGACCGATCCGGATCGTTTGATGACATAACTTTGAAATAAGACGAGGCAGAGTGTGAGAGCGATGGAAAATACCATGACAGCGACGCCGATATCTGTGTGCGCCAATGGCTTTGGATGCAACAGGCGTTCGCCCGCTTGATACAGTACGACCATGCCGGACCCGGCGACAAAAACTGACTGCGTCATCGCTGCCAGGGCTTCCGCCTTGCCATGCCCAAATCTATGCTCCCGGTCGGCGGGCGTTAAAGCGTGGCGAACGGCGACAAGTGTCACGATGGAGGCGGCACCATCCAGCAGCGAATCCACAAGTGTCGATAACATTGCGACTGATTCGGTGAACGTCCACGCATACAGTTTTGCGATAACCAAAATCAGTGCAACACCAACAGAGGCATAGGTGGCCCCTCGCATCAAGGCGTCATTAGATGTGTTTTCGACTGTTTGTTGAGGGGTGTTTGTCGTCATAAATTTCGCTCACTTAGGGAAATAGGCGATCCGTGACCCAACTGTTCTCCGCCTTTGTATAGACGATCCGTTCATGCAGGCGAAATTTTCCATCGTCCCAAAATTCCAAATTATCGGGGAGAAGTCGATAGCCGGACCAATGGAGCGGGCGCGGCACGGTGCTAATGCCAAATTTTGCTGTAAATTTAGCAATTTGTTTTTCCAGCTCAAACCGCCCCGGCATTGTTCGAGATTGATCACTGGCCCAGGCACCGATCTGACTGCCGCGATCGCGGGAGGCGAAATAGGCGTCGGCTTCATCGTCTCCAATCAGTTCGCAGCGACCCTCAATTCGGATTTGACGCTTGAGAGATTTCCAGTGGAATAACAAGGCGGCGAAGGGGTTTTCTGTTAACTCCAACCCTTTCCGGCTTTCCAAATTAGTGTAAAAAACGAAACTGCGTTCATCGTAATGTTTTAGTAAAACCATGCGGGCGCTGGGCCGTCCCGCCTTGGTTGCGGTGGACAGCGTTACGGCTGTCGGCTCGTTGATTTCGGTCTCGGCGGCCCGGTCGAACCATTCCTGAAACAGGGTGAAAGGGTTATCCGTGTTTGTAATCGACATGATCCAACAATATATAAGGTTAGGGTGCGTATCATGGCCCGGTCGGCCATGATAAATTGTACTCTCTGCTATAAACTACGGTGTGGCGGCAATATGCAAGAATACATGGACCGAAATCGTGTTTCGGCGCTATTTAATGAAAAGGATGATCTAGTGAAAATAAAGTTTACTTCTGTGCTGTTTGCACTGTTTGCACTGTCCGCCTGTGCGGGGACTCCAGGTGAAAAGAAAACGGGAGGGACTTTGATTGGTGCTGGTATTGGCGCGCTTTTAGGATCGCAAATTGGGTCTGGGAAAGGTCAGTTGGCGGCTGTTGCTATTGGCACTTTAGCGGGTGCCGTGGTGGGCGGAGAGGTGGGTAAATCACTAGATAAAGCCGATCGTGCCGCAATGGAACGCTCGACGAGCAATGCGTTGGAAAACGGTCCGTCTGGCCAGTCGGTGGCTTGGAACAACCCGGATTCTGGGAATTATGGTGAGGTTGTTCCGAAACCGGCCTACCGTGCGCCCACAGGTGAATATTGTCGGGAATACCAACAAACGGTTACCGTGGCTGGTCGGTCTGAAGAGGCTTATGGCAAGGCGTGTCGCCAGCCGGACGGCAGTTGGAAAATCATTAAGTAAGACTAAATGCGGAACGGTAGACGCGTATTGAAAGTGTTATTCAAAGAATGAAAGATCCCTACCAAGTCCTTTCGGTGTCTCAGACTGCCAGTCCGGATGAGCTTAAATTTGCCTATCGCAACCTAGCGAAGGAATTGCACCCGGACGTAAATCCGGGGGACACGATTGTTGAGCAGCGTTTCAAGGAGATCACCGCCGCCTATGATTTGTTATCCGATCCCAAAAAACGCAGGCAATTTGATCAGCGCGAAATAAATGCGGACGGGTCGCCACGATTTGGCCAGGGCAACGCCCATAGGGGTGGGCAGGGAGGCGCGGAGTTCAATGATATGTTTTCCGACTTGTTTGGCCGCCGCCGCCGCGGCGGTCAGATGAAGGGCCAAGACGTCACCTATTCAATGCGTATTTCGTTTTTGGAAGGAATTATTGGCGTACGTCGGCGCATTCAACTTTATGATGGTAAAAAATTGGATGTGGATATTCCGCCGGGAACGCAAGAAGGGGATAGCCTGCGTCTGAGGAATAAGGGTATGGCGGGGGCAGGTGGAGGCTCTTCTGGTGATGCGTTCGTTGAACTTCACGTCGATCCCCATCCTTTTTTTGAACGCGACGGCATGGATATTCATTTGGATGTTCCCATTACATTGCCGGAAGCGGTACTAGGTGCGAAAATCAACGTGCCCACGCCCCATGGGGCGGTGTCAGTGACCGTGCCGACGGGGACCAACACGGGCCGAAGCCTGCGGTTGAAGGGCCGTGGCGTGATAAAGGGAACTGGGAAAAGTGCGCAAAAAGGAGATCAATATATCCGTCTGAAAATTATGTTGCCGGACAAGCCGGACAGCAAATTGGAGGAATTCGCGCGCGAATGGTTGGAAAATGGAGATTACGACGTGCGCAAGAAAGCCGGACTGGAATAGCGCCCGCAGGAGAAATTAAGGTCGCGGTGCGCTTTGGTAATACTTGGATGGCGTCGCCAACTCTTGTAGGATGGGCGGCGCGGTATAGATTATGTAGTGACCATTGGGTTTAGGGGTTAAGGGCGGAAGCATGACGGATTCATCGACGATCATGGCGGGCAAACGAGGTCTGGTCATGGGGGTGGCGAACGTTCGTTCGATTGCCTGGGGCATAGCGGAAACCGTAGCCAAACATGGCGCGGAGGTGGCGTTCACCTTTCAAGGCGAAGCGTTGGAGAAACGGGTTCGCCCGTTGGCTGAATCGATTGGCTCTACGCATGTTATGCCGTGCGACGTAACCGACGACGCCAGCATTGACGCCGTGTTTGCCGAGTTGAAGGAAAGCTGGGGGTCGATCGATTTTGTCGTTCACGCCATTGCGTTTTCCGACAAGGACGAACTCAAGGGCAAATATATCGAAACGTCGCGAGATAATTTTGTCAAAACGTTGGACATATCCTGTTACTCTCTGACCGCTGTGGCGCAACGCGCCGCGCCGCTGATGACTGAGGGCGGCAGCATCGTGACCTTGACCTATTACGGCGCTGAACGGGTCATGCCGCATTACAATGTGATGGGCGTGGCCAAGGCGGCGTTGGAAGCCAGTGTGCGCTATCTGGCGGTAGATCTTGGCGGGCAGGGCATTCGCGTTAACGCCATTTCGGCGGGGCCCATCAAAACCCTGGCGGCGTCCGGGATTGGCGATTTCCGCTATATCCTGAAATGGAACGAATTGAACTCGCCGTTGCGCCGCAATGTAGGTATTGATGAAGTTGGCGGGTCTGGGCTGTATTTGCTAAGCGATCTGGGCAGCGGCGTGACTGGAGAAGTCCATCATGTGGATTGCGGCTACCACGTTGTTGGAATGGTCGCAGTGGATGCGGCGGAAGAGGTCTCGGAGCTTCTATCGAGCATTAAGTCGAAAAATTAGAGCCCGATAAGGCTGGATATCTATGTCTCATAATAGTTTTGGTCATGAATTTCGCGTCACGACCTGGGGTGAAAGTCATGGCCCCGCCATCGGGTGCGTCGTGGACGGCGTGCCGCCGAAGTTGGCGTTGAGCGAAGCGGATATTCAGCATTTCCTGGATCGTCGTCGTCCCGGTCAAAATCGTTTTATGACGCAACGGCGCGAACCTGATCAAATCAAGATACTGTCCGGCGTGTTTGAAGGCGTGACCACGGGCACATCGATTGGAATGATGATAGAAAATGTCGATCAGAGATCCCGGGATTACAGTGAAATCCTGGACAAATTTCGGCCCGGACACGCTGATTACACATATTGGAGTAAATACGGCATCCGGGATTATCGCGGCGGCGGGCGGTCGTCGGCGCGGGAAACGGCCATGCGGGTGGCCGCAGGGGGCGTCGCGCGCAAAATATTGGGCGACGGGATCACCATTCGCGGCGCACTGGCGCAAGTCGGTCCGCACAAGGCGCCGCGCGACGAATGGGATTGGGATGTCGTGGAACAAAATCCGTTCTGGTGCCCCAACACGCAAACAGCCCAGGTATGGGAAAGTTATATCGACGACGTTCGCAAGGCCGGGTCATCGATCGGCGCCGTTATTGAAATTGTTGTTTCCGGCGTGCCCGCCGGTTTGGGCGCTCCGATCTATGGAAAATTGGATGCGGACCTTGCTGGCGCGCTGATGAGCATCAATGCGGTCAAGGGTGTCGAAATCGGTGCCGGGTTTGGCGCGGCTGAATTGAGCGGTGAGGAAAATGCGGATGAGATGTGCATCGGTGCCGATGGCGGCGTCGAGTTTACATCAAATGAGGCCGGGGGCGTTCTGGGCGGCATTTCGACGGGGCAGGACTTGGTTGTGCGCTTCGCTGTCAAGCCGACCAGTTCCATTCTGACATCACGGCGAACGATCACTACGGATGGTAAGGAAGTGGAAATTTCCACCAAGGGACGGCACGACCCCTGTGTTGGCATTCGCGCCGTGCCGGTAGGCGAAGCGATGGTGGCGTGTGTCCTGGCTGATCATGTGTTGCGCCACCGGGCGCAAAACGGCTGACTTCTTCAAACGGCGGACATTTAAATGTTCAAAGATGAACGCGGATTAGAATTGACGGCGGCGAGTGAAGCCGCCGTGACGCATTTCGACGCCACGATAAACGCGTATCTGGGGCTCCGCCTTGATACAGGC
Organism: Alphaproteobacteria bacterium; assembly: GCA_028822585.1. Classification (GTDB taxonomy): domain Bacteria; phylum Pseudomonadota; class Alphaproteobacteria; order UBA8366; genus JABJJH01. Next base: position 7,178 of record JAPKDL010000057.1, on the reverse strand, counting down.
GATCATCTGAAGGCGTTGTTCGCGGCTGATTCATCGATGCCGATGGCGCATGTTGTAAATGGTTATTTTTTCAAGCTGTTTTGTACGCCGGTGCTGGAAGCCAAAGCTTTGGACCGTTTGGCGTCGGCGCGCGCGCTTGGTGGGGATATAACTGACCGGGAAGCTTTGCACGTTGAAGCGCTCGACGCGTGGTGCCGGAATGACCTTGTCGCCGCAACCGGGCGTTGGGAAGAAATCCTTCTCGATTACCCTCGGGATGTTCTGGCGCTTCGATTGGCGCATTTTACGCATTTCTATCTCGGTGCCGCAGACCAGATGCGCGATTCAATCGCCCGTGTTCTGCCCCATTGGGACGAAGCGACGCCGGGGTATTGGTATGTGCAGGGCTTCCATGCTTTCGGGTTGGAGGAAGCGGGCGATTACGCGGCGGCGGAAACTATTGGTCGAGAGGCGGTTGGGAAAAACCCTGAAGATATCTGGACCACTCACGCGGTGGCGCATGTTTACGAAATGCAGGGCCGCCATCGTGAGGGCGTCAAATGGCTAACAGATCTCAGTGCGAATTGGGGCGAGTGCAATAACTTCGCCTATCACACCTGGTGGCATTTGGCGCTGTACCATCTGGAGCTTGAACAATTTGATGCGGTCCTTGATCTCTATGACACCCGGTTTCGAAACGTGGAATCGGATGACTATCTGGACATTAGCAATGCGGTCGCGATGTTGTGGCGGCTGGGCGAACAGGGCGTGAATGTTGAAAACCGCTGGCGCGAATTGGCGGATAAATCCGAAACCAGGATAAATGATCACATTTTAGTGTTTGCCGATGCGCATTACGTTATGGCGCTCGCCGCTGACAATCGTTTCGATGTTGCGGAACGCCTCGTAGGATCGATGCCCGACAGGATATCTGCTCAAACAACTGAAGCGCCAATTTTTGAAGACATCGGGCGTCCGCTTTGCGAATCGGTCATTGCCTACGAAAATGGCGACTTCCTTAAGGTTATGGGGCTATTGGCACCGCTGCGTTACGAAATCCGACGGATAGGCGGCAGCAACGCGCAGCGGGATCTCTTTCAACGGCTGTTGATTTCCTCCGCCATGAAGGCGGGCGAATTCCGATACGCACGCGCCTTGTTGTCCGAACGCACCACGTTAAACCCGAACGGTGTTTGGGGATGGAACCGCACGGCTGAGTCGTTGGATGGACTGGGTGAGCGGGAAGAAGCAGCGCGGGCGCGGCAAGCCGCTAAACAATTGTTAGCCAATTAAATGATGAGGGCATTTCGGTACGTCGCGCGATTTTTTCTCTGGATTTTTGCGTCTATTGGCGCTTCTGTGGTGGTTGGATGCGTTTCAACGGCGCTGATATTTATGTTCATGCCGGATGAGGATTTGCCGCCACACATGGTTTTGACGCTCGATTTGCGCGGTGGTGTGGTGGACAATCGTTCCGACGATCCGTGGGAGGAGTTGCGCGGGAAGTCGTCTAATTATCTTCGTCAAATTGTGGAGGCGCTGGAGGCTGCGCGGGCGGATGATCGTGTCGAAGGGCTGGTTCTCCGCTTGCATGGGGATCGTTTGCGCCTGGCCCATGTCCAGGAGTTAAGCGACGCGATAGCTGCGTTTCGGAAAAGCGGAAAATGGACGGCGGCGCACGCCACGACATTTAGCGGGATTGCGGATTACGCCATCGCTGCTGCGACTGGTGAAGTTTGGATGCGTCCTTCGGGAACACTGAACACGACAGGCGTCGCCATTTCCTTTCCACATATCAAGGATGCCTTGGCGTTGTTTGGCGTCGAAGCTCAGATAGCACAACGTCATGAATTTAAATCGGCGGCGGAAACGTTCACCCGCAGTCAGATGAGCGAACCGGCGCGCACGTCCTGGCGGGTGATAGCGCAATCCTGGTTTGACCAAGTCACAAGAAATGTGGCGGCAGTTCGGAACATGACCGAAGATAAAGTTCACGCATTGATCGACGGAGCGCCGCATTTAGGGGCGGCGGCGTTGGACAATGGATTGGTTGATAAATTAGCGTATTGGGATAAATTCGCTACCGCCCAGCGCGCCCGAGCGGGTAAAGACGTCACAGGCGGCGGTGACGTGGCGATGGTGTCTATTCATGACTACGAGCAAACCCTTGCCGGGAAGCCGGAAACCCAAGCGGCGCAAATCGCCTTGATCCATGGTGTCGGCGCGGTCACGCCAACGGCGGCTTCGAGCCCGTATGGCGGCGATACGATGCCTGCGGACAGGACCGCCGCCGTTATTCGCAAGATTGCGAGAGATGATGAAATTGATGGAATAATCTTGCGCATTGATAGCCCTGGCGGTGCTTATGGCGCGTCGGATTCGGTATTCCGTGCGGTCAAATTCGCTCGGGAAAAAGGCAAGCGCGTGGTGGCATCACTGGGCGCGGTTGCGGCATCGGGGGGTTATTTTATCGCCATGGGCGCGGACCGAATTGTCGCGCAGCCCGCAACGTTGACGGGTTCCATTGGCGTGTTTGGCGGCAAGGTTGTGGTGGCCGAATTGTGGCGCAAACTTGGCGTGAACTGGGCGCAAATCCGTGTTGGAGCGCAGGCCGGGATGTGGAGCCCGCACTGGCCGTTTGAACCTGGTGCCCAGGCCCGGCAAAACGCTATACTCGATCATATCTATCGCGATTTTACCGAAAAAGCCGCCACCGAACGGGGACTGGACGCCGTCGCCATCGACGCCGCCGCACGGGGGCGCGTTTGGACTGGCGTGGACGCGAAACGGCTTGGCCTTATCGACCGGTTGGGCGGGTTGACGACTGCGGTGGACGAGATGCGCAACCTGCTTAAGCTAGAGGCGACGGCGCCGGTTGAATTGCAGGTTCGTCCCGCCGCCTTGTCGCCCCTTGAACAGGCGTTGGAGGCGCTCAAGGCGGGGCAGTCGCCCTTCACGGCGGTTCGAATTTTTATCGCGGCGGTCACGCCAAATACGGGTTCAGAGGTGTGGGGGGTACGCCATTGGTTGGCAACTGTGACGGGAGGAATTCAAATTCCGGTCGAGCCACGCGGTATTTTGCAGCTACCGGCCTATCACGTAACATTGTAACGCGAGCTTTGATTTAGCCGGGCGCTTGGGCAACGATGAGGAATTCCTTGTTGCCCTTTGGGCCGGTGATGGGACTTTCGGCGACTCCAATCACCCGCCACGACAAATCAACCTCCAGCCAATGTTGGACAGACTCACAAACGGCTTGATGAATGTCGGGGTCCCGGACAACGCCGCCTTTACCGATCTGGTCCCGACCCGCCTGGAATTGCGGCTTTATGAGTGCTATTAAATAGGCACCGGGGAGGGCGCGTTGAAGCGGTGCCGGCAACACTTTTTCCAGACCGATGAAGCTGGCGTCACACACGACAATATTGACCAACTCGGGAACGTCGTCGGCGGTAAGATGACGGGCGTTTGTGCCTTCCAACGTAACGACTCTTGGGTTATTGCGCAGTTTCCAGGCCAATTGCCCCTTGCCAACGTCGACGGCATATACTTTTGCGGCGCCATTGGTCAACAACACGTCGGTGAATCCACCGGTGGACGCGCCGACATCCAGGCATACCAAATTCGTGACGGAAATATCGAAATGCGCCATCGCGTGTTCCAATTTCAAACCACCGCGCGACACCCAGGGGTGATCGGGGCTGCGTAGGTCGAGGATGGACTCTGCAGGCAGCATTTCACCGGGCTTGTTTATCCGGCGTTCGCCTAAATAGACATTGCCCGCCATAATATGGGATTGCGCGCGAGTTCGACTGTCAGTGAGGCCCTGCGCCGCCAACAACGCATCCGCCCGCACTTTACCTTTCCCGCCTCTAGACTTCGAACCCTTGGTGGTCACCTGCTCTAGGCTCGTGCGGGTTGTTCCAAGTCATCCCGCCCCAGCGCCGACAGGGCGGTCGCAACGATGTGCTTGGCGTTCAATCTGGCGATATCATACTGCGCAGTTTGACTGGCATGATCGATGAAAAAATCTGGCAAGCACATCGGCCTAATTTTAAGGCCGGAATCAAGCGCGCCGGTGGTCGCCAAATGCTGGAGGACAAAGCTACCAAACCCGCCAATCGAGCCTTCCTCGACAGTGATCAGGACTTCATGCGACGCGGCGAGGCGGGTCACTAGATCTGTGTCCAGGGGCTTGGCGAACCGGGCGTCGGCGACAGTGGTGGACAGACCGCGGGAGGCCAATTCGTCTGCGGCGGCGCACGCTTCCTGTAAACGTGTGCCGAGCGAGAGAATGGCGACGGACGTCCCCTCGCGAATGATCCGGCCTTTGCCAATTTCCAAAGGAACGCCACGCTCCGGCATTTCGACGCCAACGCCGTCCCCGCGTGGGAATCGAAACGCGCTGGGCCTGTCGTCTATTTGAACGGCGGTGGTCACCATGTGGACGAGTTCGGCTTCGTCTGCCGCCGCCATGATGACGAAATTTGGCAGGCAGCCGAGATAAGTAATGTCATAGGAGCCAAAATGGGTCGTGCCATCGGCGCCGACGGCGCCCGCTCGGTCGATAGCAAAGCGGACTGGCAGGTTTTGGATGGCGACATCGTGGACGATTTGATCAAACCCGCGCTGCAGAAAGGTTGAATAGATCGCCGCGAAAGGCCGCATGCCTTCCGCCGCCAAGCCAGCGGCGAAGGTGACCCCATGCTGTTCTGCGATACCGACATCGAAGGTCCGCTCTGGAAACCTGTCCGCAAAAAGATTAACCCCGGTGCCCGACGGCATGGCGGCGGTTATGGTGCAGATTTTGTCATCTGTTTCCGCTTCTTTAATAAGGCTTTCCGCGAACACCTTGGTATAGGAGGGGGCGTTGGACGGACCTTTTTCCTGTGCGCCTGTAATGACGTCGAATTTTGACACGCCATGGTATTTATCGGCAGATTCTTCCGCAGGCGCGTATCCTTTGCCCTTTTGTGTCACGCAGTGAATTAGGATGGGCCCGTTCTCTTCATCGTTGCGCACGTTTTTGAGAATCGGCAGTAAATGGTCAAGATTATGGCCATCGATGGGGCCTACATAGTAGAAACCGAATTCTTCAAACAACGTGCCGCCGGTGACCATGCCACGGGCGAATTCTTCCGCTCGCTTGGCGGCTTGTTCCATGGGTTTCGGGAGTTTTTGTGCGACGCGGCCGCCAAAATTGCGAAGCGACCGATAGGGTTTGGATGAAATGAGGCGTGACAGATACGCACTCATAGCGCCAACCGGTGGTGCGATTGACATATCGTTGTCGTTCAATATGACAATCAACCTGGCGTCCATCGACCCGGCGTTGTTCATCGCCTCATACGCCATGCCAGCGCTCATGGCGCCGTCGCCGATGACGCAAATGACGTTGCGGGATTCACCCTTCAGATCACTGGCGACTTTAAATCCCAGGCCGGATGAAATCGACGTGGAGCTATGCGCCGCGCCAAAGGGGTCGTATTCGCTTTCGGATCGTTTGGTGAAACCTGACAGTCCGCCGCCTTGGCGCAAAGTGCGGATCCTGTCACGGCGCCCGGTTAGAATTTTGTGTGGATAGCATTGATGTCCAACATCCCAAATCAAACGGTCATTCGGCGTATCGAATACGTAGTGGATCGCCGCCGTCAGTTCGACCACGCCTAAGCCCGCGCCCAAATGGCCGCCGGTGATGGAAACTGCGTCAATCATTTCCTCTCGCAGCTCATCAGAGAGTTGCCGTAATTGTGATTCTTCAAGTTTCCGCAGATCCGCAGGAACGTTGACTGTGTCGAGTAAAGGGGTTTTTGGACTCACGCGTCCGTCTCCTTAAGTTTAATTTTTCCGGTCTACCACAAACCGGGCGGCGGCTCGTAATTGATCGGCGGCTTCGTCAAAAAATGAGAGGTGTTCAATGGCTTGATCCGCCAGCAAGTGCGCCTGCGCGCGCGCGCGTTCAGCGCCAAGAATGGAGACGAAGGTCGCCTTTCCCGCCGCCTCATCCTTGCCTACGGCCTTGCCGGTTTCTTCCATTGTGCCTTCTACGTCCAATAAATCATCAGCGATCTGAAACGCCAGCCCCAAATCGTGGGCGTATCCGCGCAGAGCGTCGCGCGCCTGAATTGATGCGCGGCCCAGTATCGCCCCCGCTTCACAAGAAAATGCAATCATCGCGCCGGTTTTCAACTGCTGCAGGCGCGTAATTCCACCAATCTCCAACATCGTGGTTTCCGCGGCAAGATCGATCATCTGGCCACCGACCATGCCATGGCCGCCCGAGGCTTTCGCCAGCCCCGTAATAAGTTCTGTGCGAACAGAGGCCATTTCATGGGTTGCCGGGTCGGCGATGACTTCAAAGGCGAGGGTCAATAAGCCGTCACCGGCGAGAATAGCCGTCGCGTCGTCGAATTTTTTGTGTACGGTCTGTTTACCGCGCCGAAGGTCATCGTCGTCCATGGCGGGCAGGTCGTCATGGACGAGTGAATAACAGTGGATGAGTTCAATCGCGGCACCGGCGCGCAAGGCATTGGATGAGGCAACGCCAAATAATCTGGCGGATTGCCGGGTCAAAAATGGGCGAAACCGCTTGCCGCCGCCTAACGTCGCGTATCGCATGGCGGTAAATAGCCGCGCTTCTGCGGTGTCCTCCAGCGTCAAAATCTGGTCAAGCACTTGTTCGACGGCAAGGGCTGTTTCCTGCAGGGCAGCTTCGAATGGTTGCATTTAGGTCAGCCGGTTTCCATAGGTTCAACAGAGGCTGCGCCGCTATCCGCAAACGAGATTTTCTCAACTCGAGTCTTTGCTTCCGCCAGTTGTAGTTCGCAGTGTTTCTTTAATTGTGCGCCCCGTTCATAGGCGTTCATTGCATCGTCGAGCTTCCCTTGGCCCAATTCTAAATTCCGCACGATTTTTTCAAGTTCTTCGAGCGCTTCTTCAAAACCGAGATTTTTCATATCATCTGGAACGCCGTTTTTGGACATGCCATGTCGTCCTTTTTATGCCGATGCGATACGCTAGGATTGGGAGTTTAATGCCGGGGCTACAAGCTGTCCAAGCCTATGTAGCCATGAGTTTAATTTTTGCAGAGAAAATTAAGGTACTGTCCCAGATAACTAGTGCAAAAAAAATTTAACCCGTTGCTTCAATTGAGATAATTGATCTAACGGGTCACTGTTGTTAAATCGCCTGTTAAATCA
>JAPKDL010000056.1 GCA_028822585.1 Alphaproteobacteria bacterium | reverse complement strand
CGACGATGCGGTCGATGAACTCGATACGTTGTTGGGCGCGGCAGTGCACGATTGCATGGTGTCCAATGCGCCGTTGGGCGCGTTTCTGTTAGGCGGTGTTGATTCGTCGACCATTGTCGCCTTGATGCAATCCGCCAGCGCGCGGCCGATAAAAACCTTCTCCATCGGGTTTCATGAAGACGATTTCAAAGAGGCCCGCCACGCCGCCGTTGTCGCAGCACATCTCGGGACCCACCATAGCGAACTTTACGTCGCCCCAGCCGAGGTTCAGGCAGTGACCCCCGCGTTGCCTGCCATGTATGACGAACCCTTCGCCGATTCCTCAAAAATTCCAACCCATTTGGTGTCTCAGTTGGCCCACGAGTCGGTCACGCTCAGTCTGTCCGGAGATGGCGGTGATGAGTTGTTTGGCGGCTATAACCGATATATGGCCAGGGATCGGGTGGCGCGATTCAATCGTCGACCCCCACGCGCCCCTGCGCCTGGCGTTGGCGTTGACGGTGGCGGTGGCGGTGGTTCCGGTAGCGGTTTGGGATGGTGCCGCTACAGGCGTGCGTCCGCTTCTGCCACGCCAGTTTCAAATTCCGCAAGTGGGCGACAAGCTGCATAAACTCGCCGGGCTCTTGGGGGCAAAATCTGGGCGGGATTTATACCGTGAGGTTTGCAGCCAATGGAATAATCCGATGGCGGTGATTGTGAGCGGTTTCGAATCGGAAAGCTTGTTCGACCGAGAGGATTTATGGCGCGGCGATGAGGACCTACCGCACGCCACGATGTTGATGGACGCGCTGACCTATCTGCCCGACGATATCCTGAGCAAAGTGGACCGCGCAAGCATGGCGGTCGCCCTGGAAAGCCGTATTCCGATGTTGGATCACCGGGTGTTCGCCTTCGCCTGGTCGTTGCCACGACCTATGAAATTGGCTCCGGATGGCGGTAAGGCCGTGTTGCGCCATGTGTTGTAACGCTGCGCGCCGCACGCCTTGTTCGCTCGACCTAAAATGGGTTTCAGCGTCCCCATCGGCGACTGGCTGCGCGGCGATCTGCGGGACTAGGCGGAGTCCCTGCTCGACGCCCGAATGTTGCGAGAGCAGGGTTTCTTCAATCCAACAAAACCCCGCGCGGTTTGGAAAGACTATTTATCCGGCAGGCATGATTGGCAGCACCGTTTATGGTGCGTGTTAATGTTTCAAGCGTGGCGAACGGCGAACCATTAACCGGCTTTAAACGCCCCTCTAAAACAGCCTACCAAACTGGCTTTTGTTTTTTTCGAAATATTGCTGGTGATATTCCTCGGCCCGGTAAAATGTCGACGCGGGGGTAATTTCCGACACAATTCCGTTGCCGAATTTCGATTGATTTTCCTGTTTTGACGCCCGCGCGGCGGCTTCCTGTTCACCATCATGAACAAATACGCCCGAGCGGTATTGCGTACCCACATCGGGACCCTGCCGGTTCAAGGTCGTGGGATCATGGCAGTCCCAAAATACCGCTAACAGGGTTTCATACGACACTTCCGCCGGGTCGAAATCCACTTCGACGGCTTCGGTGTGTCCCGATGTGCCCGAACACACCATTTCGTAACTCGGGTTTTCCAACGTACCGCCGATATACCCGACCGCCGTCTCTTTGACGCCTTTGGTCTGCCGGAACGTTGTCTCGACACCCCAGAAACAACCCGCCGCAAATGTCGCTTTTTTCATGATCTATTCCCTCTTTCCCGTTAAGATGCGCATTTGATACAAAGCGGCGCGCAAGGTAACGCCTCCAGGCGTTTTTCGTCAATTCGCTCCAGCGCGGCATTAATTTTCTCGGTCTCCGCCAACGCCTGGTTTTCCAACCCTTCCAGGACCTCGTCGTCTTCGGCCTCGACGGCCTATTCGGAAAAATTCGCGCTGGGCTCGGACCGAAAACCCATCCGACTTTCAACAATGTTTTCGTCCAATTCCACCATTCGTGCTCCCAAACGCGTCCCAATTTCGCCTACATCCTTCATGATTCACGCTCCGCTTTTACACCGGCATGCCTTAATCAGAACATATATATGGGGATTGGTCTACGCGCCGCCAAGGAAGTCCTTCATCCATTTATCATAATCATCGGCCCGTGTGCCCTGTTTCATCAGGTCAGACGACGCCGCGCTGTCAATATCCTTAGGCAAAACACCATCGCGCAACGCTTTCAGAGTTTCATAAGCCGCGCGCACCGACGCCAGAAACGGCTGATGGCTTTGCAGGCAAATGCGCACGTTTTGCGCCGACAGGTAATCCAGATCGGCCAATTCCGCGCCGCCACCGCCCATGATGATGGGGATGTTGATGGCGGACGTAATCGCCTCCAACTGGTCGCGCGATTTAATGCCGACGTAGAACATAGCGTCCACACCGGCAGCTTCATAGGCCTGGCCGCGCGCAATGGCGTCATCCAAGCCGTTGATCCCCAACGCACTGGTGCGTCCGGCGATGCATAAATTCGGATCCTGACGGCCCGACAAGGCCGCCTTCATCTTGCCGACGCCCTCCTCAATGGAAATCAGGCTCGGCTGGCCGAGCTTGCCATAGGGCTGCGGCAGATCGGTGTCTTCGATGGACATGCCGGAAACCCCCGCGGTCTCCAACTCCTCTACCGTGCGTTTGACGTTCATCGCGTTACCGTAGCCATGGTCCGCATCCACCATCAGCGCCAAATTTCCCGCCCGGCAAATTCGGTAGGCCTGACCGGCGAACTCGCTCAAGGTTAAGACGATATGGTCGGGCGCGCCCAGCACGGTCATGGAGGCAACGGACCCCGCGAACATGCCAATCTCGAACCCGATGTCTTCGGCCATGCGCGCCGAGATCGGATCGTAAACGGATCCTGGATGGACGCAGCGGTCCCCATTGATAACGGCGCGAAAGCGTTCCCGGCGTTCAGTCCAATACATGTGATGTTCCCCTCGTGAAATGATTTGTCTAAACGCTAGCCGCACGCCCGGAAAAGGGCAAGTTCATTGGTTGTATGCGCCGCGGTTGTATGTGCGGCGTAAATTTCCGAGAATGTCGCCATGACAATAGACTTGAGCGACGACACAAACACCGACCTTGGCCGCGACCTAAGCCCCTGCATAGGGGTTTGTTTGATAGAGCCCAAAAGCCGCTATTGCTATGGCTGCACCCGCACCCTTCCGGAAATAGCGCAGTGGCGCAAAAAAACCGACGATGGAAAATATGCCATGCTGCGCGACCGCAAACGCCGCCGCGCGATAATCGACGTCAATAAAGTCGCGTCGTAAGCCTCCCCCCTACTCCCGTACCGTAACATGCGGCGCGCCCGCGTTCATATCGCCGATAATTGTCGCATGACCATAGCCTTGGTCGTGGAACAACTTCACAACAGCATCCGCGCGGTCCGGCGGGCAGGACACCATTAAGCCGCCAGAGGTTTGCGGGTCCGTCAGCAGGTTGCGTTTCCACTGATCCATATCGTCCGGCACGCTAACATCGTCGCCAAAACTGGCCCAGTTGCGGTTGGCGGCGCCCGTGTTGTAGCCCTTTTTCGCATACTCTAACGCGTGCGGCAGGATGGGCAATTTATCCCAGTCCAGCGTCGCGGCAAGACCTGCGCCTTCGCAGAGTTCAAACAAATGTCCGACCAACCCAAAGCCAGTCACGTCCGTCACCGCGTTGACCCCGGCCATTTCCGCCAAATCCGCACCGATGGAATTGAGCTTCGTCGTGGTGTCGACCATTTCCTTATAGCCGTCCGGATCCAGCTCATCCTTGTTCATCGCCGCGCCCAGAATACCGACGCCGAGACCCTTGCCCAGAATCAGCACGTCGCCCGCCTTGGCGTCGGAATTGCGTTTAATCTTGTCCGGATGCACCAGCCCGACCACCGCCAGCCCATAAATGGGTTCCGGCGCATCGATGGTGTGACCGCCCGCGATGGGCACGCCCGCTTCGGCGCACATGCTGGCGCCGCCCGCCAGAACCTGTTGTATTTGGTCCTGGGTCATGTCGTTCACGGGAAAGCCCGCGATGGCCAACGCCATGATGGGCTTACCGCCCACCGCATAGACATCGGACAGCGCATTGGCGGCGGCGATCCGGCCGAAATCGAACGGATCATCGACAATAGGCATGAAGAAGTCGGTCGTAGCGATCACACCTTGCTCGTCGTTCACTTTGTAAACGGCGGCGTCGTCCCCGGTTTCATAACCGACAAGAAGCGCCGGATTGGCGGCGCTGGCGGGCAATTGAGACAGCATTTCCTTAAGCACCGACGGTGCTACCTTGCAGCCTCAGCCTCCCCCGTGGGAAAGCTCGGTCAGCCGTTTGACCTTCGCGTCCATAATGGACTCCTTTTATAGGTTAATTGATTGCCGTCACCCTACAATGCCACTCGGGGCTTCGCCAGTATTTCGATGGCAGGTCAAGCCGCCCTTTTTTACGTGTTAGCTCTACGTAGCCATTTAATACATTCGTTACCATCGCGACGGTGCGCCAGCTACCAGCTGAAATAGGTATATAGTCCGCATCGAAAAAAGTTCAAGAGCTGATTTGTCTGTTTAAGTCGTCATACCAGCGAAGGCTGGTTTCCAGGGCAGACAAATTTACGGGTAAAATTTCTTGAGAAAGTTGTCGCGGCGTTTCTCCAGTTTCGGGATTCAATTTTGTGTTAAATAGGCTTTATGCCGTCAGTAAACGAGGGGTCGGAGTTTTGGTAATCTGTAGAGGCGACATCCTGACGCATCAGAAACGTCCCATCTTTGAAATTCTTCTCAAATCCCATCAGCGGCTCTTCGGAAATACTTCGATTTGTCTTCACCTCATTTGGTTCCTTTTTTTGGTAACTTTTGTCGTCAAAGTCCTTACGGGCACCGACTTTGGACCATCTGGTCCCCTTGGATTGGGACCGTTCGAAGAATTATTCGTAGCCGCCCTTCTTCTATGCCTGGCTCCATAAATCACGGCGTGGCATCGCTTGATCATCCTCAAATTAAGCGCCAAAAACCGCCACATTCAATATTCTCTCAGTGCGCTGGAACGGCAATACGCCGAGTTATTGCTATTATTCGCCGTCATTTTCTTTCTTATATTTGCTTTTGTCATCGCGCCAATCACCGGCGGCGTCCTGCTGGCGCTCGGCCCGCCCCTCAGCGTGGGGCATGCGACCGTCCCGGATAGCCTCTTTCAGTCCCTCTACAGTTTCATTTGTTTCGGGTCCTCCAACCCACCGCCTTTCTCCCTCTCGCCGGATTCCTCCTGGTCCTCCCCGCCGCCGCCATCCGATAGTCGTTAATTTTGCCTATACGTTGACAAACGCGAAGGGCAGTATGGGACGCTCGGCATTGCCCTCTCACTCGCCCTCGCGCCGATGGTGATATTGAACGACCTGTTCGATGACCTAGCTAGCCAATGGATAGACGGAACCGAAAACTATCTCATGGTGGCGGGCGCGATGTTCCAAATCGGCATCCCATTTTTGTTTGGCGCGATAATGGTCGAGGCGCTGTCACTTGCGTATATTGTGCTGGTCGAAGAATGGGAGTATCGCAAGTCAGATTAAGCCACTCAAACTCTGTCACGCGACGCCACCCCGTGAGCCATTAACCGCACATCCAAAGGAGACATTTTCATGGAACGAGCTGAGATTCTGGCGCGCGAGACCAAGGTTTTGGTGTTTGATCAATACGGCACCATTGTGGATATGCAGGGGGATTTGACAGCCACCGCCACGCCATTTTTGAAGGCTAAGGGGTGGGACGGAGAGGCGCACCGGTTTGTCACCTGGTGGCGGCGCACACATTATGAAAATTCTATGATAGATGCGCTAGGCGGCCGGGGGCATACGCCGTATCGCCAGATTGGCCACCGCGCAGTGTCGTACGTCATGGATCGGTGCGGCTTCGACTACACCCAGGCGGAGGTTGAATGGCTAGTCAGTCAGATTGAAGTTTTGAAGCCGTTCCCTGACGTGCTCGTCGCCTTGGCGAAATTGCGCGGCGCCGGGTACAAGCTCGCCATCCTGTCCAACGGCGACCGCGACATGCTAGACGCGGCCAAACCGCATATCGGGTTTCCGTTCGATCATGTCATTTCGGTCGAAGAATCGGGATATTTCAAGCCGCACTGGAAAACCTATGCCAGCGCTGCGGAGATAATCGGCGTTGATCGATCCAGCTGCCTGTTCGTTGCCAACCATGCGTTCGATTGCATCGGCGCTAAGTGCTACGGCATGCGCACCGCCTTCATCGACCGGCGCAAACGCCCGTTCGGCGAGACGCCGCATCAACCGGACATCATAGTCCGGGATTTCACGGAATTGGCGGTAGCGCTGACGGGAGGCTAAAGGACTGGCCCTACCTCTTGCAAGACCCCCAGCGTGCAACACTTCAATAGCCGAAGGTTCTGATCCGCTTTTGAAACACCACATACATGACAAAATTTGCGCCAAAACAACCACGCCACAATCCCAACCTAATTAAGGATTAGCGACAACAAAGCGAACAGCGGTATTGCGGAAGTGGCGTCAGACGGATTTTGGAAAACTGACGAACACTTGCGGTTCACCTATTTTTCCCACCCAGTTAGAAAATACTTGGATGTATCGCCAGGCATTTTGATTGGCAAGGCCCGCTGAGAAGCCGCGGAAATCGACCCAGAACTAGGCGTTGGCGGAACGTTTTATTTCACGCTCCCCTGTTGGAATCGCCTGAATTAAAATCGCCTGAATAATCCCATCCCCATCCTTGCCGCAAAAATACGCGCGTGTACAATGTCCCTATCCGTTTTTGGCTGCGATTATTTAGCGTGGCCCCTTAGGTAAGGAGATCAAGCCATGGATTTGCTGTACAGCGACGAAGATTTAGCATTTCGCGAGGAAGTGCGGAGCTTTATTGCGGAAAAATTGCCGCAGGAAATTCGCGACGCCAACGCGCGCGGCGCCCATATTTCCAAACCGCTGGCCGTGAAATGGCAAAAAATCTTACATGACCGCGGTTGGGTCGCCCCCAACTGGCCGGCGGAATATGGCGGCCCTGGCTGGACGTCGATCCAAAAACACATCTTCGCGGAAGAATATCAGGCCGCCGATTGCCCCGCAGTCAGCGGTTTTGGCGTCACCATGGTCGGCCCGGTGATCTACACCTACGGCACAGACGAACAGAAGAAACAGCATCTGCCAAAAATCCTCAGCGGCGACGTGTATTGGTGCCAGGGCTATTCCGAACCGGGGTCTGGGTCGGATTTGGCGTCCCTGCAAACCCGCGCCATCCAGGATGGCGACGAATATGTCGTCAACGGCCAAAAAATATGGACCTCGTTGGCGCATCTGGCGGATTGGATTTTCTGTCTCGTGCGCACTGACGCCGAGGTCAAGCAGCAGGAAGGCATCACCTTTCTATTGTTCGACATCAAGTCCAAGGGCGTCACGATCAAACCCATCATCTCCATGGATGGCCGTCATCACTTAAACGAAGTCTTCTTCGACGACGTACGGGTGCCGGTGTCCAACCGGATCGCGGAAGAAAACATGGGCTGGACCTATGCGAAATATCTGTTGGGCCATGAACGCGCGGGTATCGCGCAAATCGCGACCCACAAGCGCACGATCAACAAGGTCAAAAGCATTGCCTCGCAAGAACTCGCCTATGGCGGCGCGCTGATCGACGACCCCGCTTTCAAGGCGCGGCTGGCGGAGGTCTCGGTGTCATTGGAAGCGCTGGCGCTCACCGATTTGAGGATGCAGGCGAATATCAGCGCGGGCCGCAGCCCCGGCGACCAATCCTCGACGTTGAAGGTCAGCGGCACGCAGATTGGCCAGGAATTAAACGAAATTCTGATCCAGGCGCTGGCTTATTACGGCCTGCCGTATTCCACCAACCAATTCCAACCCGATTGGAACGAACCCCCGGTGGGTCCGGAATACACGGCGGGAATCATGGCCGACCGGCTGCTCCGCCGGGCGTCGTCCATCTATGGCGGATCAAACGAAATTCAGAAAAACATCATCGCCAAACGAGTGCTGGGGCTGTAGCCAAACGTTAAACTGCCGGCAATTCCACCACGGCCTGTTGCATCCGCTCGATGTGCCGGTCAGGTGGGATATCGCCGCCCAAGGTACGCAGGCAGAGATGGGTCAGCCCCATATCCCGCCACCCAGCGACGCGGCTTTTCCATTCATGTTCGCGCGGGCCAACGACGGCGACGCCCGCTTCCATGCCAATACTGGCGGGGTCGCGCCCGGCGGATTCGGCTTCCCGGTAAACATCGTCCCGAACATCGGGGAATTCTTCCGGCGTCGCCAGGATGAACCAGCCATCCGCCTGACGCCCAATGCGGCGCCGCACACGTGGAACCGGAACACCGCGCACGCCCAGCCAGATTGGGATGGGTTTCTGATAGGGTAACGGGTTGATCCCGGCACCGGACACCTGGTCCCATTTACCGTCAAACTCAACGGTTTCCTGCGTCCAGAGCAGGCGCAGAAGCTCGATCTGTTCCTCGCACCTTGCGCCGCGATTGTGGAAATCCATCCCCAACGCGTCATATTCTACTTTGTCCCGGCCAATACCAACACCCAGCCGAAGCCGCCCGCCAGACATCCGGTCCAAGGTCGCGGCTTGCTTGGCGACCAGCACGGTCTGACGCGCGGGCAACATGATGACCGAGGGAACCAGTTCAATCTTTTCAGTGGCGCCCGCGATCAACGCCATCAGGGTCAGCGGTTCATGCAAAGGCCCGCTGCCGGGGCGGATGATCTGCTCCGGCACCCGCAAGTGGCTTAACCCAAGCTCTTCAGCGGCTTGGGCGAAGGCCTTGATGGCGCCAACGTCGTCTTGTAATTCCCGAACGGGCAGGGATATTCCGATTTTCATGATGGCGCTTTCTTAATGCGTGAGTTCGGTCAATTCGACCAGAATATCACCGGTCGATTCGGGGTTGATGAAGGCGATCTTGGCGCCGCCATGGCCAGTGCGCGGCGTCTCGTCCAACAGCTTCACGCCTTTGCCGCGCAATTCGTCCAGGGCAGCTTCGATGTCATCCACCTCAAAACATAGATGGAAAAGACTTTGTCCTTTTTCAGCCAACCATTTTCCAACAGCGGAGTCCGGGTTGGCGGTCTCCAGCAGCTCTATATAGGTTTCGCCAACAGGATACATGGCGAGGTTTGTGGTGCCGATTGTCTCCTCCAGCTCCATTTCAAACCCAAACGTGTCCTCCAACATCTTCATGGACTCCGCCATATTTTGCACCGCAATGGCCACATGCTCCACGCGTTTGATCTTCATATCAGCTTTCCCTTCCCGTTTGAATTAATACCATTTTGCCGCCCCAACTCGCCACCCCTCCCGGCTCACCGCCATGGGATGCGGGATGGTGCGTCCTTTTCATACGCAGTTCAATGTGTATCATTATGAACGAATTCCAAACCCAAGGGACATCAAACCGCATAAAAAGGGCGTGAGGCTCTCATTATAGATTATACGCCTGTGGGGAACTGGTCGGCGGCTTGCTCCATTACAATTACCTCGCGGGCACAGGGTTGGTGTCGAGGATGGTGATGGGCCGAAACGCCAGGCGTAACACCGCCAATCAAACAACTTAGGACGTTTTATTAATGATGCATGTGATCACTGCGGCGCAAGCGAACGCCAATCGGCGCGCCATTGATGTCCACGGACAGCAATATTTTCTCAGCGGGTATCTGGGCATGCAGCCGGAACGTGGAACCTATGTGGATGGGAATGAAGCCAACGACAATGGCCTGCCGCAAGGTTTCCTGGTTGAACAACCGCCAAATTCGGTGACGCCGCCGCATTTTCACGAGGTCAACCAATTTCAAGTGTTCGTTGGCGGCGGCGGCAAGATTGGCAAACACGACGCGGCGCCCATTTCTGTGCATTACGCCAATGGACACACTCCCTATGGCCCGATCTCGGCGGGCGAAGACGGTGTCCAGTATTTTACGCTAAGGGCGGCGTGGGACCCCGGCGCCAAATACATGCCGCAAAACCGCGACAAGCTGAACGCCGGCCCCCGACGGTTTCGATTGGCGCCCGACGTTGTCTTGAGTGCGCCCGACGATCTATCTGCACGCGTGGGTGGCGAATTGGAACCCATCCTCAACGCCGAAGACGACGGGTTGCAGGCCTCTATTCTGCGGCTCGGTCCAGGCAGTAAAATGAAACTACCCGACCCCGCCACCGGCGGCGGTCAATATCATCTGGTCGTGAATGGCGAATTGGACCGCGATGGCAACACTGATTTCGACCGATTGTCCTGCGTGTTCCTGACCGCAACGGAATCCGCCCTGACCGCCAAGGCCGGCCCTGATGGATTAGAAATGCTGGTGATGCAGTTCCCGAAGGGTTCCTAAGCGGGGTTCACCGGTACGCCGCTGGATATCGTCGTGCGTTGCATCAAACGTTGGTGCTTGACCGTATCGTATTCGGTAGCTCTGTGTATGGCCGCCTGATTGTCCCAAACAATCACGTCGCCCCGGCACCATTCGTGGCGGTAGGTATTTTCCGGTCGTGTCGCGCGGGCCTGCAGATCATCCAGCAATGCGCGACTTTCATCTTCCGGCCAACCCACGACGCCTTTAGCGTGCACGCCGATCATCACCGATTTTCGTCCATTCCCGGCGTTGGTCCGCACCATCCGGTGACGCACCGGCGGTGTGAAGCTTTATTCCTTTTCCGTAAATTCAAACCCAACCAGTCCCCGCGAATAAGAAAGGTCGTATTCAACAACCAGATCCTCAATCTCGGATTTTTCCACATCACTGAGAGAATTATACGCCGCCCGCGTCGACGCCAATTCGGTCGCGCCGCCTTCCGGTGGAACAATACGCGCGGTCAGGACCGAACATAAAGAGGGGGTTTCCTTGAACGAACTGTCCGCATGCCACAGCATGTTGGCTTTTTGATAAAACATCCGCCGGTCGTCCGCAGGGATTACCTCTCCAGTCTTGATGTCCAGATTGGATTGCCGCGCAAACGCCGTTCCAGCGCCAGGATTAGCCCCGCGCGAGCCTTCCAATCGCCCAAACCGTTCACTAAAGGTGATTTGCGTCTCATCGGTCATCGGTTGATCGGAAAACAACAAGATAAGATGCTCATCAAACGCCGCGCGAATTTCCACGAAGGTCGCATCGTCCAGCGGTTGGGTAATATCGACCCCGGTAATGCGGGCGCCGAACACGGGCGTAATAGGCGTGACGGATAATGTCATGAATCATCTCTCAGCATTTAGACGGCCTTTAGCGTGTCGCGAGAGGCAGGACCGGTCAAGCCTACAGACTTTTTGGCGGTCGTTTCAAGAAGACGATGAACGGCACAACGCTGAACGCCACAAAGGAAAAAACATAGAACGCATTCACATATCCAACCATTGCAGCCTGGCGCGTGACTTCGTTGCTCATTCTCGCCAGGCCATCCAAATCGTCAATTTGCCAATTTCCGGACAAAGACGGAAAGCGTAATGTTTGATTAAACGGCGTTATCGATTCCGACATCACCGTGTAGTTGACGCTGGCGTAATGAACCGCCACACCAACGCAGATGGAAATAAAGATCGCGCTACCCAAATTGCGCAGCAAATGAAATACTGCCGTCGCTTCACCCAATTGTCGCGGATGCAGCGTCGCATAGGCTAGGATCGTCAACGGCACCCATAGAAAACTATTGCCAAACCCTTGAAGCGCACTGGTCCACATGGCGTCCCAGACGGTTACGTTCAAATCGAATTGCGCCATGCACAACCCACTGACCCCCTGACACAGGAACCCGAAGGCCAGCGAAATGCGCGGGTCAAACCGCCCCATCGCCACAACCGCGAAATTACCCAGGAGACTACCTAATCCCCGCGCCGCCAGAACGCTGCCTATCAACGAGTCGGGGAACCCGCGCAAGTTTTGCAGCAGCGGAGGCAACAACGCCAAGGGCACAAAGGACAACGCGCCAAACACGACCGCAAAACACAACCCCAGTGCAAAATTTCGATCCGTCAACAAATGCGGCGGTAGAAACGGCGCATCAGCGGTAAAACTGTGCACGATGAAAATATAAAACGCTACCAGCGCCAAAAAGGTCTCCAGGATGATTTCCGGCGATTCATACCAATCCAATCGGCCACCCCGATCCATGATCAACTGGAAACACGCAATCGCCACGGTCAACGCCACGAACCCCGTCCAATCCAGCCGCGTGCCCTGAAGGCGCCGGTTATCGGTAATGAACACCCACACCAGAAACACCGACAAAACACAGACCGGAGCAATCATGAAGAAAACCCAGCGCCAGTTATAAGCTTCCGCGACATATCCGCCGATGGTCGGCCCAACAATGGGGCCAATGACCACGCCCATGCCCCAAATTGCTGTCGCCAATCCCCGTTGATGATGGGGAAAAGCGCCTAGCATGATAGCTTGGGACAGCGGCACGATGGGTGCCACGAACATCCCCTGGACGACGCGGTAAGCGATCAGACCTTCCAGACTGTCCGCCGCCCCACACATGACCGTGGCGATGGAAAAAATAACGACGCAGATCAGAAAAATACGGCGGCGCCCGAACCGGTTGGCGAGCCACCCGGTCGTCGGCGTCGCAACCGCCATGGCCATAAGGTTGAATGTCACCGACCACGCGATCTGATCCTGGGTGGCCGAAAGCGCGCCCTGCATCTGCGGCAGCACCGCATAGGCGATGGTCGAGCTCATGGCACCCAACATTGTCGCCAGCGTCACCGTGCCAAGGACAAAATAACGTTGCGGCGCCGGCAAGGTTCCGTCGGAGGCGCCCGAATCGCTCACGGGCGATTAAAAGAATGCAAAGGCACGCATTTCGATACTTTCGCGGATAGCCGCATCCGGCCCGCTGTTCGGATCGTCGAAGGACGTATGCGCAGTAAAACGAACCCCTGCGTCCCGGTCCGTGTCGAAGACCTTGAACACCAACGCTTCGTCGCGGGTCATCAACGGGAAATAATACCACCGATGCGCCGGGTTGTAGGCAATGTGATAGGTTTCAGCCGTGCGGTCGCGATAACGGCGCTGGTTAGAAATAAACCCAGATTCTGGAATCGTGCTCCCATCGCACATGGCCAGCGGTTCGCTCTCCACACGCGGCGCAACTGAGCGCCATGTCTGTATAATCGCAAAGCGCCGTTGCAAGGCCACTTCGGCTTCATCGGCGGGCAGAATATCGCGCACGCGTTTCGGCGCGGACCGTTCCGTGTAGTCGTTGTGAACGGATTTTACTGCGTTGCGAATCCAACCTTCCGCGTGGCGCGCCGGATCAGCAGTGCGGATCGTATGATCAAACACGACAACGCGCGCCGCTCCACTCTGAGCTTTTATCAGCGCTTCGGTTTCGGCGTAATAGACGCGCTTGACCTCATCTTCGTCGAAGAAATCCTGCATGGCTGTTTTTTCCTCAACAAAGGTAAACCCCTGTTGCGGCAAGGTGAAAGCCCCCCCCGTAATGCGCCCATTGTCGATGCGTATGGTTTTAGACTGATACACCGGACGTTTTTCCTTATGCGCTTCTTCCGGCCAATCGATATATCGGATGGACGGTTTGCCGTCGTCCACGATGTAGGCGAGGTCAGCCTCCACATAATCTTGGTCGTTCACCATCGCCGCTTCGCTCATAACCAATTCTCCCTTTAACCGCCCGCCACACCTTGCGTATTAACATATAGCGCATAAAGCGACTGACTGGCCGCCATGAACAGCCGGTTCCGCTGAGTGCCACCGAAGCATACATTCGCACACCGTTCGGGAAGCGCAATGCGTCCGATCCTGGTGCCATCCGGCGCATACACCATGACGCCGTCCAGTTCCGCCGATCCCATGCCCCAACCACACCATAAATTTCCGTCGATATCACACCGCATGCCATCGGGTGTGCCATCGGGTCCGGCGTCGATGAAAATTCGTTTGTTCTGGATATCCGTACCGTTGTCCGTCACGTCATAAGCCAGGATATTTCGATGCGGCACGCCGCGCGATTGCACTATATACAGGATCGATTCATCGGGCGAAAAACACAGCCCGTTCGGCCCCAGTATATCATCGGCGACAATGGACACCATCCTGGTCTCACCATCCACCCGGTAAACGCATTGCGGCAATTCAGGTTCCGCCTTGAACCCTTCGTAATTGCCAAGGATGCCGAACACAGGGTCGGTGAACCAAATCGAGCCGTCCGACTTCACCACCACGTCATTCGGTGAATTCAGCCGCTTGCCTTTCCAATCTTCCATGATCGTCGTGATCGATCCGTCATATTCGGTGCGCGACACTTTGCGTCCGCCATGTTCACAAGTGATCAAACGGCCCTGTCGATCACGGGTATGCCCATTGGCAAAATCGGTGGGGCGGCGATACAAGCTAACGGTGCCAGTTTCTTCTTCCCACTTCAAAATCCGATTGTTGGGAATATCGCTCCACAATAGATACCGTCCATCGCCAAACCACACCGGGCCTTCCGACCAACGACATCCGGTATGAAGCCGTTCCACGGCGGCGCTGAAGATTCGGTACTGATCGAACCGTTCATCGAAGGTCTCAATCGCTGGGTCAGGATAGCGAGGATAGTCGCGCCAACCAGAAGATTTAGGATGTTCCATTGCCGGTGATCCTGCCTGTTTACAAACCCTTAACCAAATCCATCGCTTGTTCCAATTGCGCGATGTTTGTTTTTGCGTCGTTATCGGCAAACCGGAACGCGAGCGAGGAGATACCCGCTTTTTTGTACACCTTGAACCGTTCTCGCACCATCTCGGGCGTGCCGATGGCGCCGAACTTCGTAATCATGGCGTCCGGCACGCGTTTGCGCGCCTCGTCGCGCTTGCCCGCAACCCACAGGCTTTGCACCGCTTGCGCGTCTTCGGCGTATCCGGCGCGTTGCACCGCTTCGTTATAGAAGTTTGTTTTAGCCGATCCCATAGCGCCCATTTGAAACGCCACCTTGGCACGTTGGGCTTCGATCATCCCTTCCACATCTTCGCCAATCACCACGGTGCACGCGGTTTGCAACTCCATATCCGACAGCGAACGCCCGGCAGATTTGGCGCCGCGTTCCAGATGTTGCATCAGCGCTTCGGGGTGATCGGGCGAAAACGACGTCCCGAGCCAACCATCCGCGGACGCGCCAGTGTATTCCAACGCCTTTGGTCCCAGCGTCGCCAACATGACCGGGATATCCGCTGGCTCATGCAGTAATTTCAAAGCCTTGCCTTCGCCACCGGGCAGTGGCAATTGGTGGTACTTCCCGTCGTATTTAATCCGCTCGCCGCGAAACGCCATGCGCACGATATCGACAGTTTCCTTCAACCGGGTCAACGGTCCCTTGTAGGGTGCCCCGTGCAATCCTTCGACGACCTGCGGGCCGCTAACCCCCAACCCCAGGATGAAACGTCCGTTCGACAATCCGTTCAACGTCAACGCGGTCATTGCCGTCATCGCGGGCGTGCGGGCGCTGATCTGCATGATATGAGACCCGAGTTTGATTTTCGACGTTTGCCCCGCCAGGTAGGCCAGCGGCGTCGCAGCATCCGTCCACCAGGCTTCGCTGGCCCAGGCGCAATCGACGCCAAGGCGTTCAGCTTCCTGCACAAAGTCGACGGTGGATTGGAAATCGCCGAGCGACTGCCAGCCAATATGAACCGATGTCTTCATGGTATTGTCCCTAATTTTTAAAAATTTTCACCCGACGGATTTAGTATCCAACGAATTTTCCGGGCCGCTTTTCCTTGAAGGCGGCGATGGCTTCGGAATGGTCCGGTCCGGCGCGCGCCACGGCGATATGAGAACTAATCAAATCAAACGCCGTCGTCATATCCGCGTCAAGTCCTTGGGCGACCGCCCGTTTGATCAACCGCACCGAAAGTGGTGGCATCGCAGCGATACGCAAAGCCAGCTTCCGGGTCTCCACCATCAAATCCTCGTTCGGATAGACATGATTGACCAACCCAATCTCCAAGGCCTGGGCAGCATTCAGGAATTCCGCCGTCCACAACATTTCCAGCGCGCGCGCCTGTCCAATGATGCGGGGCAGGAAATACGCGCCGCCACCGCCCGGCGCCAAGCCTATTTTGGCGTAAGTTTCCGCGAATCGTGCGGCTTCACCGGCGACACGAATATCGCAGGCCAGCGCCAAATCCATTCCACCGCCGACAGCGACGCCATTAACGGCGGCGATAATTGGCTTGTCAAATTGCGCCAGGCGTTTGGGAAAGGCTTGAATGCCCAACCAGATGCGGTCCTTCGTGACATGCGGTCGGTTATCAACCTCTTCGCCCATGGTATTGAGGTCGCCACCACTGCAAAAAGCACGCCCCGCGCCTGTCAGGATGACGGCACGGACATCGTCTCGCGTCTCGCATTCATCCAGCGCCGTGATCAAGCCTGTCAGCATGTCAGCGGTGAAGGCGTTGAGCTTTTCCGGTCGATCCAGGGTCAGCGTGGCGATCCCGTCCTCAACGTCCAAAATTAAATTGTTCGCCATAAAATTCCCTTCCGATGAGACATCAATCCACATGGTAGCGCGCACGCCGCTTCCAAAAAAGGACGCTGTGGCTTTTCAAATGAACTTCGGCCCCATACCATTCCAGTATCAAAGCAAAAGGAGTTCAAACCATGCGTCCCGTATTTCGCACAAAACTTTGCGATTTATTAAATATTGAATACCCCATTGTCCTTGCCGGCATGGGCTCGCGTGGCAAGGCGACGCCGCCCGCCCTGGTCGCCGCCGTGTCGAATGCAGGCGGGTTGGGCGTCATTGGTGGGTCTGGTTTGGAGCCCGAGGAATTGCGGGACGTGATCCGCCGCACCCGGAAATTGACAGACAAACCCATCGGCGTTGATCTCATCCTGCCCGGCAATATTCCCAGCGACACGCCGCTGACCCGGTCCGAAGTCCGCCGGCAGATTGAAGAACGCTATCCCGAACAAGCGACGTTTGTCCGGGGGATCATGGCGGAACACGGGTTTGGCCCACACCCCGTCAAAAATGAATTTGTCGTCGCCAACACCACCGGGGCCGACGGCGGCACGCCGGGCGCATCGAATCGCAATATGTTGCAACAACAAGTCGACGTTATCATGAGCGAAGATATTCAAGTCTTCGCCGCCGGTCTGGGGGACCCGTCCTGGGTCACGCCCTTGGCGCGCGAACGGGACATGGTGATGATGGGGTTGGCCGGGTCGCCGCGCAATGCGGAACGCCAGAAAAAGGCGGGCGTCGATATCATCGTCGCCCAAGGTTATGAGGCGGGCGGGCATACCGGATGGATCGCCAGCCTGCCGCTGATCCCACAAGTGGTGGACGCGGTCGCGCCGACGCCGGTCTTGGCGGCGGGTGGCATTGTTAACGGACGCGGCGTCGCCGGGGCTTTGTCGCTGGGCGCGGCGGGCGTTTGGGTCGGCACCGCATTTCTAGCCTCGGACGAGTGCGATATTCACAACGAACACAAACGCCAGATCGCCGAAGGCCGCTCGCAGGATTTCGACATTCGCAAGGTCTATACCGGCAAGACCATGCGCAGCTTTAAGAACGACGCGATCAAGGCCTGGGACGACGCCGGGCTCAACACGTTGCCCATGCCGTATCAGAAAATTCTGATGGACGACTTCAATTCCGCCGCGGCCGCCGCGGACCGGTACGATTTGCATTCCAACCCTGCCGGTCAAGGCGCGGGCGGAATTGGGTCAATCCGACCCGCCGCGGACATCATGGCGGATTTGGTAACCGGCGCAATCGAGGCGCTGAACGCCGTCAACGCAAAAGTAGACATAGGACAAGCATGAACGACACCAAGAATTCAGACCCTCAAAACCAAGGGCCCCTCAGGGGCGTGCGCGTGATTGATTTAACGCGCATCATCGTCGGCCCCTTTTGCACATTGCAGCTGGCGGATTTGGGCGCGGAAGTGATCAAGATCGAACGCCCGGGCCATGGCGACGACACACGCCACATGAAACCCCCGGCGCAGGGCGGAGAGGCGCATTTCTATCTGGCCTTTAACCGTAACAAAAAAAGTGTCGCCATCGACTTGAAGGCCAAAGAGGGCCGCGCGCTCATCGACAACCTTTTAAAAGAGGCCCATGTGGTGATCGAAAATTTCCGGCCGGGCGTCACCAAACGGCTGGGCCTGGATTATGACTCGATCAAGGATCGCCATCCGCATTTGATCTATTGCTCAATCTCGTCCTACGGACAGACCGGGATGATGTCGCATAGGCCAGGGCTCGATCCGGTGCTGCAGGCAGAAATGGGGTTGATGTCGCTCAACGGCGTTCCTGATGGCGAACCCATGCGCCATCCCTTGTCCCTCACAGATTTGTATACCGGCCTGTACGCCTCCACCGCTATTTCAGCCGCAATTGTCGCCCAGCGTGACTCCGGGCAAGGCCAGCACATTGACCTGTCCTTAATGAAAGGCGCGTTGGGCGCCTTGGGTAACATGGCGCAGTATTATTTCGCCAGTGGGGAAAACCCACCACGCCTGGGCAACGGGTTCCCAACCGCCAGCCCGGTCGGCGCGTTTCGAGGGTCCGACGGCGGTATGTTCTATTTAGCCTGCGGCACTGACAAGCTGTTCAACACGCTGGCCACAAAGGCGTTAGACCGGCCGGATTTGCTGGAAGACGAACGCTACAACACCAATTCCGCGCGGGTCCAAAACCGGGATAGTCTGATGGCCCTGTTGACGGATGCCTTCGCCACGGACACTCGAGACAACTGGGTCGCGCACATTCAAAAGGCAGGCGCTCCGGCGGGGCCCGTGCGCGGTATTAGCGAAGCGCTGGAAAGCCCAGAAGTCGCCGAAGCGGGCATGGTGACAACGGTCGACCATCCCACGGCGGGCGAATTGCGAATGATGGCCAGCCCCTTGAAATTATCCGGCACACCCACCGCAACACCCGTCGCGCCACCATTGTTGGGCCAACACACAGACGAGGTTCTTACAGAACTCTTGAACCTGGACGCCGCCGCGCTGGCGGCGCTTCGGGAGTCGAATGTTATCGGATAGGGAGACAAATTGATGGACGACGCTTTACCGGACGAAATCCGCCTGTTGCGCGACAGCCTCAACCGGTTCATGGAGACCGAGGTCAAACCGGCCATGCCAGACTACGAATCGCGCGGCGTCTTTCCCCGTGACCTGGTGAAAAAAGCCGGCGCGGCAGGGTTTTATGGCTCGGTCTTTCCCGAATCCGTAGGCGGGTCCGATTTGGGGTTTCTGGCCAGCGCGGTGGTGAGCGAGGAATTAGCGCGCAACGATGTACGGTTTGCATCCTGCAACAATCAGCAAGCGTCCACCTGCCCCTATTGCATCTACACGGCCGGCACACCGACTCAGATCATGAAATATGTCCCGATGCTATTAGCCGGAGATGCCATTGGCATGATGTCGCTAACCGAACCCGGCGGCGGTTCTGATGCCTTGGGTAATATGAAAACACACGCCAAACGGGATGGTGATGTCTACCGAATAACGGGCTCTAAAATGTGGGCGTCCATGGCCAATGAAACTGATGTTGGCGTCTTACTGGCCAAAACCGATCCTGACGACCCACGTTCCGCCACCGCGTTTATCGTCGAACCAAAGAAGTATCCTGGCTTCGATGCACGGCCCATCGACATGCATGGCCTCTCCAAGGCACTGCGGACCAACGCCGTGTTCCTGGATGATTTTGTCGTGCCGGTGGAAAACCGCCTGGGCGCGGAAGGCGACGGTTTCCGGATCGTCATGCAGGCGCTGCAGGCGGGCCGCATCACGGTCGCCGCCAAGGCG
>JAPKDL010000055.1 GCA_028822585.1 Alphaproteobacteria bacterium | reverse complement strand
TTTCGTGCTGAAATCCGCCGATCGCGATGCGCGCCATGTTGCTGTCCTTTAGTAAAATAGCGAATTTTTGATTAGCGCGCCTTACGACGCCCAGCCAAGGTCGGGATGTTGCAAGCGCCACTCGGTAGCTTGTTCGTAGGCGTACCCAGCGCGCAAGGCGATATCCTCAGCAAATGGCTTGGCGTAGATCATCAATCCAATCGGCAAACCTTTGGTCGAAACCCCGCAGGGCAGCGACAGTCCGCACAGGCCGAGCACATTGCCAGTGGCGGTGTTATCGGAATACCGTTTGGAGAGTTCGATATAAGTTTCTAGTGATTCTTCGAACGCCGCGACAGGGATTGCTGGAGACTGGATGGTCGGGACCAGCAGGATATCTATATCACGCAGGCTTCCCGTCGCCTGAGTTCGTCGCAACGCGTGCATTTGGCGAAGGGCCGCAGCGTATTCTGTGGCGGGACGGTTTAAGTCCAATAGCATCCGCGGGCCGACGATGGGGTCCATTTGCTCGACCATTGTTTCCAGACGCTTTCGATGAATCACACAGGCCTCTATACTGCTGATGGAGCTGCGAATCGATTGCGCTATGCGCGCCTCTGGATAGGAAATGGTTGAAACATGGGCGCCTAAATCCGTGAACATAGCGGCACAATCACGTATTGAATTTTCAACTTCCGGATCCAAATCGTCGTAAAATACATCTTCGGGAATGCCGACGCGCAATCCTTTGATGCCAGCTTTTAAATTTTCCAGGACGTCATGTGTTCCGATCCCGATGGTGCTGTCGTCGTTCAGGTCTTCGCCGTGCATGGTCGTGTACGCCAGGGCGGCGTCCTCGACCGAACGTGTCAGCGGTCCCACCGAATCCAATGTCCAGCTTAACGGAAACACACCATGGCGGCTGACCCGGCCGACCGTGGTTTTCAACCCGACCGTGCCGCAAAGCCCCGCTGGTGCCCGTACAGACCCGCCTGTGTCGGACCCTAACGCCATCGGCGCCAACCCGGCAGCGACCGCCACTGCGGACCCGGCGCTCGACCCGCCTGGAATATGTGGCGTGGCATGCCAGGGATTGTGAGGTGTTCCCTGGATGTGATTGATGCCCGCAATGCCCTTGGCAAACTCAACCGTGATGGTTTTGCCCAGCACGATCATACCGGCGTTGCGCAAGCGCTGTGTCACCGTGCAATCCTGTTCACGGATATTGTCGCCCAAGGTGCGTGACCCAGCGGTAGTCGGCAGGCCGCCGACGTCGAAAATATCCTTCACGGCGTACGGAATTCCGTGCAGCGGGCCAAGGTTGCTTCCGGATTTCAATTTGGTCTCCGCCGCTTCCGCTTCGACTCTCGCGCGGTCCGCCGTGACCAGGTTGAACGCGTTGAGCGGTCCATTCAGGGCGTTGATGCGGGATAACAAATGTTCTGTCAGCGCAACAGGTGATAAGGCACCCTCGCGGATTTGGATACTTAATTCGGTGATGGTTTGATTGTGCAGTGGGGCGTCGCTCATGGTGTGCTGACCTCTATTTGTTCGTGGTGTGGTGGGCTTAATCTCTGATCCGGTTGGCAACGTGGCTTGTGCCTTGGGCGTTCAGATGGAAGTGGTCATAAAACATCCACGCCGGACCTTTCAGCGCGTCCATTTTGTTAAAGTTGATAAAGTCGCAACCGCATTTCCGGCATGCTGTCACGATGGAGGCGATATATTGCATCCAGTAGGGTCGTGATCCCTCATTCGATACTAGGGTGATGTGGGTTTTGTGTTTTTGCACGAACAAATACATGGCCTAGTGTTCCTGCGGTGCCAGTGGTTTGCCAATCCAGAATGGGACTTGTCTGAACCATGCCAATAACGGCACCGCAATCATGGCGCGAAGATGCGCGGTCATCAAGTGAATGTTTTGCGAATATCATTGAAGGCGTTTGAAATGCGACTTGCTGATCGTTGATTTTTTCGCCGCTGGCGAGCGTAAAACGTGGCTTGGTTAGAGCCGTAACGGCACGGACGTTGGGCATTGCATCAGTGGATTAGCCGAATAGCGCGGGGTAAGGTTTGGTGTCGAAGGATGACAGTATATTAATCACAGGGACGGCAGTGGAAACAACGATGGATACGAAATTTGTGTTGGCGGGTATGAACAGTTCCAGCAATAATCGAGGTTAAAAAATATGCGGGACTGGCGACGAAAATGAGTCCAAAGCGCGGCGTTGGAACTGTGTCCGGACCATTGCGCCTGAAGGGTTTTATCATCGTCGATCCCATATTTAAATATGGTGCTGTCACATAACAAAACGCGCTTTGGGCCGGCGGCGTCACGGAATTGATCGAAGCTTACGACATCGTCATCGGTGACCAAGCGTCGAAAACTATGCGCGTCTGTATGAAGAGACTTGAATTGATAATTCATGACCGGCATACGCCTGACATAGGGGCGCAACACATATTGGAGTCGGTCAAAATCTTCAATATTCGAGACAATGTTCCAAGTGTCCTTGGAAATCTGGGCGAGTTTGGCCGCGGCCTCGTCCTCCTTCGGGGTATTCGGGTTGGCCATTATGACGCCACCCTAGTCAAACAAGTGCTGTAGTTTCACCCGCTCGTTCGGCGGTGGTGCGGTGAAGAGCCCGGTTTGACCGCGCCGAATGCCTAACCGGTCCAGATCGACCAGCATTTCCACTGTTTTAACGACTGCCGCGCAGCAATCGAGGATGGGAACGCCGTCAACCTCGCGCACATCGTGGTCAATCAGAAACATGTTCATTGGATTGCCTGCGACCAGAATTGTCGCGGCCCCACGGGAAATGACCGCCCGCGCTGCGGTCGTGAAAGTCTCGATAAAAATCATGGGATTGTCATGCATTTTAGGGAAATCGACGTAGCTCATGCCAAGATGCATTCCTGCAGCCATGCGTTCAGCGATACCGTATCGTTTCGCCAGTTCCGAGACATGCAGCAGCATCGCCTGATTATGCGTGACGAAACCAAAAGACGGTGCCAGCTGACAGGCGAGGTACATCGCGCTTTCGCTGATGAACGCAAGGGGCAAGTCGATGACTTCACGCATTTCGTAATAGCCGTGATCGAAGGTGTTGATTATGGCGACTGCATCGAAACCGCTCTCCTTGGCGCGTAACGCGCTTTTAATCATCAAGGTCGTCACCATATGGAACGCGGCGTGATAACGGTCCTTGCCATGTGGCGTCCCATCGATGCCGAAGGTTTCGACCGTGACGCCAGGCCGTGCAACGATATTCATCCGACGTTCCATCGAGTCTTCGTAGAGCCGCCCATAAGGACTGGCATTGTCCGTCGCCAGGGCGCTACCGCTTTGTAGCCAAATTTTCATCGTTCCATCTCCTTAGTGGTCTGATCAAAATGCGTAGTTCCCAAGCCCTTCGTGATTCAGACTACCAACCTATTGATCTGGTAAGGCAACTAACCAAAACGGGCGGGTGCCATCCGTCTCGGTTGCACCACTAGAAATCATCTGGGTAAATGATGCAATCGTCCAGTCGCGATATGGTGCCGGGCGGTTGATCGCGGTAGCATCCGTAAAGTTAGAGGGGTAAAGAGGAGTTTCGATATGGCGCGACTTGGTGTGGCAGTGTCCGGCGGACCCAACCCGTCCGAAATTGTGGACTGCGTGAAACTGGCGGAATCTCTGGGATATGAATCAGCCTGGGTGGCGGAAGGCCATGGCGGTGATCAATTTGCCGTGCTGGCGGCGTGTGCTGCGCAAACCACCCGCATAAAACTTGGCACCAGCATCAGCAGCGTGTTTGTCCGCACCGCGCCGACCATCGCCATGGCGGCGGGCACGATCGATGAGCTGTCCGACGGGCGCTTTATACTGGGGTTGGGATCGAGCCATAAGGTCCAGGTCGAACCGGAACATGGTGTTCCTTACGCCAAGCCGCTGTCCCATGTGCGTGACGCGGTCGCTATTGTCCGGGCGCTCTTGCGTGATGGTGAGGTGCAGTATGAAGGCGAGGCGATCCGGATTGAAAATTTTGATCTATGGTTTCGGCCCTACCGCGCAGACATGCCAATATATATATCCGCGTTGTTTCCAAAGATGATGCGGTTGTGCGGCGAAATTTCAGATGGTGTGATTTTGACGCGCAGTACGTTGGAGACAGCGGAAAAAATTAAACCGCTTATCGCGGAAGGCGCTGTCAGCGCGGGCCGCGACCCTGCCAAGGTCGACGTCACGTCGCTGTTGCCCATGGCGGTCGCGGACACGCTGGAAGCGGCGCGCGATATCATGCGGCCAGGCGTCGCTTTCTACGCCGGGTTTTTCCCGCGCTACAATAGGCTGATTTCGGAATATGGTTTTGCGGAAGAGGCTGTCGCTATATCGAAAGCTTGGGCGCAAGGCGACCGGGCGGGGGCGGCCCGTTTGGTCACCGACGCCATGGTCGACGCCACAGGAATCGTTGGGACGTCGGATGATTGCCGGGCACGGATCAACGAATACCGCGACGCGGGCCTCGATTTGCCAATCATCAGCCCGTTCGCGCGCGGGCCTGGCGCAAAGGCCGTTTTTGAAGCGGCCATTCGCGCCTGCGCACCTGATTAATAACTACTCGGTGCGATCAATAGCGTGTTCCGCAGATCCGATATAACCTCGGTTCCACGTCGGTGTGATTAGCACCTCGTTCAAGCATACATTTGCGGGTGTCTGCGAGATGAATAAAATCGTCTCGCCGATATCGTCTTCCTGGATCATACGGGCGCGGTCTTCGGCGCTGGGCGGGTTTGGGCGCTTGTCCATGATTTCGGTTGCGACTTCGCCGGGGCATAAGGCGCAGGCGCGAATGCCCAGATGGCAATTTTCGATGTTGATGCTCTCGCTCATCGCGTTGACCCCGTGTTTCGACGCCGCATAGGCGAAGCCCGATACGGTGCCGACCCGACGTCCCGCCATCGAGGACACGTTTATGATCAAGCCGTCACGTTGCGGTCGCATGACGCGTAACGCCGCCAGGGAACAGTTGAAGGCGCCAGTTAAATTAACGTCGATAACGATGTCCCAGTCTTCTCTCTCCATCGTTTTCCAACGGCGATTGGGCCGGTTCAATCCGGCGCTGTTAACAAGAATGTCGAGCCGCCCATATTTTTCCGTGATCCGGCCTACGACGGCGTCGACGGCGTCGCCATCGGCAATGTCGAGCTGTTCAACGATGGCTGCGCCGCCCGCATCGTTGATGCGTTTGGCAGCGGCTTCCAACTCTGGAACCCGGCGGCCCGATAATATAACCGTCGCGCCCGCCGCCCCCAGCGCCACCGCACCTGCGCGTCCAATTCCTGTTCCTGCGCCTGTCACCCAGGCGATTTTTCCTTTGACCGATTGCATCGACAATGCTCCGAATATGTTCAAACAGGCTTCGAATGTCGCAGTGTCGGCCCCTTAAGACAAGACTGGGAATAGCCAAGATGCATATATGATTTGTAGGAAATTCCTCACCACAGGTTAAACTATGCTGCGCGACCAAAAATAATCGAACAGGACAGGAGTTAATTTACATGAATGAATTTGTTAATCCCAAAACCGTGCGAGCCCCCGGCGGCGCCTATAGCCATACAGTGAAGGTTCCCGCAAATGCCGAATGGGTGGTGATCGCCGGTCAGATCGGCGTGAACGTCAAGGGAGAGATTCAGGTGGGTATTCGCAAACAGGCCGAACAGGTGTT
Organism: Alphaproteobacteria bacterium; assembly: GCA_028822585.1. GTDB lineage: Bacteria > Pseudomonadota > Alphaproteobacteria > UBA8366 > JABJJH01. The sequence goes on along the minus strand of JAPKDL010000055.1, from coordinate 14,115 downwards.
CCGCAATATCGTCGCGTGTCTGCGCGAACATAAAATGCGCAAGAGCGACCTGGTTAAGTTTACCGTGTTCTTGACGGATCCGCGTTATGTCGAAGCCTATCGCGCGGCGCGCAAAAAAGTCATTGGCGACGATGTCCTGCCCGCTTCGACCTTGTTGATCGTCGATGGTCTGGCGTCGCCTGAATTCCTCATCGAAATTGAAGCGACGGCGGCCAAGTAACGGTCACGAACGGTTAGGCTTTGGTTTCCAACCCCCCAAGCCGGCAAAGTTCACGGGCGATGTCGGGGACGCCGTCGGCGGTTTTCATGTTGGTAAATACGAACGGGCGGTCGCCGCGCATGCGCTGGGTGTCTTTGCGCATGGCGTCCAGATCAGCGCCGACATAAGGTGCCAGATCGGTTTTATTGATGACCAGCACGTCGGAGCGGGTGATGCCCGGCCCGCCCTTGCGTGGTATGTCGTCGCCCGCCGACACGTCGATGACATAGATGGTGATGTCGGCGAGCTCCGGGCTGAAGGTCGCGGCCAGATTATCGCCGCCGGATTCGATGAGGATCAAATCGAGTCCGGGGAATTGGGTGCGTAAATCCGCGATGGCGGCGAGGTTGATCGATGCGTCTTCACGGATGGCGGTGTGTGGACACCCGCCGGTTTCGACGCCGACAATTCGGTCCGAAGGTAGGGCGCCGCGCCGGGTTAGCGCTTCGGCGTCTTCCTTGGTGTAGATGTCGTTGGTGATGGCGCAGATGTCGAATTTATCGCGGAAGGTCTGGCACAACCGTTCCATGAGTGCGGTTTTGCCAGACCCGACGGGGCCGCCGATGCCGACGCGAAGGGGCCCATGTAGTGATTTAGTCATGTTCGAAATAGCCTTGTGTATTGGGTTTCGTGTCGCATGGAAGCGATGTCGGCGAGAAACGCCGCTCCGCCTAAATCATCCAACGTGGCGGTTAATGCGTCTTGTGTGACCGAATGAATGACAGGTTCCAGATGGGCGATAAGCTGCTGTCCTTCGGTTTGGCCAAGTGGAATGAGGCGTACGCCCGCAGATACCAAATTGGCAGCGAAGCCGTGTAAATAGGCGCCTAGCGCCGGGCGTAAATCGATGCCATGGCCTGCCGTCGCCATGGCGACCGCGATGGGGTACGCGATAGTTTTGCCTTCGAAGACTGAAATGTCCGGTGCGCCGTCCCAGGGCCAAGTTGGTTTAATGGCGATTAGAAATGCGCGTCCCTGATCTACAAATTCCAATCGGCGTTCCCGACTTGGCGCCAAGGCGATGGCGAGATCGTTAATGTCGGTGAGTTCGGCGCTGTCTCCATTGCGCGCTGCGGCCCAGGCGTGGTGAAATAAAATAGCGTCGGACCGTCCGCCGCCATGTTGCAGTACGTCTTCCAGCCATAACCCCAGGGCATCACGGTCGCGTACGGCGCCGTCTTCCACCGCCCACTCCAACCCATGGCTATAGGCGTAGGCACCAACGGGAAACCCCGGCGACAGCCACGTGATCAACCGATAGAGCGCGGCTTCATCCATGTGAATGGTCATGTGAGTGGTCGTGGCTGTGTTCAGACCCATGCTCATGGCTATGGGTGCGTCCATGACCATAGGCGCCGCCTTCGGGGTTGAACGGCGCCTGGATGTCTTCGACTTCGGCACCCAATTGCACCAGCATGTTGCAGATGACATGGTCGTGACGAATACGCAACCGGTCGTCGAATAACTCGGTCGGCAAATGCCGGTTGCCGAGGTGCCATGCAATGCGGATAAGGTGAGCGGAGTCTCGACAGGTGATTTCCATCAAGGGTTCGGGCGCCGCTTGAACCACTACGATGCGACCGTCCTCCAACACAAGGCCGTCGCCATCGCGCAACGCTGCGGCCTCCGCCAGGTCGAGCAGAAACGTCAAGCCGTTCACCCCGGCCATGGCGAGGCGCCGGCGATGCCGGTCGTCGAAATCCAGCACGACGGTGTCGGCGGTGGGGCCGGTCCAGGTTCCGGCGATTTTGATGCCATGGGCGCGCAGCATTGTCCGGGCGCCTAAAACAGGAAATAGCGTTGCGCCATGGGCAACACTTCCGCTGGTTCGCAGGTCAGCAATTCGCCATCGGCGCGGACTTCATAGGTTTCGGGGTCAACCTCGATGTCCGGCATTGCGTTGTTGTGGATCATCGCCGCCTTGCCGATGCCGCCGCGCGTATTTTGGACCGCAAGCATCTGCTTTGCCGTCCCAAGCGTATCGCCAAGATTTGCATCGAGGGCGGCTTGGGAGACAAAGGTCACGCCCGATGCAGTGAGCGACTTTCCAAACGCGCCGAACATCGGGCGAAAATGGACCGGTTGGGGAGTTGGAATAGAGGCGTTGGGATCGCCCATCGCCGCCGCCGCTATCGTGCCGCCAATCATCACCATGTCGGGTTTGACGCCGAAGAACGCGGGGCTCCATAAAACCAAATCGGCGCGTTTTCCAGTTTCGACGGAGCCGACATGCTGGGATAATCCCTGGGCGATGGCGGCGTTGATGGTGTATTTGGTGATATACCGTTTGACCCGGACGTTGTCATTCTCGCCGGTTTCTTCGGTTAAGCGCCCGCGCTGTCGCTTCATCTTGTCTGCCGTTTGCCAGGTGCGGATCAGCACTTCGCCGACCCGGCCCATGGCCTGGCTGTCGGAGGCGATGATGGAAAATGCCCCAAGATCGTGCAGAATATCTTCCGCTGCGATGGTTTCTTTGCGGATGCGGCTTTCGGCGAAGGCCACGTCTTCGGGGATATTGGGGTCCAAATGGTGGCAGACCATCAACATATCGAGATGTTCTTCGAGCGTATTCACCGTAAACGGTCGCGTTGGGTTAGTCGACGAGGGGATGACATTGGGTTCACCGCAAATCTTGATAATGTCGGGCGCATGGCCACCGCCGGCGCCTTCGGTATGAAACGCGTGAATCGTTCGACCCTTGAACGCGTCGATAGTGTTTTCAACAAAGCCACTTTCGTTCAGCGTGTCGGTGTGGATCATCACCTGGACGTCCATGTCATCGGCGACGCCTAGACAACAATCGATGGCGGCGGGCGTGGTGCCCCAATCTTCGTGTAGCTTCAACGCCGCCGCGCCGCCCAGAACCTGTTCCACCAAAGCAGCGGGTTGCGATGCATTGCCCTTGCCCGCGAAGGCCATATTCATCGGGAATCCATCGGCGGCCTGGATCATGCGTCCGATATGCCAGGCGCCCGGCGTGCAGGTGGTGGCGTTGGTGCCAGTCGCAGGGCCCGTGCCGCCGCCCAGCATGGTGGTAATGCCGGACATCAAGGCTTCGTCGATTTGTTGTGGGCATATGAAATGGATGTGAACGTCAAGCCCGCCTGCGGTTAGGATTTTGCCTTCGGCTGCAATAGCTTCAGTGCCGGGGCCGATAATGATGTTGATGCCGGATTGGGTGTCCGGATTGCCCGCCTTCCCGATCCCGACGATCCGCCCATCCTTCAATCCCACATCGGCTTTGACGATTCCCCAATGGTCGATGATCAGCGCATTGGTGATGACCGTGTCCACCGCACCGTTTTTGCGGGTGGTTTGCGATTGGCCCATGCCGTCGCGGATCACTTTGCCACCACCAAATTTGACCTCCTCGCCATAGGTGGTGAAGTCCTTTTCCACCTCGATAAATAATTCCGTATCGGCGAGCCGAACTTTGTCGCCCGTGGTGGGGCCGAACATGTCGGCGTAAGCCGTGCGTTGAATGCGTGCTGGCATTGGTTATGCCTCCTCGTCCAAAGAACCCATGATTTTTTGGTTGAAACCGTGGACAGCGCGCGCGCCGCCATAGGGCACCAGAGTCACATCGCGCTTTTGTCCCGGTTCAAACCGCACCGCCGTGCCCGCCGCGATGTCAAGGCGCCACCCACGCGCCTGGTCCCGGTCAAAAGCCAAGGCTTCGTTGGTTTCATGAAAATGATAATGGCTACCCACCTGGACTGGTCTGTCGCCCGTGTTTGCGACGGTGAGCGTAATGGTTGGTTGCCCGGCGTTCAGTTCGATCTCGCCGTCGGCAGCTATTATTTCACCTGGAATCATGGGAAGGCCCCTCTATCGGATCGGTTCATGGACGGTGACCAGCTTCACGCCGTCGGGGAAGGTGGCTTCGACCTGGACGTCGTGGATCATCTCGGCGATACCCTCCATGACCTGATTCCGGGTAATCACATGCGCGCCCGCTTCCATCAAATCGGAAACGCGTCGTCCGTCGCGGGCGCCTTCAACAATATAATCAGATATCAAGGCGATGGCTTCGGGGTGATTCAGCTTTACCCCGCGTTCCAGCCGTCGTCGCGCAACTATCGCGGCCATGGCGATCAGCAATTTATCTTTTTCTCGTGGCGTTAGGTTCATGGCGGTCCTCTTAGATTTGCCAGGCGCGGGGCATGTCCCGACCGGAGCGCAATAAGGTAATTAAAGGTATGAGGCTGGCGCGTAATTGTTGTGAATCCGGTGCGATGAGGCGAGAAATTAGCACATCATTCACGAAGCTAACGCCGCCAATATTCGGTGAGGCGTTAAGAAGTTGTCGCGCGGGTTCGATGAATTGTTCCGCCTCGGGCGCGGCGAGCAGGACTGTTGCCAGCGCCTTGGCACCGCCTAGAACGCCAGGGCATTTGGTGAGGGCGTCGAGAGGTCCTTCCAGGCGGGTTTCGTCGGCGAACGTCAATCTGTCATTGCGCACAATTCGCCATGAATCTCGGAATAGACCGTGATCCAATGTTTCCCCGGAAGCGACGCGGCCAAAGACAACGGGTTCAACCGCCAGAAGCGTGGCGTCCTCCGCCATATCGACACGTAACCGACGACGTACCATGCCGCCATCGAACAGGATGGTTTCCTGTGGCAGCCACTCCACGCGCGCGCCCTTGGCGATGGTGATGTTTGTCTCTACATGTGCGGCGGTACCGAGCGAGCGATAAATGCGTTCGCAGGTCTGGCTGGCGATGGTGACGGCGCTGCCGGGCGCCGCGTGTATCTCGGTTTCGATTCTATCGCTGCCGGTAAGCCCGCCCGCGGTGTTCAACAACACCGCTTCAAACGTGTTGGTTCCATAGGATTTGGGGCAGCGAAGCTTGGCGCAGCCGTCCTGATATAATTCCCGCAAGCGTGTCTTGCCGTTGACAACCGCAACGCTCAACCGGGCGCGGCCCCGCGCCCGTTGCAAATCTTCGGGGGAAGAGGTTGGGCTAGACGGTAAGGCGCCGTTGAACATCGTCCGCATCCAAGTCGTTTTTGAGGCCGGCGACGACGACTTCGCCGCGATCCATGACGACCATCGTATCGGCCAATTCATAAGCGAAATCGAAGTATTGCTCGACCAGAAGGATGGCCATTCCGCCTTTATCTCGCAAGTAGGAAATCGCCCGCCCAATATCCTTAATGATCGATGGTTGGATGCCTTCGGTCGGTTCGTCCAACACCAAGAGGCGAGGCCGTGTGACCAACGCCCGGCCAATGGCAAGTTGTTGTTGCTGCCCGCCGGACAAATCGCCACCCCGTCGGCCCAACATGTCTTGCAACACGGGGAACAATTCGAAAACCTCATCGGGGACATTGCGGTCCCGACGACGCAGGCCCGCAAAAGCGGTTTCCAGGTTTTCCCGGACACTGAGCAATGGAAATATTTCGCGACCTTGCGGGATATAGGCGATACCGAGCCGCGCTCTTTCATAAGGTGGCAACCGCGTGATGTCCTGGTCTTCCCACCGAATTTCACCTTGGGAGATAGGCTCGTTGCCAATTATAGCTTCCATCAGACTGGTTTTGCCGACGCCGTTGCGGCCGAGTACACAGGTGACCTTGCCAATGTCCGCACTCAGGTCAACGCCGCGCAAGGCTTGCGCAGCACCATAGAATAGATCGATGTTTTGAACGGCCAACACGGCTTATCTCCCCAGATAGACTTCGATGACGCGGTCGCTTTTGCTGACGTAATCGAGCGAACCTTCGGCGATGGCGGCGCCTTCGTGGAGCACCGTAACGTCGACGTCCAAATCGCGAACAAAGTCCATGTCATGTTCGACGACGACGAGTGAATGTTGCTGAGAAATTTCTTTCAACAGCCGCGCGGTTTCCGCAGTCTCCGAATCGGTCATGCCCGCGACAGGTTCATCGACCAACAGCAATTTGGGTTTTTGCGCCAACAGCATACCGATTTCCAACCATTGCTTTTGACCATGCGATAGTGACGCGGCGTACTCACCTTGGACTTTTGACAGGCGGATTATTTGTAAAATTTCGTCGATACGTTCGGCTTCTCGAGATCCAACATTGGCGAACAAGGTATCCCAAACGCCGCGCCCGTCACTCAACGCCAGCAACAAATTGTCGTTGACTGTGTGGTTTTCAAAGACAGTGGGTTTCTGGAATTTTCGCCCAATGCCCAAGGTGGCGATATCTGTTTCGTCCATCCGCGCTAGATTGTGGATATCGTTGAATAGCACGCGACCTGAATCGGGTCGGGTCTTGCCGGTGATGACATCCATCATGGTCGTTTTGCCGGCGCCGTTGGGACCGATGATCGCGCGCATTTCACCAGGTCGGATTGACAGTGATAAATCGTTCAATGCTTTGAACCCGTCGAAACTGACATTGATGTTTTCAAGATAAAGTATAGCGGTCTTGCTGGTGGGCTCCACGGGTCAGTCTCCTTTCTTTAGTGTGTTGGCCTGAAGCGTGCTGGACGCATTGCGGGCGCGGGCGGCGCGCCATTTGTTCGCGATGTGGCCCCACACGCCAATGATGCCTTTGGGCATGAACAATGTCGACACTACGAACAGGCCGCCAAGAAAGAACAACCAGTATTCCGGAAACGCCCCGGTGAAGATTGTCTTGGCGAAATTCACCAATACGCCGCCTAGTGCTGCGCCAACGAGGGTGCCGCGCCCCCCCAGTGCGACATAAATGACCACTTCAATAGAATTGGCGGGCGAGAATTCGCTGGGGTTGATAATGCCGACTTGAGGGACGTAAAGAGCACCCGCGACCCCGGCCATGCTGGCGGACAAGGTCCACACCAAGAGTTTATAGTTTTCCGCCCGATAGCCTAAAAATCTTGTGCGGCTTTCGGCGTCGCGAATAGCGATCAGTACTTTGCCAAATTTTGAGGTGACAACTGCTCTGGCAATAAGGAAACCAATAGCCAAGGCGACAGCGGAGGCGATTAACAAACCAACACGGGTTCCGTCGGATTGCAGATTAAACCCCAAGATATCCTTGAAATCGGTCAATCCGTTATTGCCGCCAAATCCCATGTCGTTACGGAAAAAGGCGAGCATCAGGGCGAAGGTTAGCGCCTGGGTAATGATCGACAGGTAGACGCCGGTAACCCGACTACGAAAGGCGAACCATCCAAAGACAAAGGCCAAAACGCCGGGCACGAGGATAACCATCAAGGCTGCAAACCAGAACATATCAAACCCGAGCCAGAACCAGGGCAGTTCCTGCCAGTTTAGGAACACCATGAAATCCGGTAGAATAGGGTGCCCATAAACCCCTCGTGGCCCAATCTCGCGCATCAAATGCATGCCCATGGCGTAACCGCCAAGCGTGAAAAAGGCGGCATGGCCGAGCGATAGCACCCCGCAATATCCCCAGACGAGGTCCACTGACAGCGCTAATAGGGCGTAAGTCAGGTATTTCCCCAAAACCGTCACGACGAAGGAGGATAAATGCAAGGTGGAGCCTGGCGTCGGCGCAAGATTGAGGATCGACACCCCGAACGTGACGGCGAACAGGACGCCAAGGAAAATCCAGGACTTCCGGTCAATGCCGTTTTTGAGCAGACGAAGGATCATGATTCAATTGCCCGACCCTTTAAGGCGAACAGGCCTCTGGGACGTTTCTGGATAAACAGGATGATGAAGATGAGCACGAAAACCTTGGCCAGGACCGCGCCTGCAAAGGGTTCGAGAAATTTATTGGCGATCCCCAACGTCAAGGCGCCAACCAGCGTGCCCCATAAATTTCCAACCCCGCCGAACACGACAACCATAAAACTGTCGATGATGTAGGATTGACCAAGATTGGGGCTGACATTGTCGATTTGTGATAGCGCGACGCCCGCGATCCCGGCGAGCCCGGACCCTAGCCCGAATGTTGCGGCGTCGATCCAGTTAGTCCGAATACCCATCGCGCCGGCCATTTTCCGGTTTTGCGTCACCGCGCGCATTTGCAGGCCAAGGGCGGTGTATTTTAACAACATCATGAGCGCGACCATCACCATCAGAGAAAATACAATGATCCAAAGCCGGTTGTAGGTGATCGTCAAATGCCCAATTTCGAAAGCGCCTGACATGAAGTCCGGTGCGCCGACTTCCCGGTTCGTGGGGCCAAAAATGGTGCGGACAGTTTGTTGCAGGACCAGGGATACGCCCCAGGTCGCCAACAATGTTTCCAGCGGGCGCCCGTACAAAAATCGAATGACACCGCGTTCAATCGCGACGCCGACGCCGCCTGCGACTAAAAAGGCCAAGGGCAGAGCGATGGCCAGGGAGTAATCGAAGAGTTCTGGCGCTGATGTCCGGATGATGTCCTGGACAACGAAGGTCGTATAAGCACCGATCATGACCATTTCGCCATGCGCCATATTAATGACGCCCATGACGCCAAAGGTGATCGCCAAGCCAATTGCGGCGAGCAACAGGACGGAGCCCAGCGACAGGCCGTACCAGATATTTTGTACAATATTCCAGAGTTCCAGGGTTTCTTGAATGGTTGTGACGGTTCTGTCCGCAATCGCCTTTAGATCCCCGGTGGAGGTGCGGGCGACAGCGGTCACCACGGACAGCGCATCCCGGTCGCCGCGCGCTTCTAAAATGGTCAGCGCCGCTTTTTTATCTTCGTCCGGGCGGTCGGATTTCAACACCGCCACCGCCCGAGCCTGGCGCAAAACAGCGCGGATGTCTGTATCCAATTCCTGGACGATGGCGGCTTCCAGCGCAGGTAGCGCTGTAGCGTCACCGGATTTGAAAATGGCCTCCGCCGCCTTTAACCGCACCTTTGGGTCCGGGGACAATAATGTTAAACCGCCAAGCACCGTGCGAATTTGGCGGCGTAGCTTGTTGTTGACCCGAATTTTTTTAACCTTACTTTTCTTGACCTCGCCAAGGGTGTCTCCCGACAGGGGATCGCTAAGCTTATAGCGGCGCTTTACCTTGGTGGCGAAAACGACTTTCTTATCGCTTTTACGAAAGAACAACCGGCCCTTGGCAAGCGCTTCGAGGATCGGGACGACTCGGGGGTCCCCGGTGGCGGCGAGCGCTTCAATTTGTTTTGATAACGCTGTGAAGTTGGCCGCGGCCATCGTGCCAATGTGGGTGGTTAGATTATCTTCGGCCGCAAGCGTAGGGCTGGTGGCTTGAAGCCCAAAAAATAGGAAACCCCAAAGCAAGAGAAAACCGAATAAATTATTTTGAATGAAGCGCATGATGTTTTCATAGACCGGGATGGGTTTGATTTATTGTACTTGTCGTGAACAGGCGGAAAGCATATTGCTCGCCCGCCTGTTCGTTCGATGTAGAGTTAACTTATCAGGAGCCTTGGCCGCCACATTTGTTGGCCTTGACGTTGTAGTTCCCGCAGCCAAGAGGTTTGCGCCAGTCGGCGATCAAGTCTTTCGAACCCGGCAGGAAATCAGACCAGGCGTCGCCAGCCACGAGCCCAGGGGTGCGCCAGACGGTTTCAAACTGACCGTCTTCCTGGATTTCACCAATCAGAACTGGCTTAGTGATGTGGTGGTTCGGCATCATCGCGGAATAGCCGCCTGTCAGATTTGGAACCGTGACGCCAACGATCGCGTCCAAAACGTCGTCCGTCTTGGTGCTGTTGGCGTTCTCCACCGCTTTCACCCACATCTGAAAGCCGATATAGTGCGCTTCCATCGGGTCATTGGTGACGCGCTTGTCATCCTTGATGAACTTTTGCCATTTTTCGATGAACTCATCATTGGAAGGTGTATCGATGGACATGAAGTAGTTCCACGCCGCCAAGTGCCCGACCAAAGGCCTGGTGTCGAGCCCGGCCAGTTCTTCTTCACCGACCGAAAATGCGACGACGGGAATGTCTTCGGCTTTCACGCCCTGGTTGCCCAGTTCCTTGTAGAACGGGACGTTGGCGTCACCATTGATTGTCGACACAACGGCGGTCTTTTTACCAGCGGAGCCAAATTTCTTGATATTGGCGACAATGGTTTGCCAATCGGAATGACCGAACGGCGTGTAGTTGACCATGATGTCGTCTGCTGCGACGCCTTTAGCTTTCAGGTAGGTTTCAAGAATTTTGTTGGTCGTGCGCGGATACACGTAATCGGTTCCGGCCAACACCCAACGTTCGACTTTTTCATTCTTCATGAGGTAGTCGACGGCGGGAATAGCCTGTTGGTTCGGCGCTGCGCCCGTGTAGAAAACGTTCTTGGAGCTTTCTTCGCCTTCGTACTGGACCGGATAGAACAAAATGCCATTCAGTTCTTCAAAGACCGGCAATACGGATTTACGCGAAACCGATGTCCAGTTGCCGAAGACAACGTCAACTTTGTGGACCTGAAGAAGCTCGCGCGCCTTTTCCGCAAACAGTGGCCAGTTCGACGCAGGGTCGACGACGACGGGCTCCAGCTTTTTACCAAGCACGCCGCCTTTTTTGTTTTGGTCTTCGATCAGCATTAACATGACATCTTTCAACGTCGTTTCACTGATCGCCATGGTGCCGGACAGGGAATGCAGAATGCCGACTTTGATTGTGTCTGCCGCGAGAGCGGTGTGCGCCGTAAATACGCTTGCGGTCAGGGCCGCCGCCGCGACGGCGGATTTGAACTTCGGTGTCATGGTCATCTCCACTGAGAGGTTGTTGCAAAACTATGTCCTCTTCGTAGCAAACGCCGTGCCATCGTGATTAAATAATGGAATTATTTTTAAATACAGTAAAATCAATGCCTTATGGATAATAATTAATTCCCGGTCAGGTCTGTCCTCAAATTCGGCATGCCTATATTTTGCCCAAGTTAAAGGAGTTGATTAAAATTTAATCAGCCCATGGTGCCTAATTAGTGTGCATAATTAAATATTGGGCTGTCCGAGATAACTACCCTATAGGCGGGTGGGCGCGGATGGCGTCTTCGTTAAGTTCGACGCCCCAGCCGGGACCCTTGGGGAGCATCAGATGCCCGTCTTCGATTTCCGGGACATAGGTGACGATGTCGTCCTTCCAGGGCACATCGTCGACATCGATTTCCATGATGCGGAAATTCGGGACCGCCGCACATAGATGCGCGCTCATGATCGTCGACAAGTGGCCGTAGAAGTTATGCGGTGCGACGTTGATTTCATAGGCTTCCGCCATCGCTGCGATTTTCATGGATTGCCAGACGCCGTTCCACGGCAAGTCGATGATCGCCACATCCATGGAATGATTTTCAAAGTACGGTCGAAATTCACGTACGCCGTACAGCGATTCACATGACGCAATCGGCGTGCGGTTGGAATTGCGGATGTGGCGCAAGGCGGTGGGGTCGAACAGATCAATCTCGAACCAGGTTAGGCCCAAATCATCTAGCGCCCGGGTGATCTGCAGGTAGCCTTCGGTCTTACAGTTGAAATTGATGTCGAGGTGAATGCCCATATCTGGCCCGGCACCTTCGCGAAAGGCTTCAAGTTGGTCGCGAAGTCCATCGATGATGTTCTTTTCGACATTGAGTTCCGGCCCGCCGGGAGTGCGTCCGAATCCTGGCATGTACATGCCGGGGTCCCGATCAAACAGAAAAATGTTGGTTTTCAGGGCCTTGAATCCCGAGTCACGGACCCGGCTGCCCAACGCGACTACGTCATCCAACGACCGCATACGTGGCATTTCCATCACGGCCGCCGCCTTGTCGTTCATCAGATACGACCCGCAATGGGACCAATACAGTTTCAACCGGTCCCGCATGGCCCCGCCCAGCAGCGCGTAGACCGGTGCGTCCAACGCCTTCGCGGCGATATCCACCAGGGCGTTTTCAATGGCGGCGATGGCCTGTTGGTTGATTCCGCCCGGCGCTTGGCGGGTCATGGCGTAAAGCCGCTGGCTGATCGGGTGATGGCAGCGCGGGTCATCGCCTTCGATGGTGTGCATCAGCGCTTCGATGACGCCGGTCAATCCCTTGCTACCATAGCTTTCATTGTATTCTGAAATACCTGTCAGGCCACTGTCGGTCGTAATTTTCAGGAAGGAAAAATTACGCCATCCGGCGCCGCAATGGAGTGTTTCGCAGCCGGTGATTTTCATGGCGGTGTTCCTTTAGGCGTTAAATGCGTGATGGAGTCTCCCGCTGTGGACGTCAAGAAGCAAGACTTGGTTGGGACCTTGTGTGCGGTGGGTGACGGCGCCAGAATCCAGGCTGGATTTTAAGCGTATCAAGGGACGGAAAATGGCCGAGGGCACAGCAGAAAAATTTAACGTTGTCGTCGTCGGGACGGGGGCGGCGGGGCTTAGTGCGGCTTTGGCGGCCTCGGTGCGGGGCGCGCGGGTTCTGGTTTTGGAAAAAGCGTCTGTGGTCGGCGGTACGACGGCCATGTCGGGCGGCTGCATCTGGGCACCGGGAAATCACCATATGGCGGAATTGGGTGCGCAGGACACCCCTGCCGAAGCGATGAACTATATTCGCGCGGTGTCGCCAGACGGCTGGCATAATTCGGAAGAATCGCTCTGGGCGACCTTCATCGACCGCGTGCCGGACATGTTGCAATTCGTCGAGGCGCACTCTCCCATTCGCTTCACGCCCAACTACGACCCGGACCCGTATGCGGAATTAACCGGTGGCAAGGCGTTTGGCCGCAACGTGTCTGCCGCTCCGATCCGGAGTTCACAACTGGGCGAATGGCGCGATAAAATACGAAGACCGACCATGGATATCCGGTTGAATTACGAAGAAGTAGTCGACACGCATTTCTACGCCAACCCCAAAAAGGGCGTATGGAAATTCATGGCGCGTCTGGCGTGGCGCAAATTGATGGACAAGCGCGTGCGTGGAAATGCGTTGACCGTTGGGTTGTTAAAAGGCTGCCTCGATAACGGGGTCGAGGTGCGCTTAAACGCTGCCGCGCAACGTTTGATCCTCCATGAGGGCGCCGTCAACGGGCTTGAATATGAACAGGACGGACGTACCGCAACGGTTGTGGCGGCCCAGGGCGTCATCCTGGCTAGCGGCGGGTTCGAATGGAATGACGAGATGATGGCGGAACATTTCCCCGGTCCCCTCGAATGGCGCGCCAGTCCCTCAACGAATACCGGCGACGGCCAGCGCATGGCCGCGGCGGCGGGCGCGCGGCTGGACCACATGGATCAGGCGTTGATCATGGGCACGACTCCGGTGATGTATGAAGGTCGTATTCAAGGCCAACCGGCGGCGGATTACTTTCTGCCGCATTCGATGATCGTCAACCGCCATGGGCGCCGGTTCGTGAATGAAAAGCAAATGAATATCGGTCTGGCATTTGCCGAAATGGATACGGAGACCGGCGAACCGGCGCACTTGCCTGCGTGGCGTATCTATGACGGGAAGTTTGCGGCGAAATATCCTCATGCGCTGCCCTCTGAGGCGATTGACGGCAACCATTTCCGCGCTGATACGTTGGCAGAACTGGCGGTCCAGATCGGCGTTGACCCCGATGGCTTGGCGGAGACTGCCAAACGGTTTAGCGCGTTTGCCCGCGCGGGCGTAGACGATGATTTTGGGCGCGGCGCTAACATTTGGGACCGCATGCGGGGCGGCGACCCCACCCACACGCCAAACCCAACACTGGGAACCATCGACGCGCCGCCGTTCTACGCCATGCCGTTCAAGGCGAGCTTTCTGGGCACGAAAGGCGGCGCCCGCACCAATCAAAACGCCCAAGCCTTGCGTGAAGACGGTTCGCCTATCACCGGCCTCTACGCGGCGGGCAACGTAATGGCGAATTCATTCGGCTCTAAAGGCGTTGGCGCCGGCACAACGCTGGGCCCCTGCTTGACCTGGGGTTACATCGCGGCGTTGCACGCCACGGGGGAAAGGGGAGATTCCGAACTAAGTCGCTAGCGTCACTCCCGCCTTCGCGGGAGCGACGAGG
>JAPKDL010000191.1 GCA_028822585.1 Alphaproteobacteria bacterium | reverse complement strand
CTGCTTATGTATTTGTGGCGCGTGGTTCGAAACAAGCCGTAACGGCCTTTTACTCGCCCTCCACAGCCTCTTCCGATTCTTTGATCGCGTAACCGGTAGATTTGCTGTTGCCGGGCACAGCGAACAGTTTTGAAATAAGGCTCGAAAGCTGTTCAACCACATCGTTGGTGTCCACATCACTGGTTTTCCTAACGCCGGGTTCGTTTGTCCTTGATCTGCTGTCATTCCGCACAACCCAGGGGCTTTCGGTCAAGGCGCGAGCCGGCAGTTTGGCCGAAGCCTTTTCAATAAATTGCCGCCAGATGCGCGCGGGTGTCTGTCCCCCAGTGACGTTGCGCATCGGTGTGTTGTTGTCGTTGCCGACCCAAACGCCGGCGGTTAAATCGGCGGTGTATCCGATAAACCAACCATCGCGAAAATTCTGACTAGTGCCGGTCTTCCCTGCAGCCGGGCGATTTTGGGGTCGCGCGCGGTGCCCCGTTCCCGATGTCAGGGCCGTGGATAACATCAGATTCATTTGCGTGATTTGACGTGGGGACACAACGCGCGTTCCCGGCGATCCTGTTCGCCGGTATAATAAGCGTCCATCGCGCGTGCGCACGTCCAGAACGCCGTGGGGTATGACCCCCAACCCACCATTGGCCAGCGGCGTATAGGCGGCGCTCAGCTCCATGAGGCTCAATTCCGATACGCCAAGCGCCAGGGATGGGTGCGTCGTCAGTTTGCTGGACAGGCCCAATCGGCGCGCGGTGGCGATTACCTTTTTTCGCCCGACGCGTTCTGACAGCTTTACCGCAACAGTGTTGAGTGATTTGGCGAGCGCCGATTCTAGTGTGACGTCGCCAATGTATTTTTTGTTAAAATTGCGGGGGCGCCATTTGCCGACACTGACGGCTTCATCGCGGATGACGGCACGCGGTGATAATCCGGATTCCAGCGCGGTCAGATAGACAAAAGGTTTGAAGGCGGACCCCGGTTGTCGCTGCGCCTGGGTAACGCGGTTATATTGGCTTTTTGCATACGATCTTCCACCAACCATCGCGCGTACGCCGCCGGAGAGATTAAACGCGACCAACGCCGCTTGACTTACCTTGCGGTGCGCCGCGTCGCGTTTCAGATTTCTTTCGACGGCGATCTCGGCAGCGTGTTGCATAGGAGGGTCAAGTGTGGTTCTGACAATCAAGTCGGCGGGCGGGTGGCCTATCAACGAAGGTAGACGCTCCTGGATCCAATCGATGAAGTAGCGTGCCCCCCCCGCGGCGGAACCGCGCGCAAGTTTGGCTGGCGCGCGAAGGGCGCCGTTGAGCTGGGCGGCGGTCAAATAGCCGGCGGCGACCATGTTCTTCAAAACCTGGGCGGCGCGCGCGCGAGATCGTTTCAAATTGTTCGTCGGGGCGTAACGGGACGGAGCCTTCAAAAGCCCCGCCAGCAACGCGGCCTCAGACAGCGTCACCTGTCGCGCGGGTTTACCAAAATATTTCTGCGAAGCGGCTTCCACGCCATAAGTTCCGGCGCCCAGATAGACCCGGTTCAAATACAGGGTCAGGATTTCATCTTTGCTCAAGCGCGCTTCCAGCCAGATCGCAAGCATCAGTTCCTGAATTTTTCGCGTTATGGTGCGCGTCGGCGTCAGAAACAAGTTTTTAGCCAACTGCTGTGTCAGCGTGCTGCCGCCCTGCACGATGCCACCGGCGCGAATATTCGAGACAAGCGCACGAGCGAAGCCGATGACGTCCATGCCAAAATGGTTGTAGAACCGCCGGTCTTCGGTTGCGATGACGGCCTGTGACAAATGGTCGGGCAATTTAGAGACGGGAATGAGCGCGCCGTTAAAGGCGCCGCGTCGCGCGATGACGGTTCCGTCCACGGCCAAAAAGGTCGCGCCCAGGCTCTTTCGAGCTTCCCATAACGTTGAGGTGTCCGGCATCGGCGGCGCGAGGGTGAAAAACAAGAGGCTCCACAAGACTGCACCAGTCATAATTGTCAGCGCCAGCCAACGCCCAAGCCGGGCCGTCAAAGACGGGCCGCGTTTACGGGGATTGGCCGGTCTTTTGCCGGTCTTTTTGGCGGGTGGTTTTCTCAAACTACCCTTTATTCCGGATAGCGCCGGTTCAGGGAAAGTAAAAAGCCCTTGGTTCCATTGGCGGAAAGTGCGGTTTCCGAAACCGCTCCATCACCGGTCAAGCGGGTGACGAGCCGCTGCAGCATACGCCATAACTTCGGCAGCAGCCATATCACGAACACGAGTAACAATGGGAAAAACCCGAAAAACACCACCGGATGGAACAACGCCAATGATAAGCCACCCACGACCAGAACATCTTTCGAAATTGACGCCGTCCAATTGGTGAAGGGTTCCGGTGACGCATTGATCGCGGCGTGGGCACCGGCCTTTGTCGCATGGCTACCCGCTGCGACGGTTCCCCCCAACAGCAACGCCGCAGCGACTGGATAGGATTCATCAATTTCTATTACCACGCCCACCGCTAACAGTGCGCCCACAGGAATGCGTATGAAAGTATGCACGGCGTCCCAGGGCCAATTGATGCCGGGTATTTTGTTGGCGAAGGATTCAACAACGTAAATGACACCAGCGGTGATGAGAACGGCGGGGTTGGACAAGATATCAAGCTCGCCCGGCAGATCGGCAATCCCGAACGCGCCCAAACCGCCTAAAAACAACACGACAGCGTATATGTTGAGGTCGCTGGCCCAAGAATGGAGCCAAGCGCCAAGGCTATTATTTGAAGCGCGTCCACGGTCTTTCTAAGCCTCATGAGGGTGATGCTCCGTTAAACATGGACATTGACGCCAGTATTGGCAATGGCGACCCTCCTTGTTTCGCAGGCCTTCTAAGCTTTAAATTTTAGCTGATCACTTTAGATTTGCATTTGCCCCGCGAGTGAAGCGCCCTAATTTAGGTATCAACTAAATGATAGAAGTTCATAATCTGGCGGGCGAAGGGAATACGGAATGTTTTTTAAGCGGAAACGAGGGTGGGAATTACCGGAATCCATGGCGACGGACGAAACAGTCTTTTTTCAACGTCGAAAGTTGCTCAAGACATTGGGCGCAGGCCCGGTTCTATTAGCCAGCGCCGCGCCCGCCATGGCGGCGGGGCAGATGGTCGACCCAACGGCGGACCTTTACCCCGGCCTTCGTAATGAAACATACAAGCTTGACCGTCCCTTATCGGCGGAAAAAGATGTGCTGACTTACAATAATTTCTATGAGTTTGGCAGTCATAAACAAATTTCCAAGGCCGCGCAGAAACTTAAAATACGGCCCTGGCAGATCAAGTTTGACGGGATGGTAGAGAAGGAATTCGAGATTGATTTCGACAACCTTGTCCGGAAAATGCCGGTTGAGGAGCGATTGTACCGCCATCGCTGCGTGGAGGCGTGGTCGATGGCGGTGCCGTGGTCCGGATTCCCCTTGCGCGCCCTGGTCGATTACGCAAAACCGTTGAGCAGCGCGAAATACGTTCAAATGGAGACGTTGGAAGATAAGGCGACCATGCCGGGACTCAAGCAATTCTGGTATCCTTGGCCTTACACCGAAGGGCTAACTATTGCCGAAGCAACGAATGATTTGGCCTTTGTCGCCACCGGCCTGTACGGAAAACCAATGCCAAAACAAAATGGTGCGCCGTTGCGATTGGCCGTGCCGTGGAAATATGGCTTTAAATCAACCAAATCAATTGTCCGGTTCACCTTCACCAACAAGCGACCGCTCAGTTTCTGGGAGGTCACCCAGAAACGAGAGTACGGCTTTTGGGCAAATGTGAATCCAAAGGTCAATCACCCGCGATGGAGCCAGGCGACGGAGCGTGTGCTGGGCTCGAATGAGCGCGTTCCAACCTTGTTGTTTAATGGCTACGGCAAATTTGTCGCCAATCTGTATAAGAACATGAAAGGCGAACGGTTGTTCATTTGATCATTTCATGCGCCACAATTCTGTGACCGGGACACAAAAAAACCCCTAGCACTAGGCTAGGGGTAGTTTGAACAGGGAGGCTTCACGTCTAGGAGACGAAGGATCTCATCGATCCTTTAATTTTAAGGGGGTCACCCTAAAAAATTGAAGCATATGGTGCCGCAATGCAGCAACACAGTGCATAAATAAATAAGCGCGAAAAGCATCTTATTCCATGGGAAATATGACAATACTGCCATGCGGAAAATGCATATCTGAGGCCTCTCAGCATCATTTTATTAATTTGGAATAGTTCCGAACAACCTTCTAGCTGTGGAGTCACAATAGATTGTTCACATGCAAGCCTGAACGTCTGATCGGTAGTTTCCTTTCATCCCGGCATG
>JAPKDL010000190.1 GCA_028822585.1 Alphaproteobacteria bacterium | reverse complement strand
CACCCACGTTCTTCTGGTAATGCCGCTTTAACCCATCGCCTGGGCGAGAAGTTCGAAGGAACGCACCCGCGCCCGGTGATCCCAGATTGCCGCGGCGACCATCAATTCGTCGGCGCCGGTGGCCTCGATAAGCGGTGCGAGCTTAGCCTTGATCGTCGACGTTGAGCCGAAGAACGAACAGGTTTGCTTCGACGACACCTGCGCTTTTTCCATCGGCGACCAGAAGGTCTCGATGTCGTCAATCGGCGGCGGTAGCTGGCCACGGGCCCCTCGCACCATGCGGGTGGACTGCTGTTGCGGCGTGGTAAACAGCCGCCTCGCCTCGTCCTCGGTGTCGGCGACGACGGCGTTGCAGCCGACCATAACATAGGGTTTGGCGAGCTGCTCAGACGGCTTAAAATGCTCGCGGTAGATCGACACTGCCTGCATCAGCGCCTGAGGCGCGAAGTGCGAGGCAAAGGCGTAGGGTAGGCCGAGCATGGCGGCGAGCTGGGCGCCGAACAGGCTGGAGCCCAAAATCCACAATGGTACGTTGGTGTCTTCGCCGGGTATCGCATGGATCGCCTGATTTTCTTGCGGCGGGCCGAGAAGGGCTCGCAGCTCGACCACGTCTTGCGGGAAATATTCCGATGACTCCGGGCCGCGGCGTAGCGCTTGCAGCGTGCGCTGGTCGGTACCCGGCGCGCGGCCAAGGCCAAGGTCGATGCGGTTAGGGAACAGCGTCGCCAGTGTGCCGAATTGTTCAGCGATCACCATCGGTGAGTGGTTCGGCAGCATGATGCCGCCGGCGCCGACGCGGATCGTCTTGGTGCCGCCGGCGACGTGGCAGATGCACACGGCGGTGGCAGCGCTGGCGATACCGGCGAGGTTGTGGTGTTCGGCCAACCAGAAGCGCGCGAAACCAGCGGCCTCGACGTGTTGGGCGAGGTCGAGCGCATTGGCCAGCGCGTCGGCCGGTGTGAAGCCTTCGCCGATGTTGGCGAGGTCTAGTACGGAAAGTTGCACCATGGCCTCACCTTAACGCATGCGCTCTATTATGCCAGCCGCCATCGATATTGCCCGAGACCATTCGCTTGGCAGTGATGATGCATATTTGTTTCCGCTCTTTTATTCTGACAACGCCGCCTCAGCGTCTCACCGGTTCCACTCGCTTAATGTTTGCCTCGATTTCGTAATAAATGCGCGGCACCGTTCCCGCCATTTATGGATGGGCGTTCCCCGAAGATTCGTTCCTTGGACTGTGAAAAAAGGGCGCGATCCGTACCAAGTGGCGCCAATTGTTGCGCCTTCTTCAATGCCATCGGGAGAAGATCCTCCTCAGCCGCGATCGCATGGACAAATCCGGCCGCCTGCGCGGTTGGTCCCGTCCAGCGATGGGCCAATTGCACGGTGTCAAAAAATGCGCTGGCGGACATTTTATGCCGAAACAACGTCAATTCCTCATCAGGAATTGAGAGGCCTATTTGAATTTCATTGGCGCAGAGGTAGCCACGGTCGGCCCGCATCATCCGGACATCGTGGCATAACGCCAACATGAATCCGGCGCCAAAGCCATGGCCGTTGACAGCACAAATGGTGGGGAGGGGAAATGTGATCAATCTCGCCATCATGTGCATAAACTCTTCGCCAAAAACGGATTTGTCGCCGCCATCACCCGGCCCCTCGCCCCGGCGCCAGTCAATATCCAGGCCATTGGAAAAGAATTTCGGATCGCTGGAGGTCGTAACCAGCGCGCCCGGCCCCGACGACGTCAGTACTTCATCAAGCCGCGCATCGAAGGCGCGAACGAAATTCGTATTCCAGCGGTTTTCACCGGCCGCCATTGTCAGGATAAAAACGTCATTTTTTCGATCTAATTCAATCATTCTTTCCTCAATAGGACATATGGGATATTTGCTTGGATAACCGAGGACTCGACGTTCCAGGGATAGAGAGTTTCAAGGGCGTGGACTATGTTGAAATTAAACCTATGGCGTCTGCACCCAGTGAAAAATCGACATTCCTTCGGAGGCCGGTAACGGCTGCAATTGTTGCCGAGATTAGGTGCCGCAATAGGTATTGTGAACAACCTCATCGGGTGAAGGTGGTCGAATATAGTATGACCCGCCTTCGCGCGTTTCAAAGGGCCGGACAACCTCATCGACTAGGTTGTTGAACAAATCAAAATTACCTTCGTCCTCAGCAGCGCGAATAGCAGCTTCAACCAGATGGTTGCGCGGAATGACTTCTGGGTTGGCCTGGCGCATTTCAGTTGCACACTTTTCTGGAGAACGGGCTTCTTCAGTTAATCGTGCCTGCCAACGCTCTACCCACTGATTGAAGCTCGATGAATTGTTGAATAAATCCTTCACTTCGAACCGTTCCAATGAATCGGTATGAATAATATTAGCTAGGTTGCGAAAGGTATTTGTGAAATCCATCTTACCCGCAGCCATACATTCTAAAAGGTCCAGTCCGAGCACTAGATCCTCATCACGCACCGATTTCAATCCTAATTTAGCGCACATGGCCGCATTCAGCGCCGTTTCAAATTTGCGCGGATAGACGTCGATCTCTGTTTGTGCAAGCTCAGCAGCTGTCTCCGGATCCGGATCAAGTAATGGCAAAAGGCATTGCGCGAATTGAGCTAAGTTCCATTGCATAATTGACGACTGATTGCCAAATGCATAGCGTCCCATGTGATCAATAGAGCTAAATACGGCCTGGGGGTGATACGTATCCATGAACGCACAAGGGCCATAGTCGATCGTCTCACCGACGACCGACGTGTTGTCAGTATTCATTACCCCGTGGATAAATCCGAATTGGAACCACTTTACAATCAATTTAGCTTGCCGTTCGATGACGGCATTAAGTAATCCCAAATAAGGACGGTCAGCACATTTGGCATCCGGGTAATGTCGATCAATGATATAATCAGCGAGAATACGAACCGCATCGCTATCGCGCCGCGCCGCAAAATATTCAAAGGTACCAATTCGGACATGGCTCTGCGCCACCCGTGTCAATATTGCGCCTGGCAGATTGCCTTCGCGCAACACGTCTTGGCCTGTTGTCACCCCCGCCAATGCGCGCGTTGTTGGAACACCAAGTGCATGCATAGCTTCACTGACAATGTACTCTCGCAATATCGGGCCTAAGGCGGCGCGACCGTCACCACGACGAGAGAAAGGTGTTCTCCCGGAGCCTTTAAGCTGGATATCTCGGCGGACACCGTCAATTCCCACAATTTCGCCTAAAAGAACGGCGCGGCCATCCCCTAATTTCGGCGTCCAGCCACCGAATTGGTGTCCGGCGTACGCCAGCGCGATTGGTTCGGCGCCAGAGGGTACAATGTTGCCTGAGAATATATCTGCGCCAAACCTCGAGGCAAGCGACGCCGCATCCAACGCTAAAGTTTCACAAAGTGAGCTATTGAGCCGGATCAGTTCCGGACACGCTACCGGATCTGGATTTTGATGCTCGAAAAATCGACTCGGAAGATGCGCATAACTATTGTTGAACGGGATCTCTGTTACGGTCATACCAACTCCATTTTAGAAAAGGTTTCCAGAAGATATAGCTCAACAACATCTTCGTCGAGCACTTGTGTCTCCCCCTGAATTACGAGTGCTTCAATCTACGCTTGGGAAACGAGGCCGCAGGCGGGGGCCAGGATCGGAAATGGATAGACTGCCACAGGCAGTGTCAAGAGAATCTGGCTTGAGGCGGGAAAGCAGGTTTCGTGACGTTTCAGCGTGAGCAATCTCTTTTGATATTTCAAGACGTCATCTGAGATTATTCGCTTAGCGGTAATGATATATGTTCGGTTTCCGCTTTCGCTGCGGCCGGTCGAAGATCTGCTCCACGAAACGGTTCGAGCGTGGTGGAACCGTTTCGGTCCGGTGTTTGCGAATGAGATCAGAAAGCGTCGGATTCAAGGTCTGTCAGTTTCATTCTGAAAATGGCATTTGGACGAGGTTTTCGTGCGAGTCAATGGTGAACAGCATAACCTCTGGCAGGCGGTCGATCACGAGGGCGAGGCATTAAAGTCGTTTATCACCAAACAGTGAGACCGCAAGGTAACCCTAAAGTTTATACGTAAAGCGATGAAACGATACGGTGCCCGCAAATGATTGTGACGGACTTACTTCGGTCCTATCCGGCGGCGATGAAAATCATCGGAAAACCCGAACGTCAGGAGACCGGTCCCTGGCTCAATAATCGGGCTGAAAATTCACACCAGCCGTTCCGGCGATGAGACCGCGCGATAACGAAATTAAGGAGTATGAAATCGCTGCAGAAGTTCACCTCAATTCAATCTTCGGTCCACAACCATTTTAACTAGAAGCGTCACCTTCA
>JAPKDL010000054.1 GCA_028822585.1 Alphaproteobacteria bacterium | reverse complement strand
TCAGCATCATCTGTGTGGATAATGAACATTATGGTGAAACCGGGTTTCAACCCAGTCACACGGGGCAGGGCGTGGATTTGGCGAAAATTGCCGAAGGTAGTGGCATCCAAGCCATTCGCACGGTCACGGAAGATTCGGAAATTGAAGATGCCAACAAGGTTCTCTTCGAATCGAACGCCACGTCGTTTGTGTTGTTGAAGGTGGGGGTCAGTGATCCACCTGCGCCATACCGTACCCGCGACGGGAGCTACAACAAGAGTGTTTTCCGCAAGGATTTACTGGGTAAAGTTTAGCCTTCGTAAAAAGCAGAATTGTTAAAAATCACGCCGAACGTATGCTGGTCATGCGTTCGGTATTTTTTATCCAAACCCTTTCAGGCCGCTGTGTTACCGACTACCTGATGGTTGTCTTTCAATATCGCCAAAACGTCTTCCAGAAAAATTTTCTGGGCGGTAAAAATGGAGGCCAAGGACGCTGTTACCTCAAGAAAATTATTTTCGCGCGGCAAACCATTAATTTCCTGGTTGGTCCAATCCGCCAAAGCGGCTCTCTGGGCGTCGAAAATATATGAACGGCTATCTGGCATCGGGAATCGCCTAGTTAAGGTGTCTTTATGTAGGCATTAAACTCATTAATGTAAATTAACGAAGTGATTTTCATCACAGTGCCTAAATTATATTCACGAAAATAAAAAAGTAGACGAATAAACAACTATCAAGTCATATTATACTGCATTCCCTAATGGGTGTTGATATTGTGTCGATGGATCGAGCATGGCGTATTGGAAGATCGCGATTTAATATCTGTTTTATTGATGAATCCGGATCGTTTGAAAAGGCGACTGTAGGTGTTTTGAACATCAATAATTAAAGGGGAGTATCATGAAAATAAAAGCCGCTGTCTTGCGCCAGACCGATGCGCCGCAACCATTTGAAAAAAGCAAACCGCTTTCGATTGAAGAAATAGAGTTGGACCCGCCGGGCCCGAATGAAATGATGATTAAGGTTGGCGGCGCCGGCCTCTGCCATTCGGATTTGTCAGTCATGAACGGGTCTCGGCCGCGTCCGGTACCGATGGTTATGGGGCATGAAGGCGCTGGAGAAGTCGTTGAAATCGGCTCTTCCATTACGGATGTGGCGGTCGGCGACCATATCGTCTTTCAGTTCAGCCCAAGCTGTGGTCGGTGCCGTCGATGTCTGGAAGGCCGTCCGCAGGTTTGTGAAGTTGCCGCGGTTTCCAAGGCGGCGGGTGATCTGATGGGCGGCGGTCGCCGTCTGCATGATGCGGATGGCGTTGCGCTTGCACATCATAGTGGTGTGTCGTGTTTTGCAGAATATGCTGTTGCGGATCGAGGGTCGGTCGTCGTCATCGATAAAGATTTGCCGCTGGATGAAGCTGCGATCTTTGGTTGCGCAGTGATGACAGGCGTAGGCGCCGTGATTAATACCGCGCGCATTCTGCCCGGGGATTCGGTTGCGGTAATTGGATTAGGCGGCGTGGGCCTTAACGGCTTGCTGGGCGCTAAACTTGGAGGGGCGGAAACCATTGTCGCCATTGACCTTAGTGATGAAAAGCTTGGTCTTGCGCGTCAATTGGGCGCCACGCACACCGTCAACGCGACCGATCCGGACCATGTCCAGCAGGTGCGCGATATTACTAATGGCGGTGTCGATTTTGCGGTTGATTTGGCTGGCGCCATTCCCGCGATGGAGACAGCCTATGGCGTTACCCGGTATGGCGGCACGGTCGTTACTGCCGGACTGTCGCCCAGCACGGCGAAATTTTCGTTCATTCAATCGAATCTGGTCGCCGAAGAAAAATCGATCAAGGGCAGCTATATGGGCAGTTGCGTACCTGTGCGCGATATTCCCCGCTTCATCAGCCTGTACCGACAGGGCCGATTGCCTGTAGATCGCTTGTTAAGCCAACGCGTCGGGTTCGACGGCATTAACGAGGGATTTGATTTATTGCAACAAAATGCGACTGTGCGCCAAATTTTAATGCCACACGGCTAACCGCGCGAACTAAGGAGTACATGGGTGACCGTACAATTGGTTGGAAAATCAGGGTCGGTGCGCGATCGCGTCAGCGCGGCGGAATGGGAAGCCCGCGTCACCTTGGCCGCGGGTCACCGGGTGTTGGCGCATTACGGCGTCAACGACATGACATACAATCACTTCGCTCTGCGGGTGCCCGATGCGCCGGACCGGATGTTGGTGAAACGTACAGATGAGATGTTTATGGAGGTGACGGCGTCCTCGCTGTTGACCTGTGATCTCGACGGCAATGTCATGGAGCCCAAAGGCATGGGCACAATGCACGGCGGTGCCCTGATCATTCATGCTGGATTGCTGCGCCATCGACCCGACCTTAACGCCACCCTGCACACACATACGCCGAATATGATGGGCGTGTGTGCGCACAAGGACGGGTTGTTGCCAATCAACCAACACGCTATGCGGTTCTACGGTGAAATGAAGTATCACGACTTCAATGGATTCGAATTCGACCCCGACATGACCGAACGTCTTCTGCATGATTTGGATGGCGGCAAGTACATGTTGTTACGGAGCCACGGAGCCTTAGTGACGGGTGGGTCGGCGCAGGAATGCGTGATTAATCATCATTGGCTGGAAATGGCGTGTCAGGGCCAAATTGCGGCGTTGTCGGCGGGGGAAGGCAATTATCTCGTGCCCAGCAAGGAGGCATGTGAATACGCGCATCAACAGTTTATGAACGCGGGTAACTTTCTTGAGGGCGGCAAAGATTGGGCTGCGTGCCTGCGTCTTTGTGACCGTTTGGACCCGACCTATAAGGATTGATAAATAGATGCGTGGCGTACTGGTTGAGGAATGGACGGAATTCGACAAGTTGCAGTTGGCGGAATGTCCGAACCCGATGCTGCAGCCCGGTCAAATGCGTATTAAAACACAAGCAGCGGGGGTGAGTTTCGCGACAAGCCTCATTGTTGCGGGCAAGTATCAACGAAAACCGCCACTGCCGTTTGTGCCCGGCACCGAGGTGTCCGGCGTCGTCACTGAAGTCGCGGACGGGGTGACGCGTTTCCAGGTTGGCGACAGGGTCGCCAGCGTGATCGATTGGGGTGGATTGGCGGAGGAAACCGTAGCGTTCGAGGTGAATACATTTAAAATCCCTGACAGCTTGGAATTTCACAAGGCGATTTGTTTCACCAATTCCTACGGTACGTCGTATGCGGCGCTCGTATGGCCACATCTCTTACGCCTTGAAGCAGGCCAGACCCTACTGGTGCATGGCGCAGCTGGGGGCGTCGGCGTGGCGGCGGTCGAGATTGGTAAAATTCTTGGCGCCAATGTCATTGCCACGGCAGGGTCAGCGGAGAAGCTCGATATTGTGCGCAGCCATGGTGCCGATCACGCCATCAATTACCGTGATGGACCGTTTCGCGATCAAGTGCTGGACTTGACCAATGGGCGCGGCGTAGACGCCATTTACGACCCCGTTGGCGGCGAAGTCTTCGAACAGTCGTTGCGCTGTATCGCGCCGGAAGGCCGAATCATGCCGGTTGGGTTCGCCGCCGGGACAATTCAGCAAATTCCAGCGAATATTCTATTGGTGAAGAACATTACCGTTTGCGGATTGAACATGGGGTATTACATGGGATGGAGTCCGGACGATGTGCGCGACAAATATGGGGACCGCCTCGCGGCGATGATGACGCAACTTTTCGCATGGTTTGATGAAGGCCACCTGAATCCACGAGTGTCGGCGACCTTCGCCTTGCCAGACTTCCAGCAGGCGATGGCCTTGGTGTTGGGACGCCAGGCGCAAGGCCGCGTCGCGCTTGTGATGAATGAAGAGGCCGCCCGTTTAGGCAAGTGACCTAGCGCGCGATCCAGCCTCCATCGATGGTGAACGCGGCGCCGCGCATGGCCGCCCCCGCATCGCTGCACAGATAAACCGCACCGGCAGCGATTTCCTCGACCGTAATGAAGCGTCGCATGGGCTGGTGGTAGGGTAATTTCTTGTCAATATAGGCGTCTAGCGCCTCTTCCTTTGAGACACCACGTTCCGCTGCGAAGGCGTCAATGCGGTGTTCGCTCATATTTGTGCGGACTGTCCCGGGGCAAATTGCGTTGCAGGTGATCCCGGTCTCAATGGTTTCCAACGCGACCGATTTAGTGAACCCCATGATGGCGTGTTTCGTCGCTGTATAGGCCGACGTGCCCGGCGAACTGATGAACGCGTTGGCCGACGCTGTGTTGATGATGCGGCCCCAGTCGCGCGCGCGCATTTGTGGTAACACAGCCTGTGTGGCGATGAAGGGCGCGGTGACGTTGACGGCGAACAGGGCGTTCCATTTATCCATAGGAAAGTCGTCCACCATGTCGCGATGTTGCAGCCCAGCATTGTTCATCAGAATATCGACTTTGCCGAGACGGTCCGTTGCATCCGCGACCATGTCACAAATTTCATAAGGTTTTGTCATGTCTGCGCCGTTGTAAAACACTGGTACGCCGTAATCATCAGCGATGGCGGCGCGCAGAGATTCGATTTCCCCCGAATCACCGAACCCATTCAACATGATCGCCGCGCCTTCGCCGGCCAACGCTTGCGCAAAGGCTGCGCCGATGCCGCTGGTCGATCCGGTAATCAACGCTGTTCGTCCCTTTAACATGTCACCCATAACATCCCTCCTTCAATTGATTGTGTTTAATCAGAGGGAAATCTTGACGCTTTGTCCAGTTTGTCGCTAATTTCCGCATCACGGTTTGGAGGGCGACATGGCTAATATCGATTCTGGACTCAACACTTGGCGTAGAATGACCAACCACAACCGCATGATGGAATTTCAGCGGAAGGCCGACCTGTCCCCCAAGGGGCCCGTCGAATTGGCGTTTTTTGGAAGTTCGGCGTTCCAGATTACCACGCCTGCCGGAATCACCATTATGCTTGATCCGTGGCGGAATTATCCAATGAGAAGCTGGGACTGGTATTTCAAGGACTTCCCCGTGGTAGAAGTCGACATTGGCGTGTCTACGCATGCTCATTTTGACCACGATGCGCTACATCGATTGGACGCCAGTGTTTTAATCGATCGCTTGATTGGAACCTATTCGTTCGGCGATGTAACTATCACTGGGATTGCCGATAAGCACGCGACTGATTCGTCAGCGGCGATCTATGATTTCAAGCGACTCATCAAAGAATTTGAAGGCATCGACATCGAACCGCCCAATAATCCCCGGTCCTGGGACCATTGTTTAATCGTGGTGGAAACCGGCGGTCTCCGAATTCTCGATTGGGGCGACAATCGGCACAACCCGCCGGATTTCGTGTGGGATATGTTGGGTGACATCGATATCGTGTTGTTGCCTATCGATACATCTCGCCATGTCATGGGGTGGGAACATGTGGAGTCGATTATTGAGCGGTTACGCCCAAAAGTCATCGTGCCACATCACTATTATATTTGGGACATTACGCAGCGCCAAAGCACTCTGCAATCCGCCGACCCATGGGTGAATGAACGCGACGGTGCGACCTGGCTTGATTCTGCGGTTAAGACATACACCCCCGGCGACGTCGCTGAACTCGACCGGAAGGTGCATTATTTCGGTGACCATGTCGCTTTCAACAAGGAAGTATGGATGGCGGAAGATGATGTTTGAGCGTGAAATCAACGCCCTTTAGAATTAGCCGCCTGTTTTTGCATCCGCGCCCACACATCGCGCAACCCAACGGTGCGGTTGAAGACCAATTTGTCCGGTGTGCTTGTCGTATCAGGGCAGAAATAACCCAACCGTTCGTATTGCAGCGTTTCATCCAGGGGCGCGTCGGCCAAGGCGGGTTCTAGCTGGCAGTTCTGAAGAACTTCCAGAGAATCCGGGTTGATGTCGCTGGAAATGTCATCGTTTGCGCCAGGGTTTTCCGACGTGAATAGATGGTCGTAGAGACGCACTTCTGCCGGTTTCGCGTGTGCCGCGGACACCCAATGTAAAGTTGCTTTGACCTTGCGGCCATCGGGTGCGTTTCCGCCGCGTGTTTCCGGGTCATAGGTGCATCGCAGCTCCACAATTTTGCCCGCACCGTCCTTGATCGCCTCCCGACACGTCAGGAAATAGGCGTACCGCAGCCGGACTTCGCGACCGGGGCCGAGGCGGAAGAATTTCTTCGGCGGGTCTTCCATGAAATCGTCATGTTCGATGTATATTTCCTTGGAAAAGGGCACCTGTCGCATCCCATCGGCTTCATTTTCCGGGTTGTTGACAGCGTCCAGTAATTCGCCGTCGCCTTCGGGGTAATTTTCGATGACGATTTTTAACGGGCGCAGTACGGCCATTCGGCGCTGCGCTGTCTTGTTGAGCAGTTCCCGAGCGCAATGTTCCAGCAACGCATATTCCACGGTGCTATTGCTTTTGGTCAGCCCGATACGTTGGGCGAAATCGCGAATGGCGGCGGCGGGAATACCACGCCGATGCAACCCGGAAATTGTCGGCATACGGGGGTCGTCCCATCCGTCCACATGGCCGTCGACGACCAATTGCATCAGGCGGCGCTTCGACAACATGGTATAGGTTAAGTTCAAACGCGCGAATTCGTATTGGCGGGGGTGGCCAGGGACCGGAAGGTTATTCAGAAGCCAATCATACAAAGGCCGGTGATCGGCGAATTCCAGCGTGCACAGCGAATGGGTGACGCCTTCGATGGCGTCGGACTGTCCATGGGCGAAATCGTAATTCGGGTAGATATTCCAGGTGTTACCAGTGCGTGGATGCGTCGTGCGCATGATGCGGTACAAAACCGGGTCACGTAGATTGATGTTGCCGGAACTCATGTCGATTTTAGCGCGCAGTACTTTCGCCCCATCGGGGAAGTCGCCGTTGCGCATTTGTTCAAACAGCGTTGCATTTTCTGATGGAGACCGGTCCCGGTGTGGAGAGTTGCGGCCAGGTTCGGTCAGGGTGCCGCGATATTCGCGGATTTCATCAGCCGACAAATCGTCCACATAGGCGTTGCCAGCCTCGATCAAATGCAGGGCCCAGTCATAGAGTTGTTCAAAATAATCAGAGGCGAAATGCAAATGATCGCCCCAATCAAATCCCAGCCAGCGCAAGTCTTCCTGGATCGATTCGATATATTCGACGTCTTCCTTGGCGGGGTTTGTATCGTCGAATCGCAGATGGCAGACGCCGCCAAATTCTTCCGCGACCCCAAAATTCAGACAAATAGATTTTGCATGGCCAATATGAAGATAGCCATTGGGTTCGGGTGGGAAGCGAGTAACGATAGGCGTTGCGCCCGCTTCTAAATCCTTGCGGATAATATCGCGGATAAAATCGCCGCCTTCAGTGTCGGTCATTCCTTGAATCCAATATTACGGCAAGCGGTTGTGTGTTTGCTTGATGGAACTCGTATCTGCCAGAAAAATTGGGCCACGCCAAGCCTGTATTGGATATGGGCGCTATGCGGCGTTAGGCCAAGCTTCGCCAGACCCCAGTTCGTCAGTTTCAATGGACACGCGGTGCATTAAGCGCCGTTCCGGCCAATAATCCGCGACGGCGTAATGTTGGGTCGCGCGATTATCCCAAAACGCTATCGAGCCAGGCCGCCAATGAAACCGGCATTGATATTCAGGTAGCGCGCAATGTCGAAACAAAAACGTTAATAGACCTCGACTTTCTTCCTGTGGTAAGCCTTCGATATCCATGGTGAAAGATTCGGAAATATATAGGCTTTTTCGCCCGCTGACGGGATGAATTCGCACCAAGGGATGGATGACCGGTGGGTTCGCCTTTTGGGCTCGCTCCATGCGTGCGGCACCGTCGCCTTCCCATGATCTATTTTTCTTGGGACTGCCATGAAGTTTCATGAAATTGTGGATGGCGTTTTTGTTGCTTAGATACGCCTTCATTGACTCCGAAAGGCCATTATACGCCGCGGCGGCGCCAATGAAGATCGTGTCGCCACCCGCAACAGGGCATTCGACCGCGCGCAGGATGGAGGCGAATTCGGGCGATTGCCGGAAGATGCCGTCGCTGTGGTAATGGTTCACGTTCGGGGGGCGGTCCTTATCGTTGATCAGGACTGACATTTCCGGCACGCCTTCAAAAATTTCGAATGAGGTGTGTGTGGCGATCCGCATGCGTCCAAAGGGCCGCGCAAAATCGGCGTGCTGCTTGGGGGTGAGATGTTGATCACGGAAGAATATGACGCCATGGCGCATCAATGCGGTGTGGATTTCCCTAACTGTCTCATTGGTAACCGTTTGCGTAAGATCGATTTCGCCAATCGTGGCGCCAACAGCTGTCGTTTTAGGGATAACCGTGATTGTTTTGCAGAGTGCATCGTCCGTCATATGATTTCGTCCATTGTTGGAATGGTGAACCGTCCCGCCAATTTATGTGTAAACATCTCTTGCCTGTCAAACTGGCGGAAGCTGTAAATTCGGGCCAGCCATGAAAAAGGGCCTCATCATTTCTGACGCGGCCCTTTTAAAATCAACGACTCGGTGCCGGATTAAGCGCTACGCATGTCCGCAGCGACATCAAGGACAGACCGGATGATTTTGTCGTAACCGGTGCAGCGGCAAAGGTTGCCCGCGAGCCAATAGCGGACTTCCGTTTCTGTTGGGTTGTTGTTTTTTTCCAGCAAGGATTTTGCCGCAATCAAAAAGCCCGGTGTACAGATGCCGCATTGAAGCGCGGCTTCTTCCAGGAATTTCTGTTGCAATGGGTGCAGGTTTTCACCGTCCGCCATGCCTTCGATTGTTTCAACCGAATGGCCTTCGGCTTCAACGCCAAGCACCAGACAGGAACAGACCAACCGTCCATCGACTGTGACGCTGCAGGCACCGCAATCCCCGGAGGCGCAGCCTTCTTTGCTGCCCGTCAGACCCAGTTCGTCGCGCAGAACGTCGAGCAAGGTTTGTTGAGTTTCGCAAAGGAACTCGACCGGTTCCCCATTAATTGTTGTGCTGATGTGATGTTTAGCCATTAGTTGCTCCTCGCGCGCTCTAAGGCGATTGCAGCGGTGCGTCGCGCGATGACGCCCGCCACTTTCGTGCGGAATTCAATTGTGCCCCGTTTATCGTTAATCGGGTTACAGGCGGCGCTGGCCGCAGCGGCCAGATTATCCATCGCCGCATCATCGACCTTTGTGCCGATCAGCGCTTTGGCGGCGTCATCAACCAACAACGCCGTTGGCGCGACAGCACCCAGCGACACGCGCGCCGCTGTGCAGACACCGTTACCGTCTAGCGTTAAGTTAACGCCTACGCCAACAACCGCGATATCCATTTCCGTGCGAGGAATGAAGCGCAGGTAGGCGTCGCCCCCTGTCGCGTTTTGCGCAGGTACGAAGAGGCTAACAACTATTTCACCGTCGGCCAGAGAGGTTTTTCCGGGGCTCGTTGCAATCGACCCAACCGACGCTTCTCGGCGGCCGTTTGGTCCAGCGATGGTGCAGGTCATGTCTGCGGCGATCATCGCTGGTACGCTGTCCGCAGCTGGGGACGCATTACACAAATTACCCGCTAGCGTACACCGACCTTGAATTTGTGTGGAGCCAATGAGATCCATGGCTTCGACGATGCCCGGCCACATGGACTTTACCGCAGCATTTTCATTCAATTCCGCGCCCGATACGGCGGCACCGATACGAAAGCCGCCATTTTCTGCGGTTACGGTCGTCATTTCCGAAATTTTCTTGATATCGACGATAAGTGCGGGGTCGGCCATGCCCATTCTTATTTGAACCAGAAGGTCTGTCCCTCCCGCGAGAACGCGGGCGTTCCCCTTCGCGTTCGCTAAAAGAGCGACGGCCTCATCGACGGATCCTGGCGCTTCATACTGTGATGTGTTCATTGCGACTCACTTGGTTTCCTGTTTCGCTTTAGCCGACCGAATTCTTATCCCCGATCCAATACATTTCATCTTTCGATCAAGTGCGTTTGGTTCCGGAAATTCTCGAAACGGCGCCCAATTTGTTTTGGCGTTACCCCCAGTACTTACTCGCGATAGACCCCGTCGTAACGATATTGATGTTCGTAAATCTACATTTCACGGGTTAGTCATCAAGAATTGGGTGCAAGCCCTCCCTATTACAAGATTAACATGCCAACTGGGCTATGCTCAAGCGCTACCAGCATCTTTACCTGAATTAGGAGTTTGCCTGTCCAGTTTATAGTCCTGTTTCGGGAATGTCCCTGATTTTATTTCATTCGTGGATACTTATTTGGTCAATGATGGCGCGCAACATAATTCGGCGCGCCGTCGGCGTATAATCCCCTTCGCCCCGGTGTATGGTGCTGCGTTCATCCCAAATTAGCATATCGCCCGGCGTCCATTGATGATGGTAGATCGCGTCCGGCTGCACCGCTTGCGCTACAAGGTCGTTTACCAGCGCGATAGAGTCGGTTTTATTTATGCCTTCAAATTTGTGGGTGTGCGTTTCGTTGACGTACAAAATGGGGCGGCCGCTATCCGGGTGTTGCGTCACGACGGGATGGAAAACGTCGCGATGATTCTCTTTCTGCTTGTCTGATAGCGAATTGTCATACATGTCGCCGCCCGGCCCGGCACCATGACGATGCAGGCCGGTTAATCCTCGTAACCGTGTTTGCAACGCGGGCGTCAATCGGTCAAACGCCGCGCCCATATCGATAAACAGCGTCCCGCCGCCCGTGGGGGGCGTTTCATAAGCATGCAGGATTCCAAGGGTTGGGGGGATGGCGGTGTAACTGCCATCGGAATGCCAGGTGGTGGCGCGGCGCACGCCGAACTCATCCACTGACCCATCCGACGCGACATTGGTCAACCAGGACAATCCGGGAAATTCAGCGTGCCGGTATTTATGCAGCACATGTTCCTGCAACGTTCCAAACCTTCGAGTGAAACCGTGGAACGCTGCGGCGTCAAGGTCTTGTCCATGAAACACCAAGACAGGGTACTTGGATAATGTTTGAACAAGCGCTCGGTACACAGCAGGGTCAAGGGGTTGGGACAAATCCAACCCCTTAATTTGAGCTGCCGGTTTGTCGTCAATTGGAGTGATGTCAAATGGCATGTCTCGCGTCCCCAGCCAATGACGCTTACGCGCCTGACCATTTCGGCGGCCGCTTTTCTGCGAACGCTTTGGGGCCTTCAATGAAATCTGCGCTTTCGTTCAACGCCTTTCGCGCCGGGTATTCCGTGGCGATAGCGGCTTCCAAACTGTCTTCGTCAAGACCGCGATACACCGATTGTTTGGAGGCGCGGACAGACATGGGCGAACATTCCAAAATCTGAGTGGCCCAACGTTTCGCTGCGTTCACCACATCAGCTTGCGGCACGACTTCGTTGACAAACCCTAGGGAGAGCCCTTCTTTGGCGGGAACCCGGCGCCCTGTCAGAATCATGCCCATTGCCTGTTTGGCGGGGATCATACGCGGCAACCGGTGCATGCCACCGGCGCCTGCAGTCAGTCCCACGCGCGGTTCTGGCAAGGCAAAGATGGCGTTTTCAGACGCGATGATCAGATCACAGGCCAGCGCAATTTCAAATCCGCCGCCCATCGCGAACCCGTTAACTGCCGCGATCACCGGTTTGTTCAGATCGAAACGAGATGTCAGACCAGCGAATCCGTTGGGTGATCGTTTGCGATCTCCGCCCGAGGCTTGGTATTTTAAATCATTGCCCGCGCTGAACGCCTTGTCGCCCGCGCCTGTGATGATCGCAATCCATTGATCGGGATCGTCCCGGAAATCATCAAAGACTTTTTCGAATTCAAAATGCGCGGGCGAATGCAGGGCATTGTAAACTTCCGGTCGATTAATGGTGATGAGCGTCAGCTTGTCTTCGCGATTAACTTTAAGGAATTCATACTCGGGCATTTGTGTTCTCCATCATTCAAAATTTATCGTGTGATTTTTCAAATTTAAGGCCGATGTCTATCCGTGCAGGCGATCCAGCAACCCGTTCGGGCTTGAGGAATAGCCAGTTAACGTCCTTTCGGCATAGTGCAGCCGCCAGTTTAGCATTTTCTGCGCATATTCCAGAACCCGTCCGGCATAGGCGGGGTCCTCCGCAAGATTGTTGAACTGGCCGGGGTCTTTTTCCAAATCGAAGAAAAGTGGTGGCAAGGCGTCGAAATGAACATATTTGTAATTTTCATCCCGAATGACCGCGAGCGAACACTGATCAATGTCAAGACCCAGCACACTGTTGTGGGCGTCCGCGAAATAGGTTCGGAAATCAAATTCGAATTGTATTTCCGTGCGCCAATCAGCGGGCGTGACGCCGCGCAAAAATGGCGTCAGCGAGGTTCCGTCACAAGTGCGGGGCGTTTTGGCACCCATCCAATCCAAGATGGTTGGCATGACGTCGATGGAGCCGGTAAAGGCGTCAACAATGTTCCCCCGTGTGGCATCCGCGTCCTTGGACGGGTCGCAGATGACCAAGGGGATGTGGAAGCTTTCATCGAAGTATCCTACCTTGCCCAGCAAATAGTGGTCGCCTAGTTGTTCGCCATGGTCGCTGGTCAGGATAATAAGCGTATTTTCGTATTGTCCTGTTTCTTTCAGATGGTCGATGACCCGACCAATATTGGCGTCAACCTCGCTCATCATGCCGTAATAGGCCGCGCGCATGACACGGACTTCGTCTTCCGACATTTCGGATGAAAGTCCTTCCCCATTTTCAAAGAACTTACGTTGCTTGATGGCTCGCATGTAATGACCCAGAAGGGGGTGCTGTGCGGCTTCTTGTTCCGGTGTGGCGGCACGTGTGGGCGCAGGAACGTCGGCAGGGTCATGGTAGGTGTTGTAGGGGGCTGGGACGATAAAGGGCGGATGGGGACGGTAATATCCCAGATGGAGAAACCATGGATCGGTTTCTGGTCCCTGCAGATACTCCAACGCACTTTCGGTGGACCAGGTAGAATCCGATAATTCTTTGGGAATGCGGGCTGCGGACGTCGTTGCGCCCGGCGCTGCATCGTTGTCTTCTGGTAGCCAGATATCCAGCGGCCGTTCCGGCACCGGGTACCCCTTGGCGCGTAACCAGTTAAAATACGGTATTTTATTAGGTTCGAAGGAACTGACGACACGAAAACCTTGCATATTGGTGCCCAACACCTTGAACTGGGGGTCATTTGCCGATGTTTCGCGCGGGTCAGGTGTGGTTGTTGTGTATCCGACCAGGGCCGGTTGATACCCCATGTCGCGAATAACATGAGATATATTAGTATGCCGCGCGTCCATGGGAACGCCGTTTGAAACCACGCGGTGGTTCATCACGTATTGGCCGGTCAATAACGACGCTCGGCCAGGACCGCAGGGGGCACCTTGGGTGAAATGATTGCGGAAGGTGACGCCGTCGGCGCATAGGGAGTCTAAATTTGGTGTCCGCAGACAAGGGTGCCCCAATGCAGGCACCGCTTCGCCACGCCATTGATCTACAACGATGAGTAAAATATTCTTTCCGTCGGCCAAGTTTAATCTCCCGCTGGTATACCCTAAACTCAATAGGCAATAAAAAGGCACCCGCCGGTCATAAGCAAGGTTCAAGAACGTCCTTTGGTCAAGGAGGCGGCGACACAAATTAGGATTGGCAAGATGCAGTTAACCTTATTCATCAGTTCGGAACACCCACCGAGAGATAATCAGGCGACCAAATTCGCCGAACATATTGAACAGGTTCGGGTGGCGCGGGACGTTGGTTTTGACGGTGTGGCCATAGGCAATCATCTGTCTTATGGGTCATCTGCATGGTATCCACCGTTGGAAACACTGACGCGCCTTGCAGCGGAAAGCGGTGATATGTCGCTGGCGACCTGTATGCTAGTGCTACCTTTGTTCCATCCGCTTCATGTCGCGCAACAGGCGGCGCTGTTGGATATTGTATCTGAGGGCCGGTTCACGTTTGGAGTCGCGCCGGGGTGGCAAGAGGATGAGTTTAAAATTCTGGGCCTCGATCACAGTCGCCGGATTGGGCGCTACGTCGAATCCCTGACTCTGATAAAGCGCCTGTGGATGGAAGAACGGGTTGATTTCGACGGCAAGCATTTTCAAGCCGACGGATTGGAGTTGGCGTTGAAACCGATGCAACAGCCGCGCCCCCCGATGTGGTATGGCGGCAGTGTGGACAAGGCGGTCGAACGTGCGGCACGATTGTCGGATACGTCACTGGGTGATAGCTGGGTGGCGTCGTCGCATTTGACGGAAGAGGTTATCACCCGGCAGGCCGTATTGTATCAGGATACGCTGAAACAGCTTGGGAAGCCGGCGCCGGTTGAGTTTCCCTTGTTGCGCAACATCGTGGTGGCGTCAGATCGGGAAACGGCGCTGCGTGAAGCCGGCCCATTTTTAGAGGCGAGTTACCGTATTTTCGGGCAATGGGGGCTTTTCACGAACGTGGTGGGGTCGGGGAAAGCGCAGTTGGACTTGGAGGAATTGATTGCAGGACGAGTTATCCTTGGGTCGCCGGAGGAATGCGCTGAAGAATTGGTGCGGTTGTCCCGAACAACAGGCTTTACCCGGTTGATTGCCCGCATTCAATGGTTGGGCATGGACCAACGCATTGTCTTGCGTACCATTCAACTCCTAGCGAACGAAGTCCGACCACTTGTCGAGGCTAATCTGCGTGAATAAGAACGCTCACAGTGCTTTACGAAGTCCGAACGTGCAAGGCTGTCAGTCTAGATTGTGGTAGGATAACAACATTTTCGTATCCAGGAATGGCATTTATCCGTTTGGCAGCACGAACAACATGCTGGCGGACACATTGAAGTATTTTTTATCAAGTTAGTCAGTGGTGACGGCGAATGCAGGCCATGTCGCATCTGTCGCGACGGATGAGAGAATTGTCTGGGGATCGTCGCGGACCAATTTGTTCTGCTGGAACTTGATAAGGTCGCCGTGAAAGGGAAGGCGGGAGCCTTGTAAATCCTGGAGCCATTGTCCACTCTGGACGCAATCGAGCCGCTGGAGTCTTTCACAAAATTTGGCGAGGCCTTGGTGGCGTGTAGAAACCACGATTTGTGGAACGCCGTCGCTATTTGGGATGAAAATGGGGACGGGCCTTCTCTGGTGATGGCCGAGCGCGCCTGCATGTATGCGAGAGTCGCCGCCTGCTGAACCGCGGGATGGCGGGGTTATGACGACAAAATAATAAATGAGGAGTCGCGGATATGTCAGCGGAACAACGTGAGAAACTGGTGGGGTTGTTGCGGGAACGGGAGCGCCCGGATCCACTCACGGTCCCCGCGATGCGGGCGCGCATGGAAGAGTTGGGCGAAAAATTCCCAGCCCCGGATGATGCGCTGGTCGAGCCGGTGTCCGCGGGCGGTTGTTCCGCCGAATGGGTGGCGGCACCGGGAACGAATTTGAACCGGCAGGTGCTGTATTTGCACGGCGGTGGTTATGTTCAAGGGTCATTGAATACACATCGCTTGCTGACTTACCATCTATCCCGAGACGCGGACGCGAGAGTATTGGCGCTGGATTATCGCTTGGCGCCAGAACACCCCTTTCCCGCCGCTGTTGACGACGCGGTGTCTGCATATAAATGGATGCTGTCACAAGGTGCGCATCCATCGAAAATTACCGTTGCGGGTGATTCCGCAGGTGGTGGATTAGTGGTTTCAGCCTTGGTGTCGATCCGCGATTCGGGCCTGCCGATGCCTGCGGGCGGCGTGTGCATTTCTCCCTGGACAGATTTGGCGGGAACGGGGACTAGCTTTAAGACCAAACGCGATGAAGACCCGATGCTGGATACGACGATCCTGGATTGGTTCGCGGGGCTTTATTTGAATGGCGCGGATATCGCCAACCCACTGGCGTCGCCTTTGCATGCTGATTTGTCTGGATTGCCGCCGTTGCTGGTGCAGGTGGGGACGTCTGAAATTCTATTGGACGACGCCGCGCGGTTGGTTGAGCGCGCGCAGGCGGCGGGCGTGGACGCGACGTTGAAGGCGTGGGACGGGATGGTGCATGTCTGGCATTTGTTCTCACCGTTACTGTCCGAAGGGCGCGACGGATTGGTGGAAGCAGGCACCTTTATTCAATCGCGCACGAGGTAACGGCTTTTTTTGTTCGGACTCATACAATATTATTCTCATAATTAATCGTATCTGAAGCGCATAACCCAATCTTCAATTCCTAGGGTTTAGTCACTATATCAGGATGCCTAAGTTACGTCCGGGACGACGCTTCCGGTAAAGGAGAAAACAGGCTTGTTTGACTCGTTGTTGCAATTCGACCCGGCCTGGTTGTGGCCGTTATTTCAAGTCATTGTCATCGACATCGTGTTATCTGCGGATAATGCAATCATCGTGGGTGTCGCCGCCGCCGGGTTGCCACCAGATTTACGTCGCCGCGCTATCATTTATGGGATCGCCGCCGCCGCGATCATTCGTATCATCTGCGCAGTGTTTGTGGTGCAACTGCTCAACATTATTGGTCTGCTGCTGGCGGGTGGTTTGTTGTTGACGTGGGTGTGTTGGCGCATGTGGCGGGAACTGCGCGATGTGGAAGCCGGTGATGATGAAGAGTCGGACAGTGCTTTGATAAAAGCGGCACCGACCACGATGTTTGCGGCAATGGTAAATATCATCGTCGCCGACGTCACCATGTCGCTCGACAATGTCTTGGCCGTGGCGGGCGCTGCTAGGGATAATGTTGAATTGCTCGTGTTTGGACTGGTGCTTTCTGTCGCCTTGATGGGGGCGGTCGCCAACTATGTGGCGACGTTAATTCAAACCCATAAATGGATTGCGTATGTCGGATTGGCGGTCATTGTATATGTGGCGGGTAACATGATTTGGCGGGGTGCAGAAGAAATCCAAACCGAGGTTTTGAGCGGTCTTCACCCGGCTGTCACCTCGTCAGTATTATTGCGCGAAGTCTAATACGGTCGATCACCCGCCAATTGGGTGCGATGCATGGTTCGCCGGACATTCGGGTCGAAGGCGTCGCGCCGGTGCATAGCGCAGCGATTGTCCCACCACACCAAATCTCCCACCCGCCATTGCTGCGCCCAAATAAAGTCGCCTTCAGTGATATGGTCCCATATGCGGTCCAGTAAATCTTCACTTTCGTCCAAGGGCAAACCAACGATATAACTGCCCAAGCGGCGGCCCAGATAAAGGGATTTTCGACCGGTGTCCGGATGGGTTCGCTCCAATGGATGAATGGGGCCGGTGCTTTTACTGGGATCTAATTCGGTGAATTGCGGGCGCCGTTTGCCGGAACTGGAATAGGCCGCATCATGTTTCGATGATTTGCCTTTGATTGCCTGCCGCAACTCATCGGGTAGTGTTTCCAGCGCTTGGTACATATTCATGAAATATGTGTCCCCACCGGAGTCTGGGACTTCAAGTGACCGTAGCAGGCTAGCTGCAGGCGGGATTTCGACGAATGTGCTGTCGCTATGCCAAAACGCTTCGCCATTTCCTAGAACGCCTATGGGTTTTCCGTTTTCGATTACGTTGGAGATGACGTTGATCGCCATTGGTTCGTCTTCCACCCGAACTTCGCCAGCTGCAATCGCCAATAGTAGCTCAGGCGGGTAATCCAGAGTGCCAAACTGTGCAGTGAATGCAAAATGCTGTGCGTCGCTCATGTCCTGGTCGCGGAACAACAACACTAGATGATCATGCCAGGCTGTACGAATGGTTTCGACGGCGCTTGGGGTCAAAGGTTTGCTAATGTCCACACCGCGAATTTCGGCACCCAACGGCGCGTCGAAAGGGCAGACTTCCAAATCACTCATGATATACTCCCATGTTTATCGCTTTTCGCTACTTGGCCCGGGTGTTGCGAATACCTGCAAACCCGGTGATTTCCGATCTTCGTTTGACGGCCCAGCCATATTGTTCCGGCCACATAGAGAATTTTGGATCGGCGTCGAGGGCTTCAGCAGCGTGTAAGGGCCAGAATGGATTGTACATAATTTCCCGCCCTAATGCGACCAGGTCAGCTAGGCCTTCCTGTAAAATTGCTTCGGCCTGTTCTGGGTCGAAGATGACGCCGACCGCCATGGTCTTTACCTTGGCGTCGTTGCGGACGCGTTCGGCGTAAGGCACTTGGAATCCCGGCGGGCGTTCGCCGTCGCCCCGGCGCATGGGTTGGCCGTCGTCCTTGGCGCGGAACGCGGGCGCGCCCAAAATGCCGCCCGCCGAACAATCGATCACGTCGACGCCGCGTTTTGCCAACGCCCTGGATAAAATGACGGAGTCTTCTAATGACCAGCCATTCGCGGGACCATCGACGGCTGAAATGCGAAAGAATAATGGCAAATCTTCTGGCCACGCTGCGCGCACCGCTTCGGTGACCTCCAAGGCAAAACGCATTCGACCGTTGATGTCGCCGCCATAGGCATCGTTGCGAGTGTTGGCCAGAGGGGACAGGAAACTCTGAATCAAATAACCATGTGCGCCATGAATCTCCAAGACACGGAACCCGGCGTCGTATGAGCGGCGGGCGGCGGTGGCAAAGGCGTCCACCAGGTCGCCAATTTCCGAGGCGCTGAGCGCGTGTGGCGCCGGGCCATCGGCGTATAGCGGCAGGGCGGACGGTGCGACTGTTTGCCATGGTGGACAGCCGTCCGCTGCGTCCTCTTCGGTGAGCGGTGAGCCACCCTTGGCAGGTGGATGGGACGACGCCTTGCGTCCGGCATGTGCCAGTTGAATGCCCGGCACGCATCCCATGGAGTCGATGAAACGGGTGATTGGTTTTAATGCTTCGGCCTGTTCGTCGGTCCATATACCCAGGCAGTCACTCGTGATTCGGCCTTCCGGAGTCACGGCTGTCGCTTCGGCGAACACAAGGCCGGCATGACCGCGCGCAAAGGTGCTGAGATGGGCGAAATGCCAGTCTGTGGCCACGCCTTTCTTTGCGGAATACATACACAGAGGTGACACAACAACCCGGTTTGGCAAGGTCACGCCGCGGAGGGTCAATGGTGTAAAGAGAAGCGGTTGCACGAGCTCTATATCCTTAATCGTGTTGGGGAGATTACTGCTAATTCTCCATGCTTGGGCGGATTTGTCCAATTAGTGCGATGATTTGGAAGTTCGTCCCATAAAATAGGATGAAATGTAGGATATGAATCACACTAGCTTCAATAAGCACAGTGTGCCGTTTGACGTGGAATTCAATGATTTTAATTTTACGTATAGGTCACTGGGGCGTGTTAGGCGGTGAGCGCCACCTTCG
Organism: Alphaproteobacteria bacterium; assembly: GCA_028822585.1. Lineage (GTDB taxonomy): Bacteria > Pseudomonadota > Alphaproteobacteria > UBA8366 > JABJJH01. The sequence continues at coordinate 816 of JAPKDL010000054.1, read as the reverse complement.
CCATAGAAACCGGAACGCCGGGAACATCGACGCGCATTTTGTATACGGTGCCACAGTTTTCTTGGTGTCCGCCGCGTGATCCGGTCACGATATACAAATCCTTCAAATCGGCCCCGCCGAAACAGACACTGGTGACCATGGGGACTGGGACGAGAATATCTTCGCGGTGCGATCCGTCAGCTTCGAAAACAGACACGCGTGCGCCATTCGCGATGGCGACCCAGATTGCCCCATCCTCAGCGACCGCCATGCCGTCAGTCACTTGGCCGGGCTGGTCGATCAACACTGATTGGCCTGCGACTTCGCCATCATTGGTAATGTCATAGGCGCGGATGTGACATGAGCGTGAATCGCAGTGGTACAAAATTTTACCGTCAGGTGAAAACCCCATACCGTTGGTCAATAGTATTCCCTCCGCCACCGTACGGATCGATCCGTCTAAATCAACGACGTGAAGGTGACCCGGTTGGATCTCGTCATTGGCGAACACACGATAAGCGATCGATCCGGCCCAGATACGGCCCGTTGAGTCGGCGGTGAAATCATTAAACCCGATGGCGACATCGGTGACATCTGAGGTCAACACATCACATTGGCGCTCGCCATCGTAACTTTGAAATAAAATTTCCCGCCCTCCCACCAGAAGGCCATTATCGGAGTGTTGGACAATGCCGCCAACACCGCGCCGTTTGGGGATGATTGTACTGATGTCTCCGCTGGGCGATAGGGCGTGTACGCCGCCATTGAGTGCGTCGCTATATATCAGGCCGCGTTCATCATCCCAAACAGGGCCTTCTATCAGACCGTAACCGGTCG
>JAPKDL010000189.1 GCA_028822585.1 Alphaproteobacteria bacterium | reverse complement strand
GTGTTCCTTGAGGTCATGTCGGCGCATGGATATTAGTCATCCCTGGAGGTAATTTTTATCAAAGCCAATTGTCGGCGTGATTGGAAACATACATCAGATCGAAGGCGGTTATACCGCACAGCGGGTGGGAGAACGGAACCTTCAAGCTGTGTCGACTGTCGCTGATGCCTTGCCTATGATGCACGCTGGTGCGCCAGATATAACAGACATTGAGACCTTGCTGGAGGTCGTCGATGGTGTTCTCTTGACCGGAGCACGCCCCAATGTTCATCCATCGTACTTTGGAACTGAACCCCATCCTAGTCACGAGCCGTACGACGAAAACCGTGATGCGGTGGCGCGGAAATTGACAAGAGCATGTATTGATCGTGGCATTCCGGCTTTTGGCGTATGTCGAGGTTTTCAAGAAAGGTGTGTCGCCTTTGGTAGTTCCCTGCATCCAGAAAACCGAAACTTGCCGAGGCGAATGAACTACCGGGTGCCGAGGTTGGAATCAGGAGAGCGACATCCTTATTCAGAAGTCGTGCTCGCGGACCGCCATGGCATCAATCTTCTCCCGGGGGCGTTTTTGATCAGCTATTTGGCCGTGAGACAATTCGAGTCAATTCGCTCCACGGTCAAGGCGTTGCCGACTCCGGGGATCGCATCCTCATTGAGGGTGTGGTGGAAGACGGTACCGTAGAGGCCATACGGATCTCTGATGCCTCTAGATTTGCGTTGGGGGTTCAATTGCACGCCGAATACTATCCGCAAAGTAACCCGGTAAATCGCGCCTTCATGTTTCAATTGGCCGAGGTTGGCGTCAGCGGTGATCTATTCAACAGCATCCTTGTGGCTATCCAGCGACTTCGCGCACCTCCGGTTCCAGTATGACTGAGATGAGCGGCGAAATAATTCGCCACTATTGAAGCGTCGAGTTGGTTTGGACGCGGCGGTCCCAAATAGGGTCGTCTATCGCCTTTGTTAGGATTGACCTGATGGTAAGCGGAGTGTGTATTCAGTGGATATTTATCGGTGGGTGCGCCTGTCGTATCATCGCGACGGGATGAGCGGTTGTGAAGCGGCTCGCCGTATGACCGCGGCGATGGAAAATTGATGAAAATGGCTCAATAAGATTGTCTGGACGAATAACGATCAGCCCAAAAACCGCAAAAATCTGCTACCGAGACCAGAGGTCGCTCTCAGGTCGTGCGTCAGATACCTATATGACGGCACAGCGTGTCCAAGAGGCTTGATTGGGGCACAAAACAGCGACAAGGTGCAGGAGAGGGAATTCTACTTGGGGAACCTTAGTTTAAAGGGCGATAGAACCAGCAGGCCCCAATACGAACGGCGTTTCCGAATTTGGATTCCTGATCGAGCAGCTGCGCATGGCACCTTGTTAGCTGTATAACACTGGATCCGCTATATATTGCTGAAGCTATCAGAGAGGAAGTTCAACATGCCATATATCCAGTCTGACGGCGCAAGCCTGTACTTCGAAGCAGCGGGAACAGGAACACCGATTATTTTTGCCCACGAGTTCTCCGGCGACCTGTGGAGCTGGGAAAAGCAAATTCAGCATTTCAGTCGCCACTATCATTGCATCGCTTTTAACGCGCGAGGTTATCCACCGTCCGAGGTGCCCGTGTCGCCGTCGCGTTACTCGCACAAGAAGGCGGTGGATGACGTGGCGATTGTGATGCGTCACCTGAAGGTTAGCAAGGCGCATATCGTCGGCTGTTCGATGGGCTCGCGTACGACATTGGATTTCGGCCTGAGATATCCGCGCATGGCGATGTCGCTCACCATGATCGGCATTGGCAGCGGCGGTGATCCACGCGATGCCGAGGCCTTCAAGCTGGCCGCAGAGGCCCGCGCAAAACTCTACGAAGAGAGCGGCCTCGCCGAAGTGCTGAAGGGGTTGCGCAAGGCCGACAATCGTATTCAGCTCAAGCGCAAAAACCCGCGCGCATTTGAGGATTTTTGCCGCCGCTTTATGAACCATTCGGAGCAGGGCTGCGCCCACATCACACGCCAGGTGATGGCACGCCGAGCTTCGCTTTTCAGCATGGAGAAAGCCCTGCGCGCGATGAAAACGCCCGCGCATGTTGTTGTGGGTGATGAAGACCCCGGCGCCATCAATTCGGGACTGTTCATGAAACGGGTCTGCCCCGCGGTGCGGCTGTCGGTTGTCCCGGCAACCGGCCATTTGGTGAATCTGGAAGAGCCCGATCTATTGCACAGCATGACCGAAGATTTTTTTGCGCTAGTGGAATCAAAGAAATGGCGTCCGCAGGGCAAGTAAACGCCATTATCGCGATGAATTGTATGATGCTATGCTCTAAGCAAACTAACACATGAGACTATTCAAAATAGGAGGATGAAATGTGAGTAATCCGAAAATTGAGAAATCTATGAAGAATACATTAAAGCTTTTAGGCAACGTTAACGAAATGTTGGCCACCAATACGAGTGCAATACAATTTGATGTGAGTAAGCTCGACGACGATGTAAGAGATGTCCGGGACAAAGTAAAAGGTATGCAGGCTCGCCTCGCTTTTGATCAGGATTAAGCCCTGGCTCGCATAACAGCTCCCCAGGCCGCAAAAGCGAATGTCGCATCGAGGCCGACGCTATGCCGTGTGGCAGCTATTCAGCCACAGTCTCGTGGCGCACGGGTGTTGTTGCCGTTAGCCACTAGCATCGTCCCAAGAGCAGCTCGAAGGAGAACCAGCGCTCGACTTTGCCAACGTTGATTTTTGGGCAGTTGTAATACTCCACCGCAGCAACCTAAAAGTATCTCAGCGTGCCCGTTGTGGCTAACTCCCGTTAAAGTGGCAATGTCGTTGAAGGGCTGTTTCGTTGGGGTGGTATTATTCAAGGGTATACCTGCATCGTGAAGTCCAGGAGCGTTACAATAATATTTTCTTTTAATGCGAAATTTTCTACATTGACGGTTCCCCGTCTTGGCGAAACGATGCAAATTTCGTCGCTTAGTTAAATCAGGAGATTGAGTGCGCATGATCAACGTTGAATCGCCTGCTGAATGGCGCGTTGCAAACCTTGAGACGGATCGGTCCTGGGTTTACGACATTGACGACGCCGCACGACGCGACCTGACGCAGGTGATAAAGGCCGCCTATGTCCCGGATCTGCCTCTTTTCGATTATACGCGCCACAACTTCGAACTTGGCGCGGCAGGTGCAGTCATTACCAAGGCGATTAGTGAAGCAAAGCATGGTCTCGGTCTTGCACTGGTGCATGGGTTGCCGCGCGAAGGCCTGAGTGAAAAGGAATTCGAACTCATGAACTGGGCCATCGGGTTAAATGCTGGTGTGGCTCGACCACAGGGGCGCCTTTCGCAATATATTTCGGCCGTCCGTGACGTTGGTACGGAATATCGCAACGCCAGTGGTCGCGGGTATTCATCCAACGCCAAACTCGATTTTCATGTGGATGGTACGGATTTGGCGACGCTGGGATGTTACAACATCGCTAAATCTGGAGGGCAGAGCATGGTGAGCAGTAGTGTCACCGCCCGTAAAATCCTGATCGAAGAACGTCCGGATCTGGCGGAAATTGCACATGGTGATTTCTATTTCAGCCGACAAAACGAAGAAGCACCGGACGAAGCACCGTATTATGCACAACCGTTATATGATATTTATGATGGTCATGTGTTTGGGAAATGGAATCGCAACCGAGTACAATCCGCGCAGAACATTGAAGGCGTGCCTCCATTGTCAGAGGCGCAGCAGGAGACAATGGATGTGCTTGACGCTATTTTACGGCGGCAAGACGTGATGTTCTCCTTGTATTTGAAACCGGGTGATTTTCAGATCGTGAATAATCACGTGATGTGTCATTCGCGAACGGATTACATCGATTATGACGCGCCGGAACGCAAACGTTTGCTTAACCGTCTATGGTTGGCGCCGCCTGACTCGAAGCGGTTGCCGGATAGTTGGGGCGACTTTTTCCGCTCTGTCGAGGCGGGTTCGGTGCGGGGTGGCATTCGCGGTCATGAACATGACGATGCATGTCGTGCTTTTGAAGCTAAGCAGGCAGCGAGCTTGGGGATGTCATCGGTGGGTTGAATGCAGTTCATTGAAGGCGGAAGTTAGGCAGTGTTAGGGTAATTTGGCTCGAGCCGAGGGAGCGGTATTCATAACGTTTCTTGATGAATAATACATTTGATAGTTCAATACGTCGCCCAAGATTCCCCGTTTGGCGGTGATGTTGTATGTTCGGTTTCCGCTCACCCACCGCCCCATTCGGCGTTGGCCTCGCTGCCTTTGCCAACATGCGACGTCGGCGTAACGTGCGTAAGCTCTTTAGATCAAATGATCACACGGCGGCCTTGGGGCCTATCACGCCACCTCTGCCGTACAGCTGGCATGGGAAGGCGC
>JAPKDL010000188.1 GCA_028822585.1 Alphaproteobacteria bacterium | reverse complement strand
GGAGATCATTGATGAAGGCGGCATATATCGAAGAACACGGCGGGCCAGAAGTATTGCGGTATGGCGATGTCCAAGACCCGATTGCTGGGGCAGGTGAGGTCTTAGTGGATGTTTACGCAGCGAGCGTGAATGGGGCTGATTGGAAAGTTCGATCGGGAGCGAGTGGAGAGATCACGAGCTTTCCCTACGTCCTAGGTCGAGATTTTTCTGGAATTGTCAGCGCCTTAGGAAAAGGCGTCGATGATTTTAACGTGGGGGATGCGGTCTTTGGGGTTTGTGCAGGGGGGCAGGAAGGCGCTTACGCGGAAAAAATTGCCGTGAAAGCGTCAATTATTGCTCGGAAACCAGACAATCTAAGCCATATCGAAGCTGCGTCTTTGGCATTGATTGGTCTCACGGCGTTGATTTCGATTGAAGATACCCTAGCCCTAAAATCAGGCGAGACAATTTTAATTCAAGGCGGTGCGGGGGGCGTCGCTAGTTTTGCGATTCAACTCGCCAAGCATATCGGCGCACGCGTAATCACGACAGCGAGCGCTACGAACCATAACTATCTGCGTAGGCTCGGCGTGGATGAAATTATTGACTACAACGTCGAGGATTTTACCGATGTGGTCTCGGGCTGTGACGCGGTGTTTGAAACTGCCGGCGGCGATGTTGTGCAACGCTCCTTCGCCGTGCTTAAACCGGGCGGTCGCGCGGCATTTATTGCGTCTGGCGGTAAAGCGCCGGAAGCGTCGCGAGGCGATGTCCAATCGTTACGGCCCGCGGTCGGTCGTGACCGATCGCACCTGGAGCGGATACTCGAACTCATTGCGGCGGGCGCGGTGCAAGTTCCGGAAATCACCGAATACGCCCTGTCGGACGCGGTCGCGGCGCACACGATTAGCGAAGCCCGACATTTACGCGGAAAGCTTGTCTTTAAAGTTCGTTGAGCTGGAACAAGAAATTGTCTGACATCAACGCACCTCGGACGACATTGTCACGTTAACCGCACACAAAAGAACTATAAAACTCGAACCGGCGCTATCGATTAACTTCATCGGCAAATATTTCCCATGGACGGATGAAACAGTAATGAAGGAGCTGTTCGAGAGCCTGCGGAAGGTGGGTGTGCCGGAATAGTATCGCAGCCAGCTTGTAATATCTCGCCAGATGCACTGAAGTCGCGTATTGGCCATAAGCCGCTGTCACGGTCGCCTGTCCGTCGCGTCTGCTTTGTTAAGCAATGGCGAAAGTCAGGCGCACAAGGAAATTAAGAACAGGGCGTGACCCGCTTTGTGTTTGTGCCTTCGTAAGTTACTGCCGGTCCTTTTCCGAGGGCCTACCCCTGATCCATAGACCGTGCACCACGACCTCCGGCCCACTGTTCAAGGGCCGCTAGACACGCTTCCCCGACCGCATGACGGTCATACACCTGGTGCTGCTTCAGCAACCCGTTGTGGATCAGAAGCTTGACGCCGCCCTTACCGATCTCGACGGGTGCGACCATGATAACTCCTCTGGAGTGGCGCTCGCGAAGGCGTCTTGCACGGACGATAGATGTGGCTTCAATAACCATTTAAGTAATTGTTATTATGATATTAATATAGATAAATATTCAATATTTAGGGTATTAATTTCCTGCTCACTATTAGAGCTAAGCCCTGCCCTAGGCCCACTTCCCACGGGCCATGGGTTACTTTGAAGTGCATCCCACTATCACTGTACCCGAGCATACTCTGGATTTGGCCCAAAGGGACCCAGCGGGCTTGCCTGACGAAGTGAGACGAGCAGCCAAGCCTGTGTCGATTTACTCAGCAAGGAGGATCTTGGGAGGAAACCTAGCCATGCAGCAGCATCTGGAACAACGCTGTCATATGATTCTCATCAATATGCGGAATGCCTAAAGGTCTCCACTCCCCAGTGAGGTTCCCTTTACCCCCAGTCCATGCAAGACTCACTGCATGAAACGTCTGACCGCCACCATCTGCCTGACTCTTGCCGTGCTTCTTGGAAGTGTGGGGGTGAGTGAGAGCGCTGATTTCCAAAAGGGTTGTACCGCAAACGAGAGTAGTAATTACGCAGCTGTTTTGCGTGAATGGACACCTCTTGCGAAACAAGGGGATGCCGTTGCCTACCGTCTTGAATCGAGATATATCCAAATTGGTCGCCGTGAACCAGCAGGCGACTGATTATGAAGGCCAATATTCTATGGATCAGATGACCGTCGGGAGCGTGACCCTCGACCTCGAAGTGCAGGGCTCGGGCCCGCCTCTATTGTATCTTCACGCGGAGCATTACCGCCACCTACAGCAGCCTTTTATCGACCGGTTGGCGGAAAGTTGGACCGTCCACACACCCCGTCATCCGGGGTTCGACGGGCGCACGCCACCCGGGGATTTCCGCCGGATTGACGACCTCGCCTATCTCTATCTTGACCTGATGGCGCAATTGGACCTCGACGGCGTCACCTTGGCCGGGGCTTCCTTCGGTGGTTGGATCGCGCTTGAAATGGCGGTCCGGAGCGCGTCGCGTCTATCGGCATTGGCTTTGATAACACCACTCGGCGTAAGGCTCGGGGCGCGGGATGAGCGGGATTTTGCCGATCTCTTCGCGCTGCCCGAAGCGGAGAGAGAACGCGCGTTGTTTGCTGGAACGCCGCCCGACTTCGCAACGTTCAGCGAGGATCAGCTGACCGCGACCGCCCACGACCGGCAGTATGTCGCGTATTACGCCTGGAAACCCTATTTGTACAATCCGTCGCTGGCCCGCTGGCTGCATCGCGCCACCGTGCCGACGCATCTGATTTGGGGCGGAGAAGACGGCTTTGTGTCACCCGACTACGGTCGAAAACTGGCGGCTCGCATGCCAGGGGCAAAGCTCGATGTAATCTTGGGCGCCGGGCATTACCCGCAAATTGAACGTTTGGACGACACGATGGCCGCGCTCCGCGCCGGCCCATGCGCCCCATAAGGAGACCCTATCGATGCAAGTATGGCATTTCAGCGAAATGGCCTATCACCCGGGGTGGGAAGAACTCGGCGACTCACTGCGTAACGTGATCCCGAGCAAGGTCTACGATCCCAAACTCGGCGCGGACCTTTATCACCGCTATCTCGACGAATGGGCGCTTTGCGACGAACTCGGCATCAACATCATGGTGAACGAGCACCACACAACAGCGACTTGCACGACATCGGTCTGCACCATTCCGATGGCGATCTTGGCGCGGGAAACGAAGAACGTTCGTTTACTTTGCCTCGGCATGCCAATCGCCAACCGGATGGACGCGGTCCGGGTCGCGGAAGAATACGCGATGCTCGACGTAATTTCGCGCGGACGCATCGAAATGGGTTTCGTGAAAGGCAGTCCCTCCGAAGTCACACCCGCCAACAGCAACCCCGCCACCCTCTCAGAACGGTTTTGGGAGGCGCATGACCTTATCTTGAAGGCGCTGACGACCCATGACGGGCCATTCAATTGGGAAGGGCAGCATTTTCAGTATCGCCAAGTGAACGTCTGGCCACGGCCCTATCAGGACCCGCATCCACCGGTCTGGATGACTGTGGCTACTCCGGGCTCTGCCAAGCTCGTCGGTGAGAAAGGCTATGTGCTCGCATCGCTGAATTCCGGCTATGCGAACACGCCGGTCATCTACGAGACCTACCGGGAGGCCGCGAAGGCAGCCGGACACGAAGCGGGATTAGATCGTTTTGCCTACCTCGGCATTGTCGGTGTCGGTGAGACGGAGGAGGAAGGGCGCCGCCGCGCGCACCAAATCCTGGATTATAGCCGCACGACGCCGCGCATGGCCCGCCAGTTCCAATACCCTCCAGGGCTGGTGCCATCGGAAGTGGTCGGGCGCGAACTAGGCAACCCCAGCCCACGCACATTCCCGTTGCGCGATGGAAGCAGGGTTGAGATGCTGACCGGCAGTGTCGATGAATACATCGACGCGGGCATCGCCTTCGCCGGCACGCCCGACACGGTCTACGCACAAATCAAGGAGTTTTACGATCACGTGGGTGGCCTCGGTCACCTGCTGATGATGTGCCAGGGCGGACATATCAACCACGAGGACACGGTTGATAATCTGACGATGTTCAGCAAAGAAGTCCTTCCCCGGCTACAAGCGCTTTAGGCTAAGCTGCGACTTCTCCATTATCAGAAGACAGGGGTATCCGCGGTATCGACGTTCGGGGTTGAACGTGGTCCCGAATATGTCGATGCTGTGCCGGAAAACGAACAAGGGGGAAAAGGATCATGGTAGGACGGCTTGAAGGGAAAGTGGCGCTGGTCACGGGCGGTGCGTCAGGCATCGGCGCGGAGACGTCGCGTGTCTACGCGCGGGAAGGCGCCAAGGTGGCCATCGCCGACGTCAACGACAATGCGGGCCGAGGAATAGCGGAGGAGATTGGTGACGCCGCC
>JAPKDL010000053.1 GCA_028822585.1 Alphaproteobacteria bacterium | reverse complement strand
TGAAAAATGGCCGCTCGGGCGATTTCTCCATACCCATCTCTATCTTTGATGCCCGCCATCGCTTTACGCATTTCGGGATATCGGTCTTGAGAAGATTCACCAGCATGACGAAGAAAGCCATTAACAATGTGATAGCGTCCGCATAGGTCGTCATCCATTCCCCGTCCTCCGCGACGGGTTCGGAAATTTTACGACGGTTCATCGTTTCATATGCTGGCCAATGTTGAAGCGGATGGCGGAGTCGTGGAAACTGTTGACCCGATCCTCGATGTATCGTGGGTTACGTTTTTCCGCGAACAGCGCGAATCCAATAATAACTATCTCATGACGAAAACAAAGAATTTCTTCCCTTTGTTGCAGCTTGTTGGCAGCGAAAATTAAAATCATTCGCGCAAACAGCTCGCCATACAATGTCGTATTCAAGGCGACCGCCGATCCTGGGCTAATATCGTCAGGTCCCCGCCCATTGCGTCCAACATAACAATAAGGCCAACTAGGGTGCCAATCATGCCAAACGCCGGCACCGTCGACCCCATGGACCGCAAAATGTTTACCGGCACCATGTTGCGTTCAAACGTCCGGTCGTTGATGTTTTAAGCGTGGTACGCTCATCAGAACCCTCGTACGCCGTGATGCGCAGCTTCACGCCAAAGACCAGGAATGGATCTCTAGACATTTTTTTGATCTCATCTTCAAGCGACAGGAACCCATGTTCTTGAACAAGATAGCGCCACAGTAAAATACGCCCGACTTCTTGATTCAGGACATCCCTATTGACGCGTTGGATCCAAAATGTGCTTCCGATCCCTTTCAACGCCAAAACAGAATATCGCGCTTCCTGACCAACAAAAGTCGCGGCAAGCGTGCCGCGAACCACGAGCAACAGACTGGACGCGCTGATGAACAGCATTACGTTAGTGGTCGCGAGTAGTATCGACCCAAAGATAGAGCGCGAGTCCGCCGAGGAACTCTAAATGCATCGCAAATGACATGACGTATCCGTCACCACTGGGCTTAAGTCTCCCCGGCAATCAGCACCTATATTGCCTCTGCCTGCCGCGTATAGTATCCATTCAGTCAATTTTCGGGAATGGTTTATTTTATTTGTAATGGTAAATTCTTTGTCAAATATTCGCCGCAATTTTACCGTATCTGTGGAATCCATTGGTGCGCAAGGCGATGGCGTCGCCAATGGCCCTGAGGGCCGGTTTTATATTCCTTTCGGGGCACCGGGGGACCAATTATCGATCACACCAGGAAAACGACGGGGTGACGGCAGGGAAGCGGCGATCAGTACTGTGATTGCCACTTCCCCCGACCGAATCATACCGGCATGCCGTCATTTCGAAACCTGTGGCGGGTGCACCTTGCAACATGTGGCGGCGGCGCGCATTGCGGCGGAAAAGAAAGCAATGCTGATCCGTTCCCTCGCACGGCGTGGTTTGAACGACATCCCCGTGGCCGAAACCGTGACCGTCGCGCCGGAAACCCGCCGCAGGGTGCGTTTCGCCGCCCATAATGGTCAAGCGCCCGCGTTTGGATTCCGACGCCGAAACAGCCGGTTCGTCATGGACTTGACCGAATGCCCGGTGACGCGGCCTTCCATCTTGGCGTTCGCGCCCGCCCTTCGCGCGTTGATCGCAAACCTCCCCGCGTTAGGAGTTAGCGCCGAAATCTCGGTGACTGACAGCGAGTCCGGACTTGATGTTCTGATGGCACCGTCCAAACAATCAGAACCATCCTTTGCCGAACGGGAAGCCTTGGCGGATTTTGCAACCAGGTATGATCTGGCGCGTCTCTCTTGGGACGACGGTCACGGTCCCGAACCCATCGCGGCGCGCCGAGAGGTTACTATGCAGTTTGGCGCCGCTACCATCGCGCTGCCGCCAGGCGCGTTTTTACAACCCACCGCCGAAGGCGAAGCCGCAATTGCAGGCCTTGTCGTCTCAGCGATAGACGATGCGGCAAGATCACGCGCGGATCTGTTTTCAGGCTGCGGCGCGCTGAGCTTTCCCCTGTTGGCGGGCGGAACCGTTCACGCCTTCGAAGGCGATTCAGGCATGGTCGACGCGGCACGCAGGGCAATTTACCCTACCGCTGGCCGGACTGTGACCGCCGATGTCCGCGACCTTGCACGCGACCCGCTCACCGCAACCGAACTCAATCGCTTCGACGCTGTCGTCTTCGACCCACCCCGCGCCGGCGCCGCCCCACAAACGCGGGAACTTGCGGACTCAACAGTTCCGACGATTGTCGCCGTGTCATGCAATCCCGCAACACTGTCGCGCGACCTTCGCATACTCGTGGATGGCGGTTACCGCATCGAATCAGCAACACCAATCGATCAGTTCGCCTGGTCGCCACATATCGAGGTGGTCGTCGTTTTACGACGTTCATTTAATAGAACGTGACATCGTTCACAGCGGAGATGGTTTCATCGTGGCGCAATAGGAACATGCAAAATTGTCGTCGATTATCCAAACCATGAAGATTGCCAAGGCGAATGGGGTCGCGCTTTAACCGCGTTGGCGCAGCGCGCGGACCAGGATAAAGCACTGGACCTCGCCAAAACCGTCGCACTTACGCTAAAGTGAACCGTTTCGCTTCGTGGCGGAACTCCGCGCCGCCTGCCGCTTCCAAAAGTCGAAACCTAATCCGGCGCACTGCCTGGCAGAAACCGCCGCGCCGCTGCGGGGGCGCTCGGGTCCATATCAGCCCAAGCGGCGAATTCAACAAGCATTGTCTCATCCGACAACATAAAGTCCAAAACGCCGCCGAGAAACGTCAGATCCTGCGCGCTTTCGCGAATTTTTTCGGGTCCCGCACCGCTTAGGGCTAGAAACTTACCCAAACGATCCATATCCTCCGAGATGAACGTCAAACATTGAATTGCAATCTCAACTGCGTCTTCTCGCATATCGCCTGCCTCCCGCACCTGTTTCCCAATCACTCATTCGAAGCGCTAGGGCAGCGGTATCGAATTTCACAACGCCGGACAAGCATGAACCCTAAAAATATTCGCCTCAGCATCCTGGATCAATCGCCCATCCGTCAAGGCGGCACCCCCGCCGATGCGCTTTCGGAAACCATTCGCCTGGCCCAATACGCCGAACAGCTTGGCTACCATCGTTATTGGTTGGCGGAACATCATGGCACACCCAGCCTGGCTGGCGCGTCACCGGAAATCATGGTGACCCGCGTGGCGGCGGCGACAAACGCCATCCGCGTCGGGTCTGGCGGCGTTATGTTAAGCCATTACAGTCCGTACAAGGTCGCGGAAAATTTCCAATTACTAGAAACCATGTTCCCCGGTCGCATCGATTTGGGTATCGGTCGGGCGCCCGGCAGCGACCAACGCACCAATCAGGCGCTGGCCTACGGATCGCAAGTCGGCATCGAGTCTTTCCCCAGCAAGATTGCTGACCTAACCGCGTTCCAGCATGACGCACTGGCCGCCGACCACAACTTTGCAGGTGTTAAGGCGACCCCGACGACAGCGGGGCATCCCCCGTTATGGCTGCTGGGGTCCAGCGACTATAGCGCCGCCTACGCCGCGCATTTTGGCATCTCACTATCGTTTGCGCATTTCATCACCGCCCATGGCGGCGACACGGTCATGAAGTCGTATCGGGATCAATTTAAACCCTCAGAATTGCTGAAAGAACCAAAGGCTAATCTCGGCGTGTTTGTGTTGTGCGCCGACACCGAAGAACAAGCCCAACGTCTAGCGTCCAGCCGGAACCTCGCCCGGCTTTGGCGTGACCGGGGCCGAACCGCGCCCTTGCCTTCGGTCGATGTCGCAATGGCTCATGAATACACCGATGCGGAACGACGGCACCTGGCGCATTACAAGGATCGCAACATTATCGGGTCTCCGGAACAAGTGCGCGACGAACTAAATGAACTGTCTACGCGATATGGCGTTGAGGAGTTTGTTGTTCTAACAATCTGTTATGACTTCGCGGACCGGGTGCGATCTTACGCGCTTCTCGCCGAAGCCTTCGACATACAACCGCGCATCTAACGAATTTATAAAGGCGAACACAATATGGCATGGGACCCTGGACAATACCTCGCGTTCTCCGGACCGCGCATGCAACCGGCGATCGATCTTCTGGGGCGCGTTCACGCCGCAAACCCGGCGAACATCGTCGATCTAGGCTGCGGGCCGGGAAACATTACCCCGATCCTGCAGCAACGCTGGCCCGATGCGATCCTCACCGGCGTCGACAATTCCGATGAAATGCTGGCGCGTGCCCAGGACGCTGTGCCCGGCGTGAACTTCATCAATCAGGATATCTTTACCTGGGAGCCCGCACAAAAATTTGACGTGCTGTTTTCCAACGCCGCGTTGCAATGGGTGAAAGACCATGAAATCCTGTTTCCTAAAGTCATTAACCTGGTCGCGCCCGGCGGCGTCGCCGCAATTCAGATACCGCGCAACTTCGAAGCGCCATCGCACACCCTGATGACCGAAACGATCAACGCGGGCCCCTGGAAAGAATTACTGACGCCCGTGCGCCATGATGTGCCAACGCAACAACCGGAATATTATCACGATTTGCTGTCGCCGCTGGTGAAGACCCTGGATATTTGGGAGACTGAATATCTCCAGGTTCTTGAAGGCGAGAATCCTGTCGCGGAATACACCAAGGGGTCCTGGCTCATGCGGTTCTTGTCATTTTTGGACGAACCTTGGAAAAGCGAATTCGAAGCCGACTACCGCGCTCGCGTTCTCAAGGCATATCCACAGCGCGCCGACGGCAAGACCTTGTTTCCCTTCCGGCGGCAATTCATCTTGGCGACCCTGTAAACCAACACTCCAAACAAGGATAGAACATGAAACTCCTGGTGCTCGACGGCGACGGCATTGGCCCAGAAATCACTGCAGCGACGGTGCGCGTAGTGGAAGCGATGAACCACCGTTTCAATCTCGGTCTGGAACTGGAACATGCGGATTCAGGGCTTACCAGTTTGGAAAAACACGGCACGACATTGACCGAAGCGGTTCAAGCCCAAGCCCGCGCCGCTGAAGGGGTCATCTTGGGACCGTGCGACACCATCATCTATCCCGATGTCAACGACGGCGGCATCAATCCGTCCGCCTGGTTCCGCAAAAATTTCGACCTCTACGCCAACATGCGCCCGTCGCGCGCCCGCGACGGTGCCCCCGCCAAAGCACCAGATATTGATCTTGTCATCGCGCGGGAAAACACCGAAGGTTTTTACGCCGACCGCTCGATGTTCGCGGGCAGCGGTGAATTCATGCCCACAAAAGACGTGGCCCTGGCGGTTCGCAAAATCACACGAGAAGGGTCCCGGCGTATCACCGACGCCGCCTGCAAACTGGCCATGACACGGCGAAAGAAATTGTGCATCGTCCATAAACGTAACGTGTTCCGCATGTCAGACGGCCTGTTCCATGATGTCGCCCAGGAAGTGGCGGCGGGCTATGACGGATTGGAGGTCGAAGAGGTCATCATCGACGCCATGGCCGCCCTCTTGATCCGCCGACCGGAATCCTTTGACGTGGTCGTCACGACCAACATGTATGGCGATATCCTGTCCGATCTGGCCGCCGAATTGTCCGGGGGTCTCGGCCTGGGACCATCGATCAATGCGGGCGACGATCGCGCCATCGCCCAAGCGTCGCATGGGTCGGCACCGGACATTGCGGGTCAGAACATAGCCAACCCGATCGCCTTGATGTTATCGACAGGCATGTTAATCAATTGGTTGGGCGAACGCCACGAACGCCCCGATCTAGTCGAAGCCGCCGCCCGATTGGACGAGGCCGTCGACGCACAACTGGCCGAAGGAGCCAATGTCACACCCGACCTTGGCGGAAAACTGGGTACGGACGGCTTCGGCGAAGCCATCGCCAAACGCATCGCGGGGTAAACTGACCTCCCGCCGTGAACCCCCTGCCATTACCCTCCCATGGTCTTCGGCAGCATTAGTTTTGCCGCAACAAATTTTACCTTGTCGTCGGCGCTGTCGAGGCATTTGAGACGCACGTCTTTTAAAACCTGCCCCGCCGTCGTGCCTGTCCAGAACCAACGCTCCACTTCGCCACTGGATTTTCTGCCGGGCTGCGCGGTGGCGGCCTCAAAGTAGAACGACATCAAATCGGCGCTGGCGTCTTTTAACGCCAAACTCACTGGTTGATCGGGAACCGGCCTGCTCGCCGGCTCCTGGTCCAGAAACCCGGCAACGAATTGCGCCGCTTCAGGAACGCCCATTGAACTGACGCCGACGCGAGTCCGTCCGCGTTCGTCGAGCGACACCTGATACCATGGCGCCAAAGCATCGATCTCCCGCGCCAAGGCCGCAGCGGGGGCCTCGGGGCCTTCTAAGTCTGACGCCGGGAAGCTTACCGGACACACCCAATTGGTCGCCTCTTCGGCTTTGGGTCCGGGCGCGTCTTCCGGGAAGTCCCGCAACACCACGGGCCCCTCACTAGGGTCCAGCAACTCCAGCGCCGCGGTCAACACCTTGCGTTGAAACGCCGCCTCGTTTGGCGCTCCCAGGGGACGGCCCAATTCAAACGGCACCCACAACGCACGAGGCGCGCGGATCGCTTCGGCGTGTTCTCGCACCAACGCCACCACGACGGTCGCAATGCCTTCGTCTTCAAAAAAATGAGCAAGCCCGCACACGGCGCGCGTACAATTCGGTCAGACCGGCGTCAGGATCACCGCGTTGACCCCGTCCCCCTTCAACATCCCCGCCAATTCGCGCGCCTTGGGCTCCAGCATCGCCGGGTCCGTCGCGCCCATAAAGGAATAGTGATACGCCGCAACCGATCCAATCTCGCCGTCCACCGCCATTTCCTTCAACCGGTCGAGCGGCAACACGACGTTCACATCGTCCTGAAATCCGGTGCGGTCGAAATTGACGGACACGTGGTTCATCAAAATATCAGCGCCGTCGGTCATCGCGGGAATGACCCGGTAATCCGCGCCGGCACCCATACGGAACGGTTGTTCGCCACGAAGGTTCAACCCCGCCGTAGTGACCAACGCCACCCGGCGTTCGGGCCCAGGCGGTCCCGCGACCCACGGCGTCGTCTCATAAGTTGGCAGCGGCAGAGCGCGCAGATGCGCCTGTTCCGACTCAACCAAATCCGCCAGTCTCACCATATGAATTCTCCCCTTCGTTTCGTAAACTTTAGATCATGATCTTGTCCGGTGGACAAGGCGATGCGATTACGCAACGCTACCGATCCCGAACAACTTTTCGCGAGCCCCCCTGATGACGACCTATCGGCAACTCCCCAACGACGGTGAAATTTTCCTCGATCACTCCGGCCATTTCGTCCCAGACATGGACGCAGCCTCGACGGCGCTGGAACGCATGGGCTTCAATATGACGCCCTATACGATGCACACCATGACAACGGTGCCGGGTGAAGAACCGCGCCCATCGGGCACCGCAAACCGCTGCATCATGCTGCGCGAAGGCTATCTCGAAATCCTTTGCGCAGTTGGCGATGCGCCCCTGGCCCAACAACTCAACGCCGCCGTGGCACGGTATTCCGGGCTACACCTGCTGGCGTTTTCCTGCGCCGACGCCCGCTCCAACCACGCGCGCCTGACCAGCGCCGGCTTCGACATGCAGCCCCTGGTCAACCTGACCCGCAATGTGGATGGCGGCACGCTGCAGTTTTCCGTGGTTCGGCTGGAACCCGGTCAGATGCCCGAAGGCCGCACCCAGCTTTTGCAACACAACACGCCCGACTTGTTGTGGCGTGAAGATTTGATGAACCATCCCAACGGGATCGTCGCCGTCGCCGATGTGGTGATGGCCAGCGCCGACCCGGATGAAGCGGCGCAACGCTTCGAACGCTTCCTGGGCTTTACGCCGCAAACGCACTCCATAAACGGTATTTTCGACGGCTGGTGCTTTGCGTTGGACCGCGCCAGTTTTACCATCCTTGGCGTTGATGGGTTGACCGCCGCGTTGCCGGGAATCGACATTCCCAGCGTGCCTTTTATCGCCGCATTCGCCATGCGTACCAATGACTTAGATGCAACTACCGCCTATCTATCCAAGGCGGGCTTACGCCACCAGACCATTGCGCCCGGCGTCTTGCGACTGGACCCAGACCCGGCGTTGGGGTCGACAATGATCGTCATGAATACAGAGGCGACCGCACCCTGGCTTTAGGACAAACCTTCAGGGCTCGCCTTAGTGCATTTGAGGGGACTTAAGCAAATCCGCCCGGCTTACCGAATGAATGCTGATTTCCAATTGATCCTCGTCGCGGATCAGGTTGAGCGGCACATCAACGCCCGCTTCACCCAGCGCCCACACCGCGCGGAACAAATCGGCCAGCTCCGTCACCGGCGCGCCATTGACGCCGACGACAAAGTCGCCCACCCGGAGATCCGCTGTTTTCGCCGGGCCACCATCAACAATGCCCGCCACGACCAGCTTATCATCCATTTCGGTCGCCAACATCCCCAGCCACGGGCGCGCCGGTTTTTGCACGCGTCCAAAATTTTGCAGTTCCGGCAGAATCGGCTTCAGTAAATCAATCGGCACGATCATATTGCAATCCTCAGAATTGCCGCCGGACACTTGCTGGACGAACAACGATCCGATACCCAGTAATTTCCCATCTGCGCCAATCAGCCCAGCGCCGCCCCAGGTCGGGTGCGGCGGCGCGGTGAAGATGGCTTCATCTAGGACATATTCCCAATACCCGGCGAATTCACGTTTCGACGTAACCTTGGCCTTGATCGCATTTTCCCGTCCCCCGGCGCCCGCCAGAATAACCGGATCGTCTTTTTCCAGATCAGCCGAATCACCCAATTCCAGATGCGGTAAATCCAACGAGCCCAAGGCCTGGATCAACCCAAATCCGGTTTCCTGGTCAAAGCCCAACGGATAGCCCGCCGTCGCCCGGCCCTGGCCATCCACAAGCCAGACCGATTCAGCCTCCGTGACCAAATAACCGATGGTCAAGATCAGGCCTTTTTCGCTAATCACCACACCATGTCCGGCCCGTTCCGGGCCCAGGGTGCGCGCAGTTAACGCGTCTTCCGGGATTGTCGAGCGCACGGATACGATCGACATCAACGCCTTGTCCAAATCGAACAAATAATCTGCGGGCTTCGGTTGCTCGCTGCGCGGTATATCCCGTGGTTCATTTGACGGCATCATTCATCTCCGTTCACGTTCCACCGCGCGCCAGCCTGCTTCAGCCAACGCTCTAATTCGCATTATAACATAGTGCCCTGACCGTGAAATTCATATCATTGAATTTCTCGTGAATCAGTGCACGATTCTATTGATAATTGTGTGATTCTGATCCTACATTTAGTCCCATTTCATGGGACGGGCTTCGAAACCATCACACTAGATAGGGTTAAATCCGATTTCATCCTTTAAACTGGCTTAAATTACGATTAATCGTCGATATAGCCCAAAGTCTGCCCCCTTTGCGCCTCGAATCTTTCAATTTGCGCTGTGTAGTTCAAGGTCAGGTCAATCTCGTCGAGGCCCTTCAACAATCGTTCGCGGTTGAAATCCGGAATCTCAAACGAATGCGTGTCGCCATTGGGCGCGGTCACCGTATTGGTTTCCAAATCCACGGTGATTTCGGCACCGGGATTAGCGTGCAATTGGGCGCGTAAATCCGTGCATACGGCCTCGTCCAGGCGCACAGGCACCATGCCATTATTCATTTCGTTGTTGAAATGGATATCGCCAAAACTGGGCGCAATGACACTGTAAAACCCGTTATCGACCAGAGCCCAGGCCGCGCCTTCGCGCGACGACCCACAACCAAAATTCCGGTCCGCAACAATGATCGACGCATCAGCGTAGATCTCTTTGTTAAAAATGAAATCCGGGTTCATGTCGCCAGCTTTGTCGCGCCGAACGCGGTGAAACAACAAGCCCTGATAGCCTTCCGTCCGCATGATGGAGAGAAACGGCGCCGGGATAATTTGATCGGTATCAACATTGATCGAATCAAAGGGGACCGCTTTGCCCGTCAATTTGGTGAACTTTTCCATGATAAATCCTCCTTTGTCCTATTTTTTTGCCATTAAATCGCGAACATCGGCGAAGGTCCCCGTGACCGCCGCCGCCGCCGCCATGGCCGGTCCTACCAGATGGGTGCGCCCGCCTTCGCCTTGACGGCCCATGAAATTTCGGTTGGACGTGGACGCGCTGCGTTGACCGGGCTGTATTATATCGCCGTTCATACCGACGCACATGGAACAACTGGGTTCGCCCCATTCCATCCCCGCTGCAGTGAAAATTTTATCCAGGCCTTCCGCTTCCGCCTGCCGCTTGACCGGGACCGAGCCCGCCACGACCAGGGTGGACACCACGGCCCGGCGGTCTTTTGCCACCGCCGCCGCCGCGCGTAAATCTTCGATCCGGCCATTGGTGCACGACCCGATAAACACCTTGTCCACGCTTAAATCTGTCATCCGCATGCCCGGCGTCAGTCCCATATAGGTCAGCGCGCCTTCGTGAATTTTGCGCCGGTTCAAATCCGGCTCATCGGCAGGGTCCGGCACAACGCCTGTCACGGGCACGACATTTTCCGGACTGGTGCCCCAGGTGATCATCGGCGCGATGGCGTTTCCATCCACGGTGACGTCGGTGTCAAAAACCGCGTCTTCATCGGATGGCAACGTCCGCCAGTCAGCCACTGCATGGTCCCAGCGGTCTCCCTTCGGCGCGAATTCCCGACCTTCGCAGTAGGCGAAAGTTTTCTCATCAGGTGCCACCATGCCGGTGCGCCCGCCCGCTTCAATCGTCATATTGCAGACCGTCAACCGGCCTTCCATATCCATGTCGCGCATGACCGACCCTGCATATTCCACCGCATGACCAGTCGCGCCCGCCGTGCCTATTTGGCCAATAATCGCCAACACCACATCCTTGCCCGAGACGCCGAAACCGAGCGTCCCTTCAACGCTCACGCGCATGGCTTTCGGCTTGCGCTGCCAGATGGTCTGGGTCGCCAGCACATGGGCGACTTCGGACGCCCCGATGCCAAACGCAAACGCGCCCAACGCACCATGGGTCGCGGTGTGACTGTCACCGCAACACATCAACAACCCCGGCAAGGTAATGCCCTGTTCCGGGCCAACCACATGAACAATGCCTTGTTTGTCGCTATCCAACCCGAAATGGTGAAATCCAAAAATCTCCGCATTTTCCGCCAATTCCTCGACGATGCCTCGCATTTGATCGTCTTGAAAATCGTCGATGGTTTTGGCGTTTGTGGGCCGATAATGGTCCGGTGTGGCATAGGTCTGGGCGGGTTTTCGGACCTTATGTCCCGCCGCTTTTAACTTGCTCATCCCCTGACGCGACCCGTCATGACACAAATGCCGGTCGACATAGAGCAGAATTTGCCCGTCATCGCGTTCCAGAACCACATGACGGTCCCAGATTTTCTGAAACATTGTCTTTGGCATCATCTTGGGCGTGCTCATCACAATTTCCCCCTTAGAAACAGCATGCGGTATTTTAGTACGAACAATTCGCCTTAAACATTATCATGACGACGCATTGGTTACCCTGCATCAAATTATGCCCCCATGTCAGGCCATATCGTAAATAGGAATATAAGGCTTTTTACGATAATTTCAAGGCGCCGTTCACACCACCTGATTGTGCAGTTCCGTCTCACCGCGAAACAAGCGGTCGAGATTGTCGAGCAAGATATCCAGCACGTTGTCTTCGTATTTCCGGGTTTCGCCGCCCGTGTGCGGAGTGACAATGGCGTTGTCCAAATCCCACAGGGGCGAGTCCTTCGCCAGCGGTTCTTCCACAGTTACGTCAATGCCCGCGCCTGCGATGGCGCCGCGTTGCAACGCGTTGATCAGCGCGCCCTCCTCCACGCACCCACCGCGTGCGACATTAACCAGATAAGACGACGGCTTCATTGCCAAAAACGTCCCGGCATTCACGACATTCCGGGTCACGTCGGTCAACGGGCAGCATAACACGGTCACATCGGCCCGCGGCAGTATCTCGGCGAAAGCGGCGGAGGGATGCAATTCATCCACATGGTCCACCGGGGTCGAGACATCGCGCTTCAACCCGATGACGTTCATCTCGAACGCCTTTGCCAATCGCGCCACCCGCCCACCTATCTTGCCCAGCCCATAAATCACCATGGTCTTGCCCGCCAACTCGTCTTCACGTTTCGACAAATCGGAAATCATGCCGCGCCAATGATGGTCGCGCTGATTGTCACGCGCACTCGCCAATTGTCGGGTCAGGGACAAGGTCAACGCCATGGCGTGGTCGCTGACCGCGTTCACATTAACGCCGCTGGCGTTGGCCAAACGAACGCCCTGGGCGCGAATGGCGTTCTGGTCAAACTGGTCGTAACCGGCGCCGCAGACCTGAATGAACTTCAAATTATCCGCCAGCGGCAGCAAGTCGTTCCTCCAGAACCCAGTGGAGATCAGCACGTCGCCTTCGGCGATGCGCGCACGGGTGTCATCAGGCGTCCAGGTCTGAAAATGATTGATCCCCGTGTCCCGCTTATCCAGCATGGTGGAAAATTGATACGCCGAATGGGCGAAATGAATGGTGATGTCATCTTTGTTCATGGGAGATCTCTCGGGAAAATGAATACGGCTGAGTAGAGTACCGTAGCGCCTTATAAAGGACGCTTAAATACTATTCTGGTCGTAAATCTAGAATAACCCAAAGGTTCAGGGCAGTGGTGCTATGTCGTCCAACTTCAAAAGAACACGATCAGCGCATATAGCCCAACTGCCAACAATGCGGCCTTTCCATCGACGCGGAGGGATCCTGTCTCAGGCCGCCGCCAGTCGCCCTCAGCTTTGCTGATAACGGCATTTCCAAAAGCGTCCAAACGCCAAGCCCACCAAAGAACGCCAGCGACACCAAATCTCCATTGACCAAAAGACAACGCCGGGCAGCTTCGGATGACGGGTTTTGTCCAAACAATCTCCTCCGCCCGTCCGACATCCATCATGAAGATGGCCGCCAGCATCAGAAAATTATTCAAATGCCAGGCTCATAAGGGTAAGACGTAAAGCGGAACGTCTCCAGCGCTCCGGTATCCCAAAACCATCGAGACGAGGCTGGCCAGTATTCAGATCGCAACGGCGCCTCTGCCCACTCGACCCAGCGCCCCCCGTTGTTTCGGCAATTTTTTTATAAATGCGAGCCGACCCAAAGGAACACGTCAAGAATGATTTCTTGATTGGCCAGGCCCACGACGGTTGAATGCCGACTGCGCCAATCAAGCTGATCAAGGGGAAGAAAAGTGCCTACAAAAAGTCCAAACCGCGCATCTGTCATTGGCGCTCCGCTGCGTCGAACGGAAGACATTCGGCTGACCACGGGGCGCGGAATTTACACCAGCGATGTAGCGCCAGACAGGCAGTGTTATGCAGTTTTGGTACGATCCCCCCACGCGCATGCAAAAATTCGCGCCATCGACACCACCGACGCACTGGCCGCGCCGGGCGTGCTGGCGGTTCTAACCGGGGCCGACGCCGTCGCTGATGGCTTGAGACCGATCCCACATAATCCCGACTGGATGGGACCGCCCGACGCCACGCTGCGGTTGCCGGATGGATTCGACGTTTTTATTTCGCCGAACCACGCCTTGCCGCCAGATATTGTGCGCTATGTGGGGGAAGCGGTCGCGATGGTTGTGGCGGAAACATTGGCAGTGGCCGCAGACGCCGCTGAGTTGGTCGACATCGATTATGAACCCTTGCCAACAATCGTCGATGCGCGCGCCGCATTAGCGCCTGGCGCACCGCAAGTCTGGCCGGATTGTCCAGGCAATCTTGCGCTGACCTGTGAGGTTGGCGACAAGGACGCCACGGACCACGCCTTTGAAGACGCAGCCCACATCGTGACACTCGACAGCTGGGTGCATCGGGTTACCGGCAGCCCCATGGAGCCGCGCACGGCTCTTGGCGACTACGATGCCGAAACGGACCACTACACGCTGCGCGCCGGATCCGGGCGCGGCGCCGTCCAGACGCGCGAACGTTTGGCGCTGACTCTGGGGGTGGAGAAGGAACAATGCCGCGTCGTGTTTGGCGACATGGGTGGCAATTTTGGCACAAGAAACGCCTTTTCACCGGAATTCACCCTTATGCCCTGGGCGGCTCGACGAGTGGGGCGCCCGGTGAAGTGGGTCGCCGACCGCCGGGAATGTTTTTTAAGCGATTATCAAGCCCGCGACTTAACCTCGAAAGCAGAACTTGCGCTGGATACAGAGGGAAATTTTCTCGGCCTTCGCGGCGTTAACACGTCCAACTTAGGTGCCTATACCGTTTATTTCTGGCCCCTGCGAAAGGGGCTTTCCATGATGCAAAGCGTTTACCGCATTCCCAGCGTTTATTTCCAGGGACACGCGGCGTTGACCACCACGGTGCCGACAGCGGTGTATCGCAGCGCCGGGCGTCCTGAAGCAATCTACATGATTGAACGTCTGATCGACCTGGCGGCGGATGCGCATGGATTCGACCGCGTCGACCTTCGGCGCCGCAACCTTATTCCCAGCGAAGACATGCCGTTCACCAATGGGGTCGGCGTCACCTATGACAGCGGTGATTATGCGGCGGCGATGGACGACGCGTTGCGCGAAGCGGATTGGGCAGGCTTCGCCACGCGTAAGGCAGAGTCGGCGGCGCGCGGATTGTGCCGGGGCATTGGCGTGGCCAACTATATTGAAGTCACCAGCGGCATTCCGCGTGAACGCGCCGAATTGAAAATATGCGACGATGGCAGCGTCGAACTGGTCGTCGGCACCATGAGTAGCGGACAAGGCCACGAAACAAGCTTTCCCCAACTGGTCAGCGAATGGCTGCACATCCCATTCGAAAACGTACGGTTCGTCGCCAATGACACCGACCGCGTCAGTGTCGGCGGCGGCTCACATTCCGGACGCTCGATGCGACTGGTTAGCATCGCCGTCGGGGAAGCAGTTGACGATTTAATCGCCAAAGGCAAAGCCATCGCCGCTCGCACTTTGCAGACGCCCGAAGACAAAATCATCTATTTGGACGGTGCCTTTCACGCGCCGGGCGGCGCCAGCCTGAGCCTACAGGACGCGAGCGCTGAAAGTGGCCTCGAAGGCGTGGGCGACATCACCAACCGCGCCGGCGGTTATCCCTATGGCGCCCATGTATGTGAAGTGGAGGTCGACCCGGAAACTGGTCATGTGGATATCCTCGCCTGGACCGCGGTGGACGATGTCGGGTTGGCCGTCAATCCGTTGATCCTGCACGGGCAGGCGCACGGCGCTGTCACGCAAGGCGTTGGCCAGGCGCTGCTGGAGTCGATTTCCTACGATCCGGACAGCGCCCAGCTTCTCACGGGGTCGTTCATGGATTATGCAATGCCCCGCGCAGACACAATGCCGCCGATCAAAACCCTCATCACGGAAATTCCGGCGAGTTCCCATCCCCATGGCGTCCGGCCCGGCGGTGAAGGCGGCACAACGCCCGCGTTAGGCCTGCTGATCAACGCCATCGTCGATGCGCTCTCAGAATTTGGCGTCAAACACATCGAAATGCCTGCATCCCCGCAACGGGTGTGGCGCGCCATCCAATCCGCAAAACAACGCTGACGGCCTTTGGAGCAATTCACGGGCCACCAATCACGCCGCAGTTTGCTTGGGTTCTTGCGCTGCTATGGCTGATCGCGGGTCTCACTAGCAAGACGGTTGGCCAATCGGCACCGTTGAAAGCCGGGCGTCAGAAATTCAAAACTTTGTACGTTCAAGGCAAGTACGCCGAATTTTCCTCCTCCAAACCAGTCACGCTTGCCGCTACCTAGGCGTTATTGGCCAAAGACGAAGGCTTAGTGACTTATGTCGTGTGGAATAAACCGACTTTCATTTGCGTCGTTCGGTGGGACAAATTATGTGTTCGAAAAATCGGCCTCGGAGCGACCGAGACGCAGGTCAAAAAGGCGGTCTACAGGATTACAAGGCTCTCGCCTATGCAACGCACGGATTGGTCGCGCGGGAAACGGAAGGTCTAGCAGGTCTCTGCGAACCCGCCTTGGTGTTGACGTCGCCTGAAACCAGCAGAAAATTGGATGACGGCCTGCTAACGGCGAGTGAAGGGGGAGACGCCACCAGCCGGCACCCCCTCTGGACGAAACCGCCGTAAACTGTTGCAATAATAGAAACGCGCGCAACATAAAGGAACCTCTCCCATGCCCGTCATCGATTCCCAAGTCCATGTTTACGCCGCCAACACCCCGGCCCGCCCCTGGCATTCCACACCAAACTGGCCGGACCACGTCACCGGCGACGAAATGGCAGCAGCGATGGATGCAGTCGGCGTCGACGGCGCTATTTTTATCTCCTCATTTTCAATGTACCAGTATGATTCCAGCTATGCGGTAGAGGTGCAGCAAGCCCATCCCAGTCGATTTGGACTCGTTAAGCCTGTCAACCCAGGTGACCCGGCGGTGGCCGACGTGATCGCGGAATGGAAGAAAACCCCGGGCACGGTCGGTATCCGCATCATGATGACCCCAGAAGCAGAACGCGATCCGACGGATCCGGGCCTTGATGTGATTCTGCGCGAAGCCGTGCGGCATGACTTTCCCGTCAACATGCTCAGCTGGGGCAATATTGACGCAGGGATCGCGGTAGTCGACCGCCACCCCGATACGCGCTTCATCATTGATCATTTGAGCATCCTGCAGCCTCGCACGCCCCCAGCTGCACCGGAACCCTGGGCCGACTTGCCGAAGGTGCTCGACCTCGCTAAACGCCCGAATGCAGTGATCAAGATCAGCGGCGCCTGCACGCTGTCACACGAACCGTACCCCTTCCCCGACATTTGGGATCCGCTGGCACGCGTGTTCGACGCCTGGGGCCTCGACCGCTGCCTGTGGGGCACCGACTGGACCCGCGCATTTGCGGTGGTGAATTATGAGCAAGCCGTGGAATCCTTCCGCCTTACCGACCGACTGAGCGACAGTGACCGGAAAGTCCTGATGGGCGGGGCCTGCGCCAAAGCATATGACTGGAGCCCCACAAACGGCTAAAGCGACGCCAACCTATTCAGACCAAGTCGTCTTTTCGTAAATTTTCTGTGCGGCACCGGCAAGCTGTTCGGAACCGGCTTGCCGACGATAAAGGCGCGAAGACGCTCGGCCAGAACGCCCGCGGTTGCTTCTGCGTTTTGCAGTCGTTTGAGACGTAGTTCGACGCTGTTTGGTTCATATTTAACCGGTCGTTTCCAGCTGGGCCTATTCCAGACAGGAGCGTAAGTATAGGGCACAGCTTCCGACAGCACCCCGCCGCATATATAGGATCGATTGGCGTTACTTTCATATATCGGTCGCGCCGGAAGACTGCTTGATCCCAGCCGTTCATTCGGCATGTCATCGTTCAAATCAGCGTTATCTTGCGGCCGGGTGTTTTCCTGAAGAGAGGCGGCTTGGGTTGATATCCAATTCGCCATCGCGACGATTTCACCTCGAATCGCCGCAGCCAAGGCGTGTTCGTTGGCGGGGCGGCGGTCTCTGACATCCAAGCGATTGACCTCGGCGTTATACAGAATGCCATTAGCAAAACGAGCAACCCTATGACGAGCCCGGCAAAGCCGCCGACCATGATGCCAAATCCAACGGGACTCTCTTCCAGCCAAATTCAAACTTCGGGAACATACAGCGCAAAGACGAGCGAAGCGCAGAGGAGGAAGCGCGTCGCGGCGGAAAACGCTACTGGTCCAGGAGGCCGTCTATTTATGGTGATACCTTACTATAGGTCCCATTCGGGCATAAGGATCCAACAGATTTTGCAACATTCGGAAAATTCCATCATTTTTTAAAAAAGTCGCGTAACGCCGCCGCCGTGTCCTGGGGCGCTTCTTCGGGCAAAAAATGACCGCAATCAATCTCCTGACCTTTGACATTCGTCGCCCAGCGCAGCCAGGTCTCCATGACGCCTTTTCGTTTGTGCGGCTTTCCCTTGCCACCCCATAGCGCCAAC
This sequence comes from Alphaproteobacteria bacterium, assembly GCA_028822585.1. Lineage (GTDB taxonomy): Bacteria > Pseudomonadota > Alphaproteobacteria > UBA8366 > JABJJH01. The sequence continues at coordinate 2,190 of JAPKDL010000053.1, read as the reverse complement.
ATCGGGCAATCGATTTTGCGTCCGGCGTCAAGGTCCGCCTGATCAATGTCGCAATCTATGGATATCCCGGCCCTGTAGTCCTCACAGGTCGCATGGATCGTTTCAGGATCCGAAAATGCAGCCACATAGGCGTCCATGGCGGCGTCGCTGAAAGCACCCGGCGTGTCGCACCAAGCGCTCAAGGTATGACGCAAAAAATATTCTGGATTGGCGCCGATCATGCTTTCGGGAAACGGCGCCGGTTGCACCAGGAAGTACCAATGATAACTGCCATAGGCGCTGGATCGCGTGACCTGATTAAATTGTTCCAGCGTCGGTATGATATCCAGCGTGGCCAACCGCGTCACCCGGTCTGGGTGATCCAGAGTCAAACGATAGGCGACCCGACCACCACGATCATGGCCCGCCAGAAAAAACTGGTCATGCCCCAACGCACTCATCACTTCCACCATGTCGCGGGCCATGGCGCGTTTTGAATACGGCGCATGTTCGGAATCCGTGGGCGGCTTACCGCTGGCACCGTACCCCCGTAGATCAGGCGTGATGACGGTGAAGTCATTAGCCAGCAGAGCAGCGACGTCCCGCCAAATCACATGGGTCTGCGGGTAGCCGTGCAACAATAGAACCGGCGGTCCGTTTCCACCACTCCGCACAAAAATTTTAGTGCCTGAAACGGTGATCCGGCGGCTGTCGAAGTCTTCAAAAATGCTCGCACCCTTCCTTTTGTAAAACAATGACGTAATATTTAGTCGTAACTTCGGGTATCGTCGATGATTTTACCATCGTTCGGCAGTGAACCGGTTTTGACGTATTCGACGTTCGCATGGACTTTGCATATGTCGGTGAAAATTTCTTCCACCCCACCGGCAAGCGGCGGACCGCCCGGGGCGTCTCCCACTTCGCACAACAAACGCGCGGTGTCTCGCCCGTCCTCGTTTCCGACTTCCAAACGCACCTTGGTGATTGCAGGTCCTATTTCCGCAGCTTGTTTCACAACCGCGTCCATTTGGCCCGGATAAACGAACATACCGCGTATTTTTGTTGTTTGATCCGCCCGCCCCACCAAGCCTTTAATTCGTGGCGCAGTTCGACCACACGAGCTTTGTCCTAGCATGAACGAGGACAAATCACCGGTGCCAAAGCGAATCAACGGATAGTCGGGATTCAACAGCGTGACAACGACTTCGCCAATTTCGCCGTCGGCCGCCAAGTCGTTCGTGCCCGGCTGCACAATTTCGACGATTATGGAGTCATCAATGATGAGACCTTCCATCGCTTCGGATTCATAGGCGATCAAGCCGCAATCAGCAGTGCCATAATTTTGCCGAACATGGACGCCCCGACGTCGGTATTCTTCGCGCACCGCCGGAAACAGCGCGCCGCCGCCGACCGTCGCTTTCGTCAGCGTCGCAATATCGACGCCAAGTTCTTCGGCCTTGTCGAGGATGACCATTAGAAAGTCCGGTGTGCCCGCATACACCGATGCGCCAAAATGATGGATCGCCTGCACTTGCCGGTCCGTATTGCCGACACCGCCGGGAAACACCGGGCAGCCAATCGCCGCGGCTGCATCCTCCATCATGAAGCCGGCAGGGGTCAGGTGATAGGAAAAACAGTTATGAACAACCTCGCCTGGTCGCACGCCTGCGGCGTATAAAGCGCGGCCAAAGCGAAACCAATCCGGGCCGCGCCCTTGTAGATCCGCAATTGGACCCGGCGATAAAAATAAACGCCGCAATCCACTGGTTGGCGTGGCGTTCAATCCCCCAAAGGGCGGTGAGGCTTCATGCAGCGCAATCAGATCGGATTTACGGGTCACGGGCAAGCGCGCCAACGCGTCGCGGGAGGTGATGTCAGCCGCGGGAATGCCGGTCAGGATTTTGGCGAGCCCAGACGCCTGATCCTGAGCGTGCCCGACCTGTCCTGGTAGCGCTGCCATCAACGCCCGCTCCCGTTCTTCCGGGTCGCGGCATTCTAGATCATCATAATAATCGGTCATGGCATGCGCCTCCCCGGCTTTAGGCCAGATTTAAATTTATCATACATTATCGTGTTCATCGCGACGCTTCGTCAACTGCACCCTTGTCGACGTTACAGTGCTACAGGGGCCAATAATTCCCAACCACTTCGATAGGATTTAACCACAAATTTGCCAAAATAGCGGAACACATTTCAAATCACGGAAAAAAT
>JAPKDL010000052.1 GCA_028822585.1 Alphaproteobacteria bacterium | reverse complement strand
GATTGGTGACCTTCCAGTCAATCCCAGGCGGTCACTTGAAATAACAGCGTAGAAGACGCCACTAAAAGCGGGTACACCGTTACAGTGATCAGCCACAATCCCGTCAAAGCCTTGGCGCGATTCGCGAAACGCTGCAGTATCAAATTTCCACTTCTGTCAGGCCCGAACTCTAATCCTATTCGTGCATTCGACGAACGAAATAAAGACTTCCCGCCGAAACACTAAGGTTTCGGAATCGCAAAGCCTACGATCTTTGTAATCAATCCCTAGGGCGTCGTTCCGAAGCCCTTTACGGATTCAGATTACCACAAATGCCCTACCATCGATGATGTACCCAACGCGCTGGATTGAAACCTTGTCTCGCCCTTCCCGGCGCCTACACTTAACAAAACTCACGATGAAGGAAGATCACCATGGATTTCGCCAGCGAAGACAATGAGGAACAAGCCGCCTTTCGAGAAGTGGTTCGCGAATGGATGCAGACGAAGATCCCCGATGGCATGGAACACACCGTCGATACAGGCGACCTGACGCTGGAGCAATACCAACTGCGCCGGGAATTGGGTCGACGGTTGGGCGCGCAGGGTTGGTTATATCCCACCATGCCCAAGAAATATGGTGGTGGCGAATTGCCCGTGGAAAACGTCGTCATCCTTCACGAAGAAATCGGACGCGCCGGATTTTCAATTCCTCCCTATTACGATGCTGGCGGTCGGATGGCAGCGCCAACCATCCTGGTGTGGGGCAGCGAAGAACACAAAGACCGTTTTCTACCGCCAATCTGCAAAGGGCTGGTCCGCACCTGGCAACTTTTGACCGAACCAGGGGCGGGTTCGGACCTGGCGGGCGTCAAAACCATCGCCCGGCGTGATGGCGACGACTATGTCCTGAACGGCCAAAAAGTATACGTCGGCAGCAGCCACGGTGCGGATTTTTCCTGGACGGTGGTGGTGACCGACCCCGACGCGAAACGTCATGAAAACCTGTCCTGGTTCATGATCCCCATGGATTTACCTGGCATTACCGTTACCCCGTTAGATTTGTTAACCGCAGGTGGCGAAGGCGGCACTGGTTCTGGCGTCAAGAACACAGTATTTTTCGACGACGTCCGGGTCCCAGCAGAAAATCTGGTGGGAGGCGAAAACAACGGCTGGAAAGTCGCCACCACCCATTTGGAAGTCGAACATGGCGGCGCGGGTCGATTTGGCGATCGCGCCATCATCAATGAATTCATCGAATTTTGTAAAGAAAGCCACAACGGTCATGCGATTGTCGATTCGCAAGAATCGCGCGAAAAAATCGTCGACCTGTATATCGAATCGCAAGTTACCCGGTTGTTCGCGATGCGCAATTACTGGATGGCCTATACCGACCAACCCCGGTCCTATGAAGGGTCACAATACAGCCTGCGGCGTAAACTGTCCGGATTGGATATATCAGAAAAAATGTTCGATATCGTCGGGCCTTACGCCTTGATCAAGGATGAAAAATGGGCACCGCTGAAAAACGCCCTAGAACTATTCCAACGTGAAGGCATCACCGCTCTTCATCCCGGCGCAACCACGGATATTCAACGCGTGATCATGGCGCGGCGCATTGGCATCGGACGTCGCGAAGTCGAAAAAGCCGGTAAGATTCGATAAGGGGAAAAAATTATGGATTTATCACTCAACGAAACACAGCTGCTCATCAAGGAAATGACGGGCGATTTTGTCCGCAACGACTGCGACAAAGACACACTGCTCGATCTCGATCTTCTGCCCGCGCCCATGACCGATGACCTATGGCGCAAGATCGCCGAACTTGGCTGGATGGGGATGATGATTCCCGAAGAATATGGCGGCACCGGTAATTCCTACACCGACGTTGCTGTCCTGTATGAAGAACTGGGACGCGGCCCGGTACCGGGCCCTATGTTTGCGTCCGGCGTCCTGTCCGCCTCGATCATCCTGGAAGCCGGAACCGCGTCTCAGAAGAAAGATTGGCTACCCGAGTTGGCGACCGGTACGCGCGTTTTCGTCACGGCGATCACGGAAGCGCAATACGGCTGGACCGAACGCCACGTCCAAATGATAGCGGTGGCCAAAGGCTCAGATTACAATTTATCGGGCGTCAAACTGTTCGTTCAAGACGCCGCCAATGCAACGGATTTGCTGGTGGCAGCCCGAGTGGATGGCGAAGTCGCACTGTTTCGGATTGACGCTAAAGCGAGCGGGATATCTATCCGCCCCCTAGATGGATTCATCAGCGGAACCACGGAGATCATCTTCGACAATGTCGCCGTTTCCGGTGCGGATCGTTTGAACGGCGGTTGGGACGCCTTCGAACGTGCGGCGCAACCCGCCATCCCCATCTTGTGCGCCTATAAGGCCGGCGCGTGCGGCGCAATCTTTGACCTGTCAGTGGAATATTCTCGCGAACGCCAGCAATTTGGCCAACCGATTGGCCGGTTTCAAAGGGTTCAGGATCACATTATCCACATCGTCAACTACCTCGATTCCGCGCGATGGACCACCTACGAAGCCTTATGGAAACTTGATGCGGGCATGGACGCCGCACCCTGTGTCCATACCGCCAAGGTGGTGTCGTCGGACAGCTATCTGCGCGCCTGTGATTTCGGCCATGAAGTGCATGCTGGCATCGGCGTCGTCCGTGAATACGGATTAACCCTGCACACTAAAATGTCTCGAACACTATTCCATCATCTGGGCGCGCCGACGCATCATCGTAAGGCCTTGGAACGCGCCCTCAACCTCATACCGGCGTAAATTCCTCCCTAATGAGAAGGACCACGATGCAAGACCCCCACACCATCCCTGGCATTGACCCGCAAATGGCGGACGCAATGTTGAAAGGCCGCGAGCTTACGCCCGGCGGGCCCCTTGATCCCACCTCTGCATCCATCGAAGACGTGCGTGCGCAATACCTCAAGGGGCGCGCCTATTGGAATGAGGAGGGCCCCCAGCCTCACAGAATCACAAATCATACGGTGGCTGGGCCGCACGGACCGATCCCAGTGCGATTTTATTATCCCACAGACACCGCCAATGCACCGCTAATCCTGTTTTTACATGGCGGCGGATATATCCTGGGCGGTATCGAAAGCCATGACCGCATCTGCCGTTGGCTGGCAGAACGATCCGGGGCTGTCTTCGCCTCCGTCGATTATCATTTGGCGCCAGAACACAAATTTCCCACGCAAATTGAAGAAGCCGTCGCCGTGCTTGATTGGGCGCGTGGGACTGCAGAAGAGTTGGGAATTGACGCAGCCCGCGTCGGCATGGGCGGCGACTCTGCCGGCGCTGCGATCGCGGTCAGCGCGGCGTTGGCCTTAAAGAAACAAAACCGCGCCAACGCCTTGAAATTTATGCTGCTGTATTACGGCAATTACGGCCTCGGCAATGCATGCGACTCGGCGCAAAAGTACAAAGACCCAATATTTGGCTTGTCCGAACCGCGCCGAAAATTCTATCAACAATCCTATATCCCTGCCGATTTAGATCCAGAGGATTATCGCCGCACGCCGTTGAAGCAGGATTTGACCGAACTGCCGCCCGCTTTCCTCGGCATTGCGGAAATGGACCCCCTTCATGACAACAGCCCCGCTTTGTCCGCTGCGTTGACCAAAGCGGGAATCGCCAACGAATTGAAATCATATCCCGGTGTACTCCATGGGTTTCTGCACATGACCAGATCCGTCAAAAAATCCCGGCAGGCCTTAAACGATGGCGGCGACGCAGTTCGAAAGGTATTTTCAATATGACTGAAGCCTATATTCACCATCGGATTGATGTCGCACCGCGAGAATGGCAAGCGACAGCCGACGCCTTGGCCGGATCTCCAAACTTGGCGCTACACGGCGGCACACTATACGGTGCCTGGCGCAGTCAAATTGGCCGCCCGCGCGACGAAGTGAACGCCATTTCCGTGTGGCCGAATTTGGATAGCGCGAAGGCGGCGGTCGATGGCCTCTTCACCGACGTCGGCACGGTGATCGGATCCGACTCGTCGATTATGACTCCAACCCTGCGCCCCAAGAATGCCGAACCGCCGCGCCGCCAGGGCAACTATGCGTTTCGGTGGTTTGAAACACCACCAGAAAACTGGCAGGAATTCCTAGATTTATGTGAATCCGCCTGGCCCGGATTTGAATCCGCCTATGATTCGCAGATCATCGGCATGTGGCGCTTTATTAAAGACAATGGCAATTTGCGGCGCACGTTGCTGATGACACGGCGCCCCAATCTCGCGGTTTGGGAGCGATCCAAAATTCCCCAAGGAAAGGCGGAAACCGAAGTCCGGCGCCAACTCAGCCGCCGCTATGATTTGTGTGAGGCCACGCATGTGTTCACCACCACATTGATAACTGCAGAAGACAACGAGGATTCCGTGCGATGGGCGTAACGCCACCAACATTTGACGACATCGAAGCCGCCGCTGACCGCATCAAAGACCGCGTGCGGCGCACCCCCTGTCTGCGCACCCGCTTCGTCCGGAACCCAATTCATAATGGCGACGTCTTGTTGAAACTAGAATGTCTGCAGGTCACCGGCTCGTTCAAGTCGCGCGGCGCCAATAATGCGGTCCTATCCCTGGACGATGCGGCGGTGGCGCGCGGCGTCATCACCGCGTCCAACGGCAATCACGGGAGTGCTGTCGCCTATGCGGCGCGAGCGTCCGGCACCAAAGCCTATGTCTATCTGCCAGACTCCGCCCCAGCGAATAAAATCGCCAATTTGCACCAATGGGATGCGGAAGTCATCATAGGCGGCGACGTTTGGGACGACGCCAACGACGCTGCCTTGGCCCGAGCGGAACGCGACGGATTGACCTATATCGCCCCGTTCGCCGACCCCACCGTTATCGCCGGGAATGGCACAGTGGGGCGAGAAATGATGAAACAGTCCTCCAACATTGATGTTCTGTTCGTTGCCATTGGCGGTGGCGGCCTCATTTCTGGCGTCGCCATGGCGGCCAAAGCAATGAAGCCAGGCATCAAGATTATCGGCGTCGAGCCTGCGGGCGCACCGACCTTGAAATCCAGCCAGGATGCGGGCGCGCTCGTCACGTTGGACGAAATCACAACCGCTGCCACGTCCCTAGCGCCCCGGCGCAGCGCGGACATAAACCTGGACATCATCACCAAATATGTCGATGACATCGTGCTGGTCAGCGATGACGACATGCGCGCCGCAACTCACTGGCTATGGTTCGAAATGGGCATTGCCGCGGAGCTGTCCGGCGCGGCGGCGTTGGCCGCCATTCACGCTGGCAAACTATCCTTGCCCCGCGACGCCACGGTTGCAGCGGTAGTATGTGGTGCGGGTGCGGCTGATATCGTTTAAACGCAAGATACGGAGTCGCCAAGTTGAGTAAAAAACCACGCGCCGTCGTGCTGTTAAGCGGCGGTCTGGATTCGACCACCTGTTGCGCCATCGCGCTCGACCAGGGGTTCGTTTTAAGCGCACTTACCGTGACCTACGGCCAGCGTCATCAAATTGAAATTGATGCCGCACGTATGGTCGCGACCCATTTTCATATCACCGATCATGTGGTGACGAATATCGACCTGCGCGCTTTTGGTGGCTCGGCGTTGACCAGCGACATCGCCGTGCCAAAACATGACGACGCTTCGGAAATCGGCAATGAAATTCCCGTCACCTATGTACCCGCACGCAACACAATTTTTCTGTCCTTCGCGTTGGCCTTTGCCGAGACTCGCAACGCCAATGCCATCTTCATTGGCGTTAACGCCTTGGATTATTCCGGCTACCCGGATTGCCGCCCGGAATACGTCTCCGCCTTCCAGGTAATGGCCAATCTAGCAACCAAAGCAGGAATTGAGGGCGCCCAGCCCTTGAAAATCCATACCCCTCTCATCGATCACACCAAAGCGCAAATCATCCAGTCAGGCCTAGACCTTGGCGTTGACTATGCGATGACCACTAGCTGTTATGATCCCGATGCGACCGGTGCGGCCTGCGGCCATTGCGACGCCTGCCTGCTGCGGTTGAAAGGTTTCCACGACGCCGGATTGACCGATCCCGCGACGTATCAGGCGTCGGCGAAATTTAAGTAAAGCCGCCTCATCGCAGCACTTGTTCTTGAAACCCGATGCGGTCGTTCAGCCGGGCGTACCATGCCTCAACATTAGGCAAATCGAAATGATCTATGGGCATCCGATACCACCAATAAGCCATAACGCCCATGGGAATATCGCCGAATGAAAATTGATTCCCGGCAATAAAATCTCGCCCTTCGAGGTGGCGTTCCACGACCATCCAAGTGGCAAACATACCCTTTCGCTTTTCTTCAAGTTCGTCGAGATGTCGGTGCATGGGGTTATCTACGATCATCCAGGAGTGATGCAATGGCATCAATTTAGGGCGCATGGTGGAGTCCTGCCAAACCGTCCAACGATAGGCGTCGCCGCGCGCACGGGCATCTTCAGGCTCCAATGTCCCGCGTCCATAGGCCGACGCAAGGTAGAGCAAGATGGCCGAGGACTCCCACATCACGAAGCCATCGTCATCAATGGTCGGCACGACCCGGTTCGGGTTGCGCGCAATATATTCCGGCGCGCCCAAGCCGCCATATCCGCCACCGGTTGCCGTCAAATCGATGGTCAAACCCAACTCTGCCGCACTCCAAAGCACTTTCTGGCAACAACTTGACCCACGATGGCCCCACATTTTAACGGTTTTTGTCATATTTTTTCACCCTTTTAAACATTTAGAACCTTCATCAAGACAAGGTCTGTCCCCAGCATGTGGCGTTTCAATCGATATCGAACGCGAGACTCTACGTTCAAGGCAATCACCGCGCTAAAAAAATCGGATTGTTCATTTTCCGCCACATTCCCGGGCAGCACCCAACGATAGTCATCCATTCTGCCAGATAAAAGTTCAGCATCCAGTGCGATTTGGAGCCATCTCCCGTTCACTTCCAAGGGATCGTCCGGCCATGTCAACAAATCTACATAGGTCTCAACGAGGTCCACTAAAAGGCCAATCTCGGAAACCGGACAGTCGTCAATTGTGTACATTTTGGTTATACCTCCAACCGATCAATCACCCACGCCTCCGACCCTGCAGCATCCAGCCAGTCGCACATCGCCGGGTGGCGAAGCACCGCGTCGCGGTAGACGTCGCACACGGCGTCCATATCGACATCATACACATGTAAGCGGCTGACAATCGGGGCGAACATGGCGTCGGCAATGGAGAATGCGCCGAACAGGAATTCACCGCCGTCGCCAAACCGGGCGCGGCTGTCCCGCCAGATATCGAACACCCGGGCGACATCCATGTTTATTTCGAGCGTCGTGGGAATTTTCGTCGGGGTCCGGCGGCAGTTCATCGGCATGGCCTTACGCAATTCCATGAAGCCTGCATGCATTTCCGCAGCAACCGCACGGGCGGCGGCGCGCGCCGTTGCATCTTCCGGCCACAGCGCCGGATTGGCTTCGGCGATATACTCACAAATCGCCAGCGATTCCCATACAACCACGTCACCATCTCGGAGGATCGGCACTCGCCCCGCCGGGGAGCGCGCAAGAATGCGCCTCTTGGTGTCGTCATGGTCGAGAGGAATGACGGATTCAGCAAAATTCAAACCGGCGGCGCGCATCGCTAGCCAAGGTCGCAACGACCAGGACGAATAATTTTTGTTGCCGATAACCAGTTCCAAATCGTTGCTTAGATTGTTCATAGCTTTTCTCCCTTGAATTGGCCTGTATTGGCGGTAATCATTGCGCAACTTAACCGTTCCGCAAGGAGAATCCACATGGCCGATTGTTTCGCCGCCCGCACCGACGCCAAGACCATCCCTATTACGCCGCTGACGCATAATGAGGTCGACAAATGGACGAAAAAACAACAGAAGTCAGTGGCGGCTTGGGTGACTAATTCCGGATTTGACGCCAAACCCGGCGCAGTTCTATCGATTCCGACGCAGCTGTTAGCCAAACCAACAACTAAAAATGCCATTGGCATGGTCTTGGTGGGGACAACCGGACCGGACGACATTTGGTCCTGGGGCGCGATTGGCGACAAGCTGCCCGCCGGGCGCTACACTATCGCAGGCAAACCAAGCGTCAAAGAAGCGACACGTCTGTCGATTGGCTGGGGCCTGGGCGCTTATCGATTCGGTCGATACAAAGACGTGGCGGAGCCCGCCGCCAAATTGGTCATCCCGTCGAGCGCGGATAAGGGCGCGGTGGACCGTACAGTCAGCTCCATCAACTTGACCCGGGACCTAATCAACACCCCCGCCAGTGATATGGGTCCTGCCGAACTGGCCGACTCCGCCCGCGCGCTGGCCAAGGAATTCAAGGCGACCTTCAAGGTCACCGTTGGTGACAAATTGTTAAAAGACAATTTTCCGTCTATTCATGCAGTCGGGCGCGCCTCGGTCCGCGAACCCCGCCTCATCGATTTCAAATGGGGTTGCGCCAGCGACCCAAAGATTACGTTGGTCGGCAAGGGCGTGTGTTTCGACACCGGCGGGTTGGACCTTAAAGGCGCCTCGGGCATGTTGATGATGAAAAAGGACATGGGTGGCGCCGCGAACGTTTTGGGCCTGGCGCGCATGATTATGATGGCTGGGCTGCGCGTGCGACTGCGGGTGCTTATCCCCGCCGTTGAAAACAGTGTTTCTGGCAATGCCTACCGACCCTTGGACGTCATCAAAACTCGCAAGGGAATAACGGTTGAGGTTGGCAACACCGACGCCGAAGGCCGCATTGTCCTCTCCGACGCACTGGCGCTGGCAGCATCGGAAAAACCCGAAATGATCCTCGATTTTGCCACCCTGACGGGGGCCGCCCGCGTGGCGCTGGGCACAGGCCTGCCCGCTATGTTCGCCAACAACGACACTCTAGCAAACGCATTCCTAGAATGTGGAGAGGAGGAAGACGACCCGGTCTGGCGGATGCCGTTGTTTCAACCTTACCGGTCGCTGCTGGACAGTAAAGTCGCCGACATGAACAATGTCGGCAGCGTCCCCCAGGGCGGTGCCATCACGGCGGCGTTGTTTCTGGAATCCTTTGTCGAAGACGACACGCCCTGGGCTCATTTCGACATTATGGCCTGGAATCGTAGCGCACAGCCTGGCAAACCGGAAGGCGGTGAAGCCATGGCGATCCGGGCTGCATTTGAAGTAATAGCCAGACAAACAAAGAAATAATTAACATACTGCGTTTTGGATTCGTATGTTACGCGATTACGCCTTTTGACATGCCTGATTTATCCGCACGCCAAATAGGCTGTGTTGCTTAATATTTATGTGGACCCACAACCACACACCGTGCGCGCTCTGTCCAATACATTGCACGTTTCCAAGCCGGCCTGATCACCCGTGCATTGGGTGGGCTTTGCACGTTAGATTTTATTCGTCGCAAACCCGATGACGCCGACCAGTGCTCGATCATCATTCAGCGGACAGTAAAAGGGTCGGTATTTTGAGCTGATTTTGGGGATTCAATAGCCATGTCGCTGGAGCATCTGGACGAATATTACCCGTTGCCATCAATAACCGGCGGCTGAATCAGCAATATGCAGCGGCGCCTGCCCCTTTTGAATTCTTCGAATATTTGCGATGACTTCCTTCGCTGCCGACCAATGCTGCGCTGTTCCGGCATTATGTGGCGTTATCGTCACCTTGGGGTGATCCCAGAACGCGTGTTCGACAGGCAACGGTTCTTCCCGAAACACATCCAACGTCGCACCCGCAAGTTGCCCAGACTCAAGAGCAACCAGAATATCGTCTTCATCTTGCAGCCCACCCCGCCCCGCGTTGATCAGATAGGCACCCTGCGGCAAGCCACTAAACACGTCTCGATTTAAAATATTGTCCGTCTCGGCGGTGTACGGCAACAGGCACACCAATATTTCAGTTTCCGCCAGAAACGCGGACAACCCGTCTCGCCCATGATAACAGGTTACATCGGGGATCGACTTAGCTGTTCGAGACCACCCCGATAACGCAAAGCCCAATGCGGACAAGACCCGAAAACTGTCCTGACCGATGACGCCCAAGCCCATAATTCCAACCCGCCGTTTTGGTGCGGTCGGGGTTGGCAAAACGTTCCAGACATGATGTTTCTGCTGATCTTCCAAGGCCGGAACCAGACGGTGGTAACGCAGCACGTGCAAGACGACGTATTCCGTCATGCCGCGCGTCAATTCGGGCTCCACCATACGCACGATGGGAACGCCGGACGGCAAGTCTGGATCGACCAACAAATGATCAACCCCGGCGCCAAGGGAGAAAATCACTTTAAGATTCCGAAATCGCCGCCGCAATTCTCCCAATGGCGGCTTCCAGACCAGGGCGTATTCTACCGCATCATCGTCTCCCGTGTCGTCCCAATTCCGGCAGTCTAGATCGGGCATGGCGTCTTTCAAGGACTGCTGCCAATCCTGCCAGTGGTCTGAATCAGATTTAAAAATCAACGTCATGTTATGCACCCGTTCAAGTTGTCACGACATCGGACGACACCGTGTGCGTGTCGAATTCCAGATCAAACGCCGCCGCCATCAGCGCATGGGTGTAGGGCGTGGCGGGGTCGTCGAAAATCCGATCCGCCGGGCCTTCCTCAATAATTTTACCGTTGCGCATAACCAATACGTAATCCGCCAAGGCGCGAACGACTTTGAGGTCATGACTGATAAACAGATAGGCAAGTTTGTGGCGGCGTTGCAGCCCGGTCAGAAGGTCGACGATCTGCGCCTGAACCGACATATCCAACGCGGATGTGGGTTCATCCAGAACGATAAATTTTGGCTTTAGCACGATGGCGCGCGCGATGGCGATGCGCTGGCGTTGCCCACCGGAAAATTCATGGGCATAACGAAGCCGACTGTTGGGATCGAGATCGACTTCCTCCAGTGCTTCCACTACCAAGTCGTCGCGCGCCATCGCTGTCAAACCCGGTTCGTGAATTTTCAATCCCTCACCCACAATCTCGCCAATCGACATGCGCGGCGATAGCGACCCGAACGGGTCCTGAAACACCACCTGCATTTCACGACGCAACCCCTGTAAATCAGCCGCCCCAAGACCGACTATGGATCGTCCTGAAAACTCGATCGCGCCTTGAGATGATTCCAGTCGCAACAACGCCATGCCGAGCGTCGTTTTACCGGAGCCAGACTCTCCAACGACGCCCACGGTCTGGCCTTCGCGCACGGTAACCGAAACACCATCAACCGCTTTCACGTGATCGACCGTGCGGCGCAAAAGTCCTTTCTTGATGGGAAACCAGACCCTCACATTATCGCCCTGCATTACAATCGGCGCACGGGCGTCCGGCACGCTTTTCGTGCCCTTCGGTTCAGCTTCCAAAAGACGACGCGTATAATCGTGCGCTGGCGATTGGAACACCGTCTCGGTTGCGCCCGCCTCGACGATTTCGCCATGTTGCATAACACAAACCTTGCTAGAAATTTTTCGCACAATGCCCAGATCGTGCGTGATGAACAGCATCGCCATGCCGAACTTTACCTGTAACTCCATCAACAACTTCAGGATTTGCGCCTGAATTGTGACGTCTAGCGCCGTTGTCGGTTCGTCCGCGATCAACAAATCTGGTTCATTCGCCAAGGCCATGGCGATCATGACCCGTTGACGCTGGCCACCGGACAACTCATGAGGATAAGCGGTGAGGCGCTGTAGCGCGTTTTGAACGCCCACCAGGTCGAGCAATTCCAACACACGAACACGAGCAGCGGCAGCGCTTAACCCTTTATGCAACAGAAGCGTTTCCGCAATCTGCTTTTCGATGGTGTGCAGCGGGTTGAGTGAGGTCATCGGTTCCTGAAATATCATCGACACACGGTTTCCACGCACCCCTTGCAGCACAGCTTCCGACGCGCCAACGACCTCCGTTTCCTTGAACAAGATTGACCCCGACGGGTGTCGTGCGACCGGATAGGGTAGAAGCTGCAGCACCGATAACGCCGTCACCGATTTGCCCGACCCAGATTCGCCCACCAATGCGACAGTTTCCCCAGGCGCAATATCCAGCGAGATATGCTTGACCGCCTCCACTGCGCCATCGGGCGTATCGAACGTCACCGAAAGATCACGGATTGATAAAAGAGGGTCGCTGTTTAACATCAGCCTCGCACCTTTCTGGGATCGAATGCGTCGCGCACGGCTTCTCCTACAAATACCAGCAACGTCAACATAACGCTGATAATGACGAATCCAGTAATACCAAGCCAGGGAGCCTGTAGATTGTCCTTCCCCTGTTTCAACAATTCACCAAGTGACGGTGACCCCGGCGGCAAGCCAAACCCCAGAAAATCCAGCGAGGTTAACGTTATCAAGGCGCCCGACGTGATGAACGGTAGAAAGGTAAGCGTTGCGACCATGGCGTTTGGCAATACATGACGGAACATGATAACCCAGTTGGATACACCCAAAGCGCGCGCCGCCTTTACGTATTCCAGACTGCGCGCGCGCAGCACTTCCGCACGCACCAATCCCACAAGCGCCGTCCAACTGAACAGCAACAACAGGCCCAACAGCCACGAGAAATTCGGCTCCACGATACTGGCCAGAATGATCAACATGAACAACACGGGCATACCGCCCCAAATTTCGATCAAGCGCTGGCCCAAAAGATCGCCCAAACCACCGAAGAATCCTTGCAGGGTGCCAATCGTTATCCCCACGGCGGAACTGATGATGGTGAGCGTAAGCCCGAACAGCACGGAAATACGGAACCCATAGATCATCCGTGCCACGACATCGCGGGCCTGGTCGTCGGTCCCCAACCAATTTCGAACCGAGGGCGGTGACGGCGCCGGTTGGTCCAAATCGGTAATGTGGGTGTCATATTTGTAAGGAATTAGCGGCCAGATGATCCAGCCTTTCGATTCGATCAAGTCCACCACTTCCGGGTCGGTGTAATCGGCTTCAGTGGGGAAATCGCCACCAAATTCGGTCTCGGCGTAGACGGTCATAAAGGGGGTGAAGAACGCGTCGTCATAACGGATCAGAAGCGGTCGGTCATTGGCGAGCATTTCCGCACCCAACGATGCCAGAAACAGCGCCAGGAACAGCCATAACGACCAATGCCCGCGTCGATTAGCGCGGAATTTTAACAGACGCCGATGCGTAATCGGTCTGATCGAGACGCCCAGGAGTCGATGATCAGAAGGCTGCATCACGCCCCCTGACTTTCAAAATTAATCCGGGGGTCGATCAGCATATACATGATGTCGTTCACGATCCCCAGGACCAGTCCCATCAACGTGAAAAAATACATCGTCGCAAACATTACCGGATAATCGCGATTAATGACCGCTTCGAATCCAAGCAGGCCAAGACCATCCAGCGAGAATATGATCTCAATAAGCAAAGAACCCGTGAACAAAATACCGATGAATGCGCTGGGGAACCCGGCGATCACAATCAACATCGCGTTACGGAACACATGCCCGTACAACACGCGGTTTTCACTCAAACCCTTGGCGCGCGCCGTGACGACGAACTGTTTGTTAATTTCCTCAAGAAAGGAATTTTTGGTCAACAGGGTCAAGGTGGCGAAGGACCCGATCACCAGAGATAGCAACGGGAGGGCAAGATGCCAAAAATAATCGACGATGCGCGCGGGCCAGGATAGATCGACCCAATTGTCCGACGTTAACCCACGTAATGGAAACCAATCCAAATACCGACCCCCGGCAAAGACGACGATTAACAAAATGGCAAACAGAAATGCGGGCACAGCGTTGCCGACGATCACGACGCTGCTGCTCCATACATCGAACCGCGACCCATCGCGCACCGCCTTGGCGACGCCCAGCGGAATGGAAATCATATAGACCAGCAACGACGTCCAGAGTCCCAGGGAAATCGACACCGGCATTTTTTCCAACACCAGATTGACGACGCTCTCATCACGAAAATAACTTTCGCCGAAATTAAACGTCACGTAATTCCCGATCATCAACAAAAATCGTTCATGCGCCGGTTTGTCGAACCCGAATTGCTTTTCAATTTCCTTGATGAATTTGGGATCAAGCCCCTGCGCACCACGATAACGCCCACCGGTTTCTCCGCCGTCCTGACCGGGTCGCACCGCGGTTTCCGACCCAGCTTGCCCGCCCAGCCGCGCAGTGGCGCTGATCGCGGTTCCCTGTAATTCCGCTAACACCTGTTCAACCGGGCCGCCCGGCGCGAATTGCACAATAGCGAAATTGATCACCATGATGACGAACAGCGTTGGAATGACCAACAAGATCCGACGGATAATATATGCGGTCATGTTAGGGCCGCCTAATGCTTGGACATCGCGCGTTTGAGTTCCGGCAACGCCGCGTCTTTTACCGGATCAATCCACCACGACATGAATGCCACACCATTGTCTGGAGATTTTTCCGGTACGCCGAACCGATTCCAATACACCAAACGATCATAGGGGATGTGGAAATGTGGAATCACCAGATGGCTCCATTGAAGCACAGTATCCAGCGCCTGAACCCGCACGACAAGACTGGCGCGATCCGGTGCCGCGACGATTTGTTCGATGAGATCGTCGATCACCGGGTTTGTCACACCACTATAATTTCGACTGCCCGGACGATCCGCCGCCGCCGACCCCCAATAATTCCGTTGCTCATTTCCCGGCGACAAAGATTGCCCCCAGCTGCCCACGATCATGTCATAGTCATAGTTGTTGAGACGTTCTTGATATTGCGCGGTGTCCACGGTGCGCGCCCGTGCGTCTACGCCCAACCGTTTTAGGTTTTTGGCGAAAGGAAGTACCACACGTTCAAACAGCGGACTGACCAACAAAACTTCAAACCGCATAATTACGCCGGTTTTTAGGTTGGTTAATTTCTTGGTCTTTGTATCCACCACCCAACCAGCACTTTTCAACAACTTGAACGCAACGCGCAAATTCTTGCGCATTTTGCCAGACCCATTATTTTTCGGCGGCGCGTAGGCTTTGGTGAACACGTCATCCGGAAGTTGGCTCCGGTGTTTCTCCAGAAGTGTTAAGACATCTCCGCTAGGGACAGTTTTCGCCGCCAATTCAGAATTGTCGAAATAACTGCGGGTGCGAGTGTACTGGCCGTAGAACAACGCCTTGTTTGACCACTCGAAATCGAACGCATAGGCAAGCGCCGCGCGCACCCGGGGATCCTTGAACATGTCCCGCCGCTGGTTCATGACGAAGCCCTGCATGCCCGCCGGCCGCCGATGCGGAAAGGCGCGCTTCACAAGATTTCCGTCCCGGACGGCAGGCGTATCATATGTCGTCGCCCAGGCCTTGGAGGAATTTTCAGCTCTGTAATCGAAGGCACCCGCCTTGAACGCTTCCACCGCCACAGTCGAGTCCCGGTAATAATCGTACCTAATTTCATCGAAATTAGATTTTCCCTTTTGGGTTGGGTGGTTCACGCCCCAGTAGTCCTTAACGCGCACGTACACCACATGGCGGTTCGCTTCGAAGCTTTTGATTTTATAGGGACCACTACCCAAAGGCGGCTCCAAGGTCGTCGATTCGAAGTCTCGAGTCGCCCAATAATGTTTAGGCAACACCGGCATTTGTCCCACGATCAACGGCAATTCTCGATTAACGCCACCAGTGAACGTGAATTTGATCGTTCGTTCAGCGATTTTTTGCGGCGTTTCTACATTCGCGTAATAAAACCGGTAAAAGGGCGCGCCCTTCGTCTTCAACATTTCAAAGGTCCAGATCACGTCTTCCACGGTTACCGGTTGACCGTCATGCCACCGCGCGTCCTTGCGCAAGGTAAAGCTAACCCAAGACCGACCGGGCGGTGTTTCAACCTTTTCCGCCAACAAGCCATAGGCGGAAAAGGCCTCGTCTTCAGATCCCGTCATTAGAGATTCATAGATAAGTCCAATACCGGCCGCCGAACGCCCCCGCACGATATAGGGGTTAAAGGTGTCGAAGCCCCCATTCGCCGCCAATCGAACAGCGCCCCCTTTAGGTGCATCTGGGTTGAAGTAGTCAAAATTATTGAAATCTGGCGCATATTTCAAATCACCATGCATCGCGAGGCCATGTTTGGCCGACCCATGGGTAGACGATTGCGCATGGATTTCGACCGGTTCCGCCATCGAAACTGCGGCTCCTACGATCCATACGAGGCCGAACCCCTTAAACAAATTCATCGCCTTCGTCCTTCCGGCACCGGTAGATGTTTAACTCTATAGATATCTTCCTCACAATATTGGCTAAAATTTGGCCCTAAATATCAGAGTTTTCCAGCGTTCATCCGCTAGACCATGTATATTTGCCAAGAACACAAAGACAATACCTCTCGGATTAACATGACAAACAAAGCGCCCATTACTTGGATTGCGCACTATCTTGACGCGTGTGAGACGAAAACGGTAATCCGCAAAATTGACGCTGAAATGTGTCACGATGCGTATTTCCTCGCGTCAAAACTTTCCCCAGCAGCGGAATTCGTGCTTAACGTTAGCGTCAAATCCAACGAACAGGTCTTCGGCAGCGTCCGTTACGGTGTGGACCGTAGGAAGGAAGATGACTAGGCGGCAGCAAGAATTGATAGCGCCGCCGCATGACAGGTCGGGCCGCCCGCCGCCAACACATGGCCATCTGATTCCAACGTTATTGGCGCGCCACACCAATCGGTGACAATCCCCCCTGCTTCACAGACGACAGGAATGACCGCCGCGTAATCCCAGGGTTTCAGCGATGCTTCCACCACCAAATCAACACAGCCCATCGCCACAAGCCCAAAGCCATAGCAATCCGCGCCATAACGGACGGACCGCGCCTGTTTCGCAACATCGTTAAAGGCATCAATATCCCGTGGCTCTTCGAAATACTCCGGCGACGTAGTGAATACCAACGCCTCCTTCAATCCCGCGCTGTCACGGGTGTTAATGCGCGCGCCGTTGAACGTCGCCCCGCGCCCCGATGCTCCAACCCAACGTTCTCCTGAAATCGGTTGATCAATGACCCCAAGGATCGGGACGCCGTCCCGCGCTAACGCAATCAGGG
The DNA here is from genome assembly GCA_028822585.1 of Alphaproteobacteria bacterium. Lineage (GTDB taxonomy): Bacteria > Pseudomonadota > Alphaproteobacteria > UBA8366 > JABJJH01. The sequence goes on along the minus strand of JAPKDL010000052.1, from coordinate 3,179 downwards.
TCCCAAATGTTGGCGCGCCCATGACAAAAGCAGACGTGCCGTCAATGGGGTCAAGCACCCATTGATATCCCTCGCCCCGCACAGCGCCGCCCTGTTCTTCGCCACAAATTTTATGGTCAGGGAACGCCGCGCCGATGATCCCCCGCATAACGGTTTCAATTTCCCGGTCCGCAGTAGTCACCATGGTGTTATCGTCTTTCTGATCGACTTGCACACCGGCGCGGAAATACCGGCGCGCAATAGGCCGCGCCGCATCCGCCAATTGTTCCGCCACCCGAATAAATTCGTGATCACATTGGGTAGTCATCGACGTCTTCCTGTTCCCGAAAATAAAAAAGGGTGGCTAATGCCGCCACCCTCTTGTTACCGACCCAACCGCGTTTATGGCAACGGAATGGGTAAATCGCTTTTAGAATGCAGAAACCGAATGATACTGGCGCGGTCCGTAACTTTCTTAAACCCTCGAAAGTTCATCTTCGTGCCTTTCGCAAAGGCCTTTGGCTTGAACAGGAACTTGTTCAAATCCGCAAACGCCCAATTACCACCGATTTCCTTCAAAGCCGCCGAATACGCGAACCCAGCTGATTTCGCCTTTGGACCACCGACGACGTTCCAAAGGTTGGGGCCCACTTTTTTCTTTCCACCTTTAGCAAATCCATGACAGGCACCGCATTTTTTCTTCGCCAACTTGGCGCCGGTCGCAACGTCAGCAGCAGCCAGCATTGCCAAGACCGGTTCCGGCCCTATGGGCGCGGCAGCGGCCACCGGCGCTGCTGCGGCAGTTTCTGTGCTAATGACGAATGCGGGTTCTTTCAATTCAGAGGGATGGTACAATAAATGCGCCGCAAAGCCCGTCACCATCACCAACAGACAAGCGACCAAAATAGCGCCAGCGATCTTGTTAAAAAACAGCGGATCTCCAAACATATGCTTCTTCCCCGTTTCGTCCGCCTTAGAACAGGCGCCCCATGATTTTAAAAAACTGCAACGCTTGCAGCGCCGCTTGAAATCTCGTAACTGACCAACAGACTACGCGCGATGTTTGCGTATATCAACCAAGCGTAACAACGTCGTCCGAACATTTGGGCGACGACTTGGATAAAATTCTACGCCGAATATATAGGATCAGCGGCAATGACCTTACCGGCCAACCCCATCGTCCTTATTCCGGCTCGCATGGCCTCGACACGCCTGCCAAACAAGCCTCTGGCGGACATTCATGGCGCTCCCATGATCGTTCATGTGTGGCGGCGCGCGATGGAAGCAAAAATTGGCCGGGTCGTCGTCGCGGCGGCGGAAACGGCAATCATCGATGCCATTACAGCAGCAGGCGGCGACGCCGTGCTAACCCGATCGGATCACCCCTCCGGATCGGACAGGATTTACGAAGCCCTCTCGACCCTTGACCCCGCCTGCGACCACGACGCCATCGTCAATGTGCAAGGCGATTTACCAACGGTGGAGGCGGCTGTCATTCGCGCCGCCTTTACGCCTTTGGCGAACCCCGATGTCGATATCGCCACCATCGCCGCCGAAATAACTAATCCTGAGGAACAAACCAATCCAAATGTAGTGAAGGTGGTCGCGGGATTCTCAGAAAATGGCGCATCGCCAGCCATCGCGCGCGCGCTGTACTTCACACGGGCGACTGCACCCACCGGCGACGGGCCTCTCTACCATCATATTGGGCTTTACGCATATCGTCGCGCCGCGTTGGAGCGGTTCGTGGCAATTTCCCCCAGCCCCCTGGAACAACGCGAAAAACTAGAACAACTTCGTGCACTCGAAGCCGGCATGCGGATCGACGTCGCCCTCGTTGACACAGTTCCACTCGGTGTCGATACTCTCGCCGACTTGGACCGAGCGCGCGCTATGCTCGCCCCGTACAACAAAAATTCAACAGAAGTGCCGACATGACCCCATCCAACGAACCCACCAACAAAATCGCCTTTCAGGGCCAGCCCGGCGCCTATTCCGACATGTCGTGCCGCGCCGTGCACCCGGACATGGAAACGCTGCCCTGCCCGTCCTTCGAAGATGTGTTCGCATCGGTTCGGGACGGAAATGCGGATCTCGCCATGATCCCCATCGAAAATTCCGTCGCGGGCCGCGTCGCCGATATTCACCATCTCCTACCGGAATCCGGACTCCACATCATCGCGGAACATTTTCAGCCCGTGAACCATCACTTACTGGCGCCATCTGGCGAAACACTGGAAACCTTGAAGATAGTCCGCAGTCATCATCAGGCCCTATCTCAGTGCCGCAACTCGATCCGCGCGCTGGGCCTGGAACCCATCACGCATGCCGACACGGCGGGCGCTGCGAAGGAAATTTCGGAACATGGTTTGACCGGGGTCGCCGCGATCGCATCTGAATTAGCCGCCAACATTTATGGATTGGAAATTCTTAAACGCAGCATGGAGGACGAAGCCCACAACACCACCCGGTTCATCATCATGACGCGCGAACCGTTTGACCCTGAACCTGACAACGGACCCGTCATGACCTCGTTCGTCTTTCAGGTCCGCAATGTGCCCGCTGCGCTGTACAAGGCGATGGGCGGATTCGCCACCAATGGCGTCAACATGACCAAACTGGAATCCTACATGGTGCGCGGTGAATTCACCGCAACCCAGTTCTACGCCGATATCGAAGGACACCCGGAACACGCTTCGGTCCGGCTCGCGCTGGAAGAACTGGGCTTTTTCAGCCGCGAAGTCCGCATCCTCGGTGTTTACCCCGCCAATCCAAAACGCTATAGCGCACGCAGCGCGGCTGAATAGATTTCCTCGACCGTGCGTCACAGCATAAACAACATGAAAAAAATGCCAGACGGTCTGTAAGCCGGGTTCTGTCCCCGCCCCCGCCGCGAACGGTGGATGCGATGGATGACCATTCATCTGGGACGCCCGTCGCCGGACGCCTCCCGCGACCTACCCGGACGAAGCGCGAAAACCTGCTTGGCTGTACGCCGAAGCGCCAACCTATCGTCCCTATACGGTCTTGCTCCCGGTGGGGTTTACAATGCCAGTTCCGTCGCCGGAACCGCGGTGCGCTCTTACCGCACCCTTTCACCCTTACCGACGGACGACAAGCGTGCGTCGGCGGTTTACTTTCTGTTGCACTTTCCCTGGGGTCGCCCCCGCCGGGCGTTACCCGGCACCGTGTTTCCGTGG
>JAPKDL010000187.1 GCA_028822585.1 Alphaproteobacteria bacterium | reverse complement strand
CGCCGTGTCCCTCGGACCAGAACCGGTATTACGATAACTACTTTGGCACCTATACCTGGCCCAGTTGATGTTGGAATCGTGCTTTGCAATGGCTTATGTGTTACTCCTGAATTCTGCCTAAACAGCTCTTAATTGTCCTTATCGGAATGGAGGATTGTTGCATGTCCAGTATGCCGGTTACACAAACTGCGGAGATAAACGGCCAGGCCCTCTCGTATTACGAATGGGGGAAGCCAGGGGCGCCAGTATTGATTTGTCTTCATAGTCACACGAATTCCGCCGCATCTTGGCGAGAGTTCGGCGAGTTTGCCTCGGATAATTACCACGTATTTGCCCTCGACCAACGCGGCCACGGGAATAGTCAGTGGTCGAACGATGGATACGCGCGCGACCGATTTGTCGAAGACCTGTCTAGCTTTGTCAATTTGACGAATTTCGGGGAGATGACGCTCGTTGGGTGCTCGATGGGCGGTTGGCACTCGATCCTTTATACGGCGGCGAATCAACACCGCGTTCGGAGGGTCGTAATGGTTGATATCGCTCCGGAGGCTTCTCCTGAGCGTTTGAACGCTCCAGCGCCACCTCCTGTTCCGATAAACTTTCAGACCCTTGAGGAAGGGTATGAATGGCTCAGGTCCGGTAATCCATGGGCTAACGATGCCCGGCTGCGAGAGGAGGCCGAAGCACGATTGAAATCGACGGGTGATGGCACTTGGATTTGGAAGGCCGACTTGTTGGGCTTTGATAACCCCCTTCCAGACATGACTAGTGCTGCGCTTATCGAGCGATATTGGTCTGCGATAAGGTCAATACAGTGTCCCATACTCGAAATCAGAGGTGCTGAAAGTAACCTTGTGAGCGACGAGACAATTGAAAGGATGAAGCGTCTGGGGAACAAAGTTTCGTCCGTAGACGTTAGTAACGCCGGCCACGTTGTTATGGTGGACCAACCGGAGGCATTCATTGAGGCTATTCGAGGATTCATCGGTCTCTAAGTTGTCGACCCAACAATTCATGCCTACCTTGTGGCGTAGAATCCATTAATGCTGATGAAAATCATTGGAGTGCCTTCTAGAGATGGCGTGGCGCTTTGAGGCGCCCCCAACGGTCATCGTATCAGAGCGTAATCTGGATTTGGGCTAGAGGGACCCGACTGGGTTGCCTGGTAAACTAAAGTTACCTAAGGGGTTTACTCCCCTCCTTCACCAACAACAACGAAGGGTGCCCAGAATGCGGGGTGTGAGTTGTGAGTGGGGCCCGTATCAATCATAGCCATCATGGCCATCCGATGTGCCTCGGCACGAATAACATCCTTCCCGGATAACGCCAGCATGCGGGTCGTCAGCGCCACCGCCGCGTCTGATTCCACAGGCCACTGTGAGACCAGAAGAGCGCGACTGCCTGCATAGAAGAATGCCTTTGCCAGTCCCGACAGGCCGCAGGAAACGTTACAAAAACCGCCTCCCCGCCTCAAGCCAGATTTCCCCCTGACTCTGGCCCCATGGTTTGGCTTCGTACAGGTTTAACCCGGAGTTCGGGATGGTAATGGCGGTGATCAACAGTCCCATACGAATAGCGCCTTTAATGACGCTCTCCAGCGAAACCGCCACCACGTTAATTTCGAGCATGATCTAATCCATCAAATACAATTTCGAAACAAATTCTGGAGTCTTTTAACTCCATCTGGCGCATCAATGTTCCAAAGACCATTTAGCGTGGATGATGCGTTTGGCCCCAGCGTTGGCATCGTCAAGTCCAAAAATTTATTATCGATTTCCTCACGGTTCATTGGGTTCCCCGGATGTCCCTTAGACATCCGGGTCTCTCCGCGCAGCTGCTCGCCGTTCACCAGTTCAATGGTGACGGCGGAATCAAGCATCTTGCGTCCTTCTTCCGGGCAAACCTCCGACAATGTGCCAAGTTTACTCATAAGCGGGTCAGCCAGAACATCAGGCAGGAAATCGTCGACGCCTACGGCACGGCCGCAAAGCCCAAGTGCGACACAATAAACTACGCTGAATTTGGCCTGAAGCGGTGTTTCCGGTTGAGTGAATTGGGCGACCTTCTTGACCCCTGGCGCTACATAGATCCAAATTTTTTTAATGTCTAACGCCGTTACGCCAACAGATGCCATTTGCGCCGCGACGTGTCTTGCGGCATCAATAGAGGGATGTATGCCGTGCAGACAGGCATATGGCTTGTAGGAGGTCCGCAGGACAGCCCAGTCGATCCCCAGAGAGGATTCGTGCAACCGGGCGAGTTGCGCTGAACCGTCTTGAACGAAGGCGAGGTCGAAACCGCCCTGCGGATTCATCAGGGAGAGCGTGGATTCCGCGCCAGCCCTTGCGAGCTGGGCGCAGATCACTCCATCCATCGCCACGCGTCCGACCTGTAAGGGCTTTCCCATTCCTCCCATAGAGCTCCGCAGGCCGGAGGCCTGGGTCAGGGACATCGCAAGCGCGTGCGCGCATTGTTCCGCATTCAATTCAAGAAGTACCGCGGCGGCGGAAGCAGCCGCCATTCGGCCAATTACGCTGGTCGGATGGAACATGCGAAATTGCAGGGAAAACCCTAATCTCCGTCCCGAGAGTTTCGCGGCGACCTCGTATCCCGAAGCGAACGCGCGGAGCAAAAGAGTTCCGTCGGCAACATCACTGGCGAGGGCAATAATGGTGGGCCAAGCGGTAGCACTCAAATGGGAATCGGTTGGGATATGGGTGTCGTCGAAATCAAGCGCATGACCCGCCGCTCCCCAGACCAGCGCCGCCGTCTGCGGATCTGCCTTGCCGAAAAGAGGTGGTGGTCCATTGTCAAATCCGCCGTAACGCGCCGTCGCTTGCGCCACCGGCTCCCTGGCGCCCGCGATTGCAACACCCGTCCAGTCGACCAGACATCGTTTCGCAGCCTCGGTTACATTCGATGGTAAGGTGCGGTGCTTCGCCGTTGTTAGGAATTGTCCAATTAATAAGGCGTTTCCGTTTAAGCCGGAGAGTGAGGACGGTCTCATGCGCTGGGTCCCGCGCGGTTTCATTTCGCGATCAGCATCCCTAGCTCGCCTTCCAGGCAGAGTTCATCACGTTGATTGTGCACAGTCGTACACCACACCATAACTCCAGTCGTGCGCTCTTCTTCCTGGCCGACCATCCCCAGTCCCAGATACAATGTGTCCCTGCATAAACGTTCACATTGAATTTTGCGCTTGTCTCCAGCATGCCGCGTATACGGATTTCACTGTCTCCCCACGACATATTGGTCGCCTCAGGTGCGGTCTGCGCCAACACCTAAAAGCCTTGCTCCAGCAGACTTGGCAAGCGAAAGCCGAACATACAGCATAACCGACAAACGTATAATCTCGGGCGATGTCTTGAAATATCGGAATGTGTTTTTCATAAAGAAATGTTACGAAACCCGCGTCGCGGCTTTGAGCCAGTTCCCCCAAATAACGCCCATGAAAAGGCATTTTTCTCTAATCTTAGGCAACGCCACTTAGCGTAACAGATTCGTCTATGGTTGGCCCAGTCCCAGCGACTGTGGTTCGGCGCATCACACGTCGGTATTTTTCGCTTTCATAGGCCGTCGCGCGATGCAAGACACACCGATTATCCCATATAACAAAATCGTACTGCCGCCATTTATGCGTATATACGAACTCCGGTTGTGCCGCCCGGGCAACCAGTTCTTTTAAAAATTTTCTGCCCTTTTCTACCGGCCAACCAATTATGTGCGAGGCATGCGCCCCGGTATAAAAATTCTTCCGCCCGTTTCCCGGATTCGTTCGTACTAAGGCGTGTCGTACAGGCGGCACCTGGGCCAAAGTCTCGGCGGGCGGCACATAGCCCGGCACCTGACTACGCGACCAGGCATAATTATGTTCAGCCACGAGCCCTTCGAGTTCTAACTGCTCCGCTTCCAGCAACGCCTCGTAAGCCGCACGACATGTCGCAAACTGCGTATCAGCGCCAATCGGCGGAACTTCGCGACCCGACAGCATCGAACAAAGCGCTGGAACCGGCTTGAAGGAACTGTCGGTGTGCCATAATTCGTTGCCAGTGTTTGCAGTCAAGCGCGAGTGGCCCGTAGGGTAAATTTCGTCCGTGTGACGATCGACATTTGTGATGTTCGAAATCGGCTGGTTGCCATCGCCTTCGCGTTTGTACAGCATGTTTTCCAGGGGTCCGAATTGTGTGCTGAACGCGATCTGAGTTTGATTTTTAAAATCCTGTTCCCGAAACACCAGCACTGAATAATCGTCAAGCGCAGAGCGAAGTTCTGCCACGATTGCGTTATCGAGAGGCCCCGTCAGGTCGATACCGTCGATTTCCGCACCCAAATTATTTGTCAGTTTCCGAATTGCCAACGCCATGATCGCCCACCCCCAATCTCGCAACCTAAAACTAGATGTAAGCAGTACCCTGGGAGTAGCGCAAGGTCAGCGCAGTATGGCACATTCAGCCTCCCCGTATCTGCCGAATGGCAAATAGCACCATTGACGAAAAGTGATGGGTAAATGTTTATTGGTGCC
>JAPKDL010000010.1 GCA_028822585.1 Alphaproteobacteria bacterium | reverse complement strand
TTCGTGTGGGTCCCTATGACGATGATGCTGAAGCTGAAGCCCATAGCTGAAGCCCGTAGCATGTCCAGGCGTGTTGACAAAATGTTTCAGATTAAATCGTTTCTCATACCCATAGGTTATTGATGCTAGGGCATTGTTGCCCGTGGATGTTTTTAGGTTCAGTTTCTATCTACCTAGAACTAGTGAACCTTAACGGAGTCTGTTATGTTAACGATTGAACGGATAATTTTGGCAGTGGGTCGAACGAAGTGCGCACCTGCTCAATTTACTCCGGACCATAGGCATTGCGCGGTTGCGTTGGTACTCGCTTACGGCCATCACGAGCTCGAAGCATGTTTTATTCGGCGGACAGAGCAAATGGGGGACCCTTGGTCTGGCCAAGTTGCACTTCCTGGGGGAAGGGCAGGAGCAACGGATGTATCCGCATCGGCAGTGGCCGAGCGTGAGACCTACGAAGAGATCGGGCTAAAGCTCAAGCCGGTTCAGCGCATCGGAGCTCTACCCACCCATGCAATTCGAGCCAATATGACGTTGTCTCCTTTCATCTACTACGTTCGACCCCTTCAGAATGGGGAGCCGCCCCAACAAGTCGCTACTGCACGTGATCTAAAAGAGGTAGCAAGCGTCTTCTGGGTTCCGCTCAGTCATATGTTTACTTCTAAAAACACTACGACCCTGGATTATCCCCAAAGTGGCATTCCCACTACCTTCCCCGGCATTCAATTTGAGGACCACGTGATTTGGGGGCTGACACTGAGCGTACTCAAAACGTTTGCCCAATTGGTCGACCAGCCGCTACCAGCACTCGACTAAAAGCGATAAAGATCAATATTACTGCTCATATGTGGCTGAATATAGCGGCTGCTTGTGGCGGAGCATTTTGAGAAGCCTAATGAGCGGGTAAAACGCTGTATGGCATCTGACTACAAGCGACGTGATTGATGCTTGTAGGAATGCTGTAGGGGTAGGCGGCGCTGCAGCCAAGTGTTCGGCATTCATCGTTACAGATGACCCAGCGGTACGTAGGAATAAGCGTCGATGCGATGAAGAAGGTAGTGGAATAAGAAAATGGTGCCGCGCCACAGGATCGAACTGCGGACCTATGGTTTACAAAACCATTGCTCTACCACTGAGCTAGCGCGGCACTGGAAAAGTTATCTATATGTAAGGGCTTTTGTAATCAAGGCAAACTAATGAAGATAACAATGTTATAAAATGCGCATATTAAATATAAATGGAATATTACTTGCTTTGTAACAGAAATGAACCAGCTGTAAATTATCTAATCTCTGCAGAATAGGCTTAGCGGTACTATTAAAATTGCCTAACTTAGTAAGTTCTGCGGCCTGACCTGGCATTCTATTTTGACCATAAAATGTTCTTAGAATACTGACGCTCGTGCCCATATTGTGGGCAAGTGGATAAATCGTATGTAGATCTGCCTCGCTGTTAAATTTCGCACTAATGTATTTATAAGAATGGACCGAAATTTTTATTCGCTGAAGGTATTCTAGAATTAAAGCATTATCGTGTTCGGCGGCGAAAAATTTCATAGAGTGCGACGGCGGCGGCGTTGGACACGTTCAGAGTTGCGAACGACCCGGCGGCGGGAATGGTGGCGAGGAGATCGCAGTTTACCCGCGTCAGGCGGCGCAGGCCTTCGCCTTCCGCGCCCAACACCAGGGCGATCCGACCATCAAATGGCGCTGCGCTAAGGCTGTCGCGCGCTTCACCATCAAGGCCGATGCACCAAAAGTTTTCTTGTTTTAAATCCGCCAGCGTGCGGGCAAGATTACTGACGCCGATGAGGGGAACTCGTTCCAAGGCGCCGCTTGCGGCTTTGGCAAGGACGCCGGTGATGGGGGGCGCACCGCGTGCCGGCGTGATGACGGCGGCAGCGCCAAACACTGCGGCGCTACGCAGCACCGCGCCGACATTATGCGGATCACTGACCTGGTCTAACACGACGACGGTGGCGTCCGGCGCAGCGTTTCGGCAAATATCATCCAACCCGATAGTGGGCAGGGGATCTGCGAGCGTCGCGATTCCCTGATGCACGGCGCCGTCGGGCAAAAAATCGTCCAATTCCCGGCGGGTGACGCTTTCGACTGTATGATTTGAGGTAGGCATATTCTTTGCGGCTGCGGTGGTCGCCAATATGCGGCGAATTCGGCGTCGCGAATTTTTCATGGCGGCGAAAACCGGATGGCGGCCATACAGCCACATCTCGGCGTCGCTACGACTGACGGTTGCGGTTACAGGCGCATGAGGTTGCCCATTATTGGGTCGAGAACGTTTCTTGGGGGGCTTGCGATCAGGCTTGATTTTTTGGGTCATTCTTGTTAATATTCAGCCTCGAATCAAAGTGCAAGCGCCGTCTGGACGCGGCCTCGAAGGTGGGGCGCGGATGGATGTGTTTTGTTGTGTCGATTTAAAGTTGACAAGCCGAGACAAATCGAGATAGTGCGCACTCCGCGCGACCAGACTAGCGAAGTAGAAGCTGGCGTTTCGGAGGGGTGCCTGAGTGGTTAAAAGGGACGGGCTGTAAACCCGTTGACTATGTCTACGTTGGTTCGAATCCAACCCCCTCCACCACGTGTTTTGTTGTGGCGGGCAACGTGAAGAAATATGAAGGCGGCTAAGTCTAAACCGTTGATCTGAATTAATTCGGCGGGTGTAGCTCAAAGGTAGAGCCCCAGCCTTCCAAGCTGGTTGTGTGGGTTCGATTCCCATCACCCGCTCCAGTGTTGTCCGGCGCAAATCGCCGGTTGCGAATCTGCCGGACGGCGGCAGTTGTTTGGCGTTTGAAGATGAATGGTTTTGGAACACAGTAAGGTTCAGGAAAGATAAAGCGATGGCGAAGCAAAAGTTTGAGCGGAATAAGCCGCACTGCAACATTGGCACGATCGGCCACGTTGATCATGGCAAGACGACATTGACGGCGGCGATCACGAAGGTTTTGGCGGCAGAGGGCGGAGCTGAGTTTCAGGATTATTCGTCGATCGACAAGGCTCCCGAAGAACGGGAGCGTGGGATCACGATTAATACGGCCCATGTTGAATACGAGACGACGAACCGTCATTACGCGCATGTGGATTGCCCGGGTCACGCGGATTATGTGAAGAACATGATCACAGGCGCGGCGCAGATGGATGGGGCGATCCTGGTTGTGTCGGCGGCGGACGGCCCGATGCCGCAAACGCGTGAACATATCCTTTTGGCGCGCCAGGTTGGCGTTCCGTCGCTCGTGGTATATCTGAATAAGGTTGATCAGGTGGATGACGAGGAGCTTCTTGAGCTCGTCGAGATGGAAGTCCGCGAATTGCTGTCGAGCTATGATTTTCCGGGCGACGACATTCCCATTGTGATGGGGACGGCGCTGGGCGCGTTGGAAGACGGCGACGCGGAAACGGGCGTTGAGTCGATCAAGAAGCTGATGGAGGCGGTGGATGAATACATCCCGCAGCCGGAACGCGCGATAGACATGCCATTCCTGATGCCGATTGAAGATGTGTTTTCGATTTCGGGACGTGGCACGGTTGTGACAGGTCGGGTCGAGCGCGGGGTTGTGAAGGTTGGCGACGAGATTGAGATCGTGGGCATCCGCGACACGACGAAGACGACGTGCACGGGCGTTGAAATGTTCCGCAAGTTGTTGGATTCGGGCGAAGCCGGCGACAACATCGGGGCGCTGCTACGTGGCACGGGCCGTGAAGATGTTGAGCGGGGCCAGGTTCTCGCGGCGCCGGGATCGATCACGCCGCATACGAAGTTCATGTGTGAGTGCTATATTCTGACGAAGGACGAGGGCGGCCGTCACACGCCGTTTTTCTCGAATTACCGTCCGCAGTTTTATTTTCGTACGACGGATATCACGGGTTCGGTTGTGTTGCCGGATGGCACGGAGATGGTGATGCCCGGGGACAACATTTCGATGCAGGTTGACTTGATCGCACCGATTGCGATGGACGAAGGCCTGCGTTTCGCAATTCGTGAGGGTGGTCGCACCGTCGGCGCCGGCGTCGTCGCCAGCGTTATCGAGTAACGACCTGGCGTAGTTTAGGGGTATAGCTCAGTTGGTAGAGCGTCGGTCTCCAAAACCGAAGGTCCTGGGTTCGAACCCTAGTGCCCCTGCCAGCGGTTAGACCCAAAATTGATCGTGTGAAGATAACGGTTAAGTGAGTGGAGTACGATGGCGAAGACTAACCCAGTGGTGTTCATGCGGCAGGTTCGGCAAGAAGTCGAAAAAGTTACATGGCCGACACGTAAGGAAACCGGGATTACGACCACGATGGTGTTCATCATGGTTGCGCTTGCGGCTGTGTTTTTCCTTCTCGTTGATCAGGTTATTTCCAAGCTCGTGAAACTCGTGTTGGGAATTGGAGGCTAGCCATGGCGAAACGATGGTACGTGGTGCATGTCTACTCCGGCTTTGAACGGAAAGTCGCTCAGTCGATTTCCGAACAGGCAGAACAGAAGGAAATGACGGACCGCATTGAAGAAGTGCTGGTGCCAATGGAGGAGGTCGTCGAATTGCGCCGGGGCAGCCGTGTCAGCGCCGAACGTAAATTTTTTCCTGGCTATATTCTAGTTCACATGGAAATGACTGATGAAAGTTGGCATTTGGTCAAAAATACGGCCAAGGTTACCGATTTTCTTGGCGGCAAAGGCAAGCCGACGCCTATTAGTGACGCCGAGGCGCAACGGATTCTTCATCAGGTGAAGGAAGGCGTGGAGCGGCCCAAACCGTCCGTCACCTTTGATGTCGGTGAACAAGTTCGCGTTAGCGATGGACCGTTTCAATCGTTTAACGGTTATGTCGAGGATGTGGATGAAGAAAAAGCGCGGCTTAAGGTTTCAGTGTCGATCTTCGGCCGAGCTACTCCCGTCGATTTGGAATATTCCCAGGTCGAAAAACTGTAAAGACTGTTGTTAAGAATTTTCGTGCGGGAGGTGGGTCAGCACCGTACCGCGCGGCCACTTAAGGAAGGCGAAACATGGCGAAGAAAATAGCGGGCTATATTAAGCTCGAAATCCCCGCGGGGCAGGCGAATCCTTCGCCGCCGGTCGGCCCGGCGCTCGGCCAGGCTGGCTTGAATATTATGGAATTCTGCAAGGCGTTCAACGCGTTCACCCAAAATATGGAGCAAGGAACACCGATTCCTGTCGTTATTACGGCCTATGGAGACCGGTCCTTTTCCTTTGTCACCAAAACGCCCCCGGCGTCGTATTTCCTGCGTAAGGCCGTTGGAATCACAAAGGGGTCGGGCGAACCGGGCCGCATTGTTGCGGGCAAGGTGACACAGGCGCAACTGCGTGAAGTCGCGGAAGCGAAGATGGTGGATTTGAATGCGAATGATATCGACGCCGCGATGAAGATTATTGCGGGTTCAGCGCGTTCAATGGGCTTGGAAGTGGCGGAGTAGACATCATGGCTAAAATGGGAAAAAGACTTAAAACCTCACGGGACTCCATAGATCCCTTGAAGGACTATCCGTTGGAAGATGCGGTCAAGTCGCTCAAGTTGAATGCGAATGCTAAATTTGATGAAACCATCGAAGTCGCTATGAACTTGGGCATTGACCCCCGACATTCGGATCAACAGGTTCGCGGCGTCGTTCAATTGCCCCATGGCACCGGAAAGTCCGTGCGCGTCGCGGTTTTCGCGAAGGGCGATAAGGCCGACGAAGCCAAGGCGGCGGGCGCGGATATCGTGGGCGCGGAAGATTTGGCCGAACGCGTGCAAGCTGGCGAAATGGATTTCGACCGCTGTGTCGCAACTCCGGATATGATGGCGATTGTTGGGCGTCTGGGAAAAATCCTGGGCCCACGTGGCTTGATGCCTAATCCGAAATTGGGCACCGTGACGCCGGACGTGGCGACGGCGGTTAAAGGTGCCAAGGGTGGCGAAGTGCAATTCCGCGCTGAAAAGGCCGGCGTGATACACGCCGGCGTTGGCAAGGCCAGCTTTGATGAAGCGCAATTGGCGGATAATGTGCGCGCCTTTGTAAATGCGATTTCCAGGGCGAGGCCCAGCGGAACGAAAGGCACGTTTATCAAGCGTTTGTCGGTTTCATCGACCATGGGGCCGAGCGTCAAAATTGATGTCTCCAGCGTTAACACGGGCGCTTAAATACGAATTTGAAGATTTCGCCGGACGGTGCCGAATGAGGCGACGTTTGGATGAAAGGCGGGGCGTTGAAAGCGGCGTCTTGTCACCTTGTCCGAGATTGTGGGCGCCGTTCTCAGACGTTATGCCGAAAGGCGATGAGTAGGGGCGGCTTAATTAGGCGACTGGCCTGCATGAGACAGGAGGAAAATGCTTTTCACGGCGGTTGCTGTGGATGGTTTGAACCTCTCGGACAGGAAAATCGAACGGGGCGGGTTTGCCACGTTCATCCTGTAACCAGTCGCTCCTTTGTTTCAAAGGGGCGGCGCAATTTAAGGATCGGAGACTAATACGTGGACCGATCACGCAAAGAAGACCTAGTAGCCGAACTGCAACAGACCTTGGCGGACACGACTTTATTGGTCGTGACTCACCAAAACGGTTTGTCCGTAGAGGAAACAACGGCGCTTCGACATCAGATGCGCGAGGCGGGCGCTGGTTTTAAAGTAACGAAAAACCGGTTGGCCAAAATCGCATTGAAGGGCACCCAGTTCGAACCGTTGAGCAACATGTTCACCGGTCCGACGGCGATCGCGGTGTCGGAGGATCCGGTCGCGGCCGCGCGTGTGGCTGTGGACTTTGCCAAAGGCAATGATAAATTGACGATCTTGGGCGGCGCGCTTGGCGACAAAGCCCTTGATGTAGATGCTGTTAATGCGTTGGCGAAACTTCCCTCGTTGGATGAATTGCGCGGCAAATTTGTTGGGCTTTTACAAGCGCCCGCGAGCAAGATTGTTGGAGTTCTACAGGCGCCTGGTGGTCAACTGGCCCGGGTGTTTGGGGCCTATGCTACGAAGGATTGATGTGGTGACGCCAATGGCGTGGCTAATTTTGTGACAAACCGAGACTTTCAAGCCAAGGAGATATACAATGGCTAATTTGGAACAACTCGCCGAAGACCTTTCGGCGCTAACCGTGATTGAAGCAGCTGACCTTTCGAAAATGCTCGAAGAAAAATGGGGCGTTTCGGCGGCGGCGCCGGTAGCTGTCGCGGTTGCGGCGGATGCTGGTGGTGAAGCTGCTGAAGAACAAACCGAATTTGACGTCGTCCTGGCGTCCTTCGGCGAAAAGAAGATCAACGTCATCAAGGAAGTTCGGGCCATCACCGGTCTGGGCCTCAAGGAAGCGAAGGATCTCGTTGAAAGCGCGCCTAAAGCCGTTAAGGAAGCGGTTAGCAAGGACGAAGCTGAAGAGATCAAGACCAAATTGGAAGGAGCGGGCGCAACAGTTGAGCTTGCGTAGCCCTTCTTTCGACACAGTATCGGTTGGGGTGTGCGCCAAACGGCGTCGCCCCGCCGACATGTTTTCGACCGAGGCGTGTGCCCAATGGGCGTCGTCTCGTTTCCCGCGCTCGGAGAAACCGTTTTCTCCGAAGCCGCGTTTTTTGCGCCTGACGGGAAGCCAAAAGCTTTCTGATGGGCGCGGCGTTTCGTCGAATAATCGGCGAAACAATTTATTGATGCGAGGTTGAAGAATGGCGAAGTCCTTCACGGATCGTAAGCGTATTCGTAAAAGCTTTGGTCGGATTACCGAAGTGGCGCCGTTGCCGAATCTCATTGAGGTGCAAAAATCATCATATGATTTGTTTTTGCATCCCCGGGAAGAAGGCGGGACGTCTGGTCTCCAAGAAGTGTTCGTTTCGGTGTTTCCGATCAAGGATTTCGCCGACCGATCGCAATTGGAATATGTGCGCTATCGCTTGGAAGAGCCCAAATACGATGTGGAGGAATGCCAGCAACGCGGCATGACTTACGGCGCGCCGCTCAAGGTGACGCTTCGTCTCTTGGTGTGGGATATCGACGAGGACACGGGTGCGCGGTCGATCCGCGGCATCAAGGAGCAGGACGTCTATATGGGCGATATGCCCCTCATGACGCCAAATGGCACCTTCGTTGTGAATGGCACCGAGCGAGTCATAGTCAGCCAAATGCATCGCTCGCCAGGCGTGTTTTTCGATCACGACCGCGGCAAGACCCATTCTTCGGGCAAATATCTTCACGCGGCGCGGGTCATCCCTTATCGCGGGTCCTGGCTCGACTTTGAATACGACGCCAAAGATTTGTTGTATGTGCGCATTGATCGCCGTCGCAAATTGCCGGCGACGACATTACTTTTGGCGTTGGACAGCGAGGCTACGGAAGAAAAACGCGATGAATTGGCCCGCGAAGGGAAAATTTTGTCGCCTGAAGATGCGGTGGGATTGTCGCCGACGGATATCTTGGACCTATTCTACGACAAAATTGAATTCAAAAAAGTCAAGGACGGTTGGAAATGCCCGTTTGACGGCGAACGGTATAGCGGCGTCAAGCTCGTGCATGATTTAATCAACGCGAAGACCGGCAAAGCGGTAGCGGAAGAGGGCCAAAAAGTGACCCCGCGCCTGTTGCGTAAGCTTGAGGAGTCCAAGGTATCGGATATCCGAATGAGCGAAGAGGAATTGCTTGGGCGTTATTTCGCATCAGATATCATCGATCCGGAATCAGGGGAGATCCTGTATGAAGCGGGAGCCGAACTGGTTGAGGAAACCTTTGAAAAACTGACCGAGCTCGGTATTAAGAAAGTGTCGCTTTTGGCCATCGATCACATCAATGTTGGCCCGTATATTCGAAGCACGTTGAATTCGGATAAGAATAAAACGCGCGCCGACGCATTGATCGACATCTATCGAGTGATGCGTCCGGGTGAACCGCCCACGTTGGAAACGGCGGAAGCGATGTTCAACGGTTTGTTTTTCAACAGCGAACGATATGATTTGTCTGCGGTTGGGCGGGTGAAAATGAATTCTCGCCTGGATCAGGAAACCGACGATCAAATTCGAGTGCTGCGAAAGCAAGATATTCTCGCGATCGTAAAAGTGTTGCATGATTTGAAGGATGGCAAAGGGGAAATCGACGATATCGATCATCTCGGCAATCGGCGTGTCCGTTCGGTTGGCGAATTGATGGAAAATCAATACCGCATTGGGTTATTGCGCATGGAGCGGGCGATCCGCGAACGCATGAGCTCGGTCGATATTGACACTGTCATGCCGCATGATTTGATCAACGCCAAACCGGCGGCGGCGGCTGTGCGGGAATTCTTTGGATCCTCGCAATTGTCGCAGTTCATGGATCAAACCAACCCACTGGCTGAAATTACTCATAAACGTCGTCTATCGGCGCTTGGGCCGGGGGGGCTGACGCGGGAGCGCGCCGGGTTTGAAGTGCGCGATGTGCATCCCACTCATTATGGCCGTATTTGCCCGATTGAAACGCCGGAAGGGCCGAATATTGGGTTGATCAACAGCCTGGCGACTTATGCGCGGGTCAATAAATACGGATTCATCGAATCGCCCTACCGCAAGGTCGTCGATAGCCATGTCACCGATGAAGTCATCTATATGTCCGCGATGGATGAAGGTCGGTACACGGTCGCGCAAGCAAATTCGCAGCTTGATGATAAAAACAATTTGATTGAAAATTTGATCAGTTGTCGCGCGGGCGGAGAATATATCCAGGCGCGTTCGGAAGATATTGATTTGATGGACGTTTCGCCCAAGCAAATCGTATCGGTCGCCGCCGCGTTGATTCCCTTTCTGGAAAATGATGACGCGAACCGCGCCTTGATGGGCTCCAATATGCAACGCCAAGCGGTGCCATTGGTGCGTAGCGAGGCTCCGTTGGTTGGCACTGGCATGGAGGCGCAAGTCGCGCGGGACTCCGGCGTGACAATTGTTGCGCGACGGTCGGGCAGGGTCGTCCAGGTGGACGCCACCCGCATCGTGATCGGCGCGGGAAACGCGACGAGCGCTGATGTTTCCACGCCGGGTGTCGACATA
Organism: Alphaproteobacteria bacterium; assembly: GCA_028822585.1. GTDB lineage: Bacteria > Pseudomonadota > Alphaproteobacteria > UBA8366 > JABJJH01. The sequence goes on along the minus strand of JAPKDL010000010.1, from coordinate 49,184 downwards.
TACAATTTGTTGAAGTTCCAGCGTTCAAACCAGAACACCTGCATTACACAACGGCCTTTGGTGAAGGTTGGGGATATGATTGACGCTGGCGACATCGTCGCGGACGGTCCGTCAACGAATCTCGGCGAATTGGCGCTTGGTCGGAATGTCTTGTGCGCTTTCATGCCGTGGAATGGATACAATTTCGAAGATTCAATCTTGGTTTCCGAACGTGTTGTACGGGACGATGTCTTCACCTCGATCCATATCGAGGAATTTGAAGTCATGGCGCGGGACACCAAACTGGGCCAGGAAGAAATTTCACGCGACATCCCCAATGTAGGGGAAGAAGCGTTGAAAAATCTAGATGAAGCGGGAATCGTCTATATCGGCGCTGAAGTGCAGCCGGGCGACGTTTTGGTTGGCAAGGTGACGCCGAAGGGCGAATCACCGATGACGCCGGAAGAAAAACTGCTGCGTGCGATCTTCGGTGAAAAAGCGTCCGATGTGCGTGATACGTCGTTGCGGGTTCCGCCAGGGCAAACCGGCACGATTGTCGAGGTTCGGGTGTTCTCACGCCGCGGCATCGACAAGGACGAACGCGCCTTGGCGATCGAACGGTCGGAAATTGAACGTTTGGCGAAGGATCGCGACGATGAAAAATCGATCCTGGAACGTTGGTTCTTTGATGGCCTGCGAGATGTGCTGTTAAACCAGAGCATTGTCAGCGGACCGAAGGGTATCAAGGTCGGCGGTCGGGTTACCGAAAATGTGCTCGGTGAATATACGCCGGGACAGTGGCAGCAGATTGTCGTGAAAAACGACAAGGTCAATGACCAATTGGACGCCATCAAGGGACAATTCGGCGAAGCCGTATCTCGTTTGCAGGCCCGTTTCGACGATAAGGTCGATAAGTTGCAACGCGGCGACGAATTGCCGCCGGGCGTTATGAAAATGGTGAAGGTCTTCGTGGCGGTGAAACGTAAGATTCAACCCGGCGATAAAATGGCGGGTCGTCATGGGAATAAGGGCGTTATTTCGCGCATCATGCCGATGGAAGACATGCCCTGCCTGGATGACGGAACGCCCATTGATATAGTGCTTAATCCGCTAGGTGTTCCTAGTCGGATGAATGTTGGGCAGATTCTCGAAACCCACCTTGGGTGGGCCTGTGCTGGCCTGGGCCGTCAAATTGGCGATGTCCTGACAAAGATGCGCCGAACTGGTGAATCTGAGGAATTAAGAAAAACCATCGGAAAAGCATATGGCGAGAAATATGCGGACGACATCGCCAATTTTGACGAAAAGGCGATCATTGAACTGGCGGAAAATGTGACGGCGGGCGTTCCCATCGCCACACCAGTGTTCGATGGCGCGCGTGAAGAGGACATTCAAAAAATGCTAAGTGACGCCGGCATTCACTCTTCGGGCCAGACGACTTTGGTGGATGGCCGGACGGGTGAAGCTTTCGATCGCCAGGTGACGGTGGGGTATATTTATATGCTTAAACTGCATCACTTGGTGGATGATAAAATTCACGCGCGTTCAATTGGTCCGTACTCTTTAGTTACCCAGCAACCATTGGGTGGCAAGGCGCAATTCGGTGGCCAACGCTTCGGTGAGATGGAAGTTTGGGCGCTGGAAGCGTACGGTGCCGCATATACATTGCAGGAAATGTTGACCGTGAAATCCGATGACGTTTCAGGTCGGACAAAGGTCTATGAAGCGATTGTGCGCGGTGACGACAATTTCGAAGCTGGGATCCCAGAATCCTTCAATGTTCTGGTGAAGGAACTTCGGTCGCTTGGCCTGAATGTGGAATTGAAACAGAGCGAGTAGTGCGCCCTTGTTGATCGTCACAATCCTGGGCCGGCCGACCCCAGGGTTATGTATGTGTGACGAAAGATTGCGCGGCCTAAGATGACTTCAGGAGTCCATCGATGAACGAGTTGATGAATTTTTTCGGGCAACCTTCTGGTCCCCAAAGTTTCGACCAGATTCAAATTTCCATCGCCAGTCCAGATCGGATCCGATCCTGGTCTTTTGGTGAAATCAAGAAGCCGGAAACGATCAACTACAGGACCTTTAAACCCGAACGGGACGGTTTGTTCTGCGCTCGGATTTTTGGGCCGATCAAAGATTACGAATGCCTCTGCGGCAAATACAAGCGGATGAAGTACCGCGGCATCATTTGTGAAAAATGTGGTGTCGAAGTGACGTTGTCCAAAGTTCGCCGAGAACGCATGGGCCATATCGAACTGGCGTCGCCGGTCGCCCACATCTGGTTCCTGAAGTCACTGCCCAGCCGGATTGGCTTGTTGCTGGATATGACGCTCAAAGATTTGGAACGTATCCTGTATTTCGAGAACTACGTCGTGATAGAGCCCGGTTTGACGGCTTTAGGATATCGGCAGTTATTGTCGGAAGAAGATTTTATCGATGCCCAGGACGAATATGGCGCGGAAAATTTCACCGCCAAGATTGGCGCGGAGGCGATCCAGGACATGCTGGGGGCGCTGGAGCTTGAAAAAGAACTTGAAACCATTCGCGTTGACCTGAAGGAAACCGGGTCGGAAGCCAAGCGAAAAAAATACGTCAAGCGGTTGAAGTTGGTTGAAGCGTTTATCGAATCTGACACGCGACCGGAATGGATGATTCTCAACGTCGTGCCGGTTATCCCACCGGAACTGCGCCCGCTGGTGCCGCTGGACGGCGGCCGGTTCGCCACGTCGGATTTGAACGATCTGTACCGCCGGGTTATCAACCGGAACAATCGTTTGAAACGCCTCATCGAACTGCGCGCACCCGATATTATCGTTCGGAATGAAAAACGGATGTTGCAGGAATCGGTTGACGCTCTGTTCGACAATGGCCGCCGGGGGCGCGTGATAACCGGCGCCAACAAGCGACCACTGAAATCTCTCTCCGATATGTTGAAGGGCAAGCAAGGCCGCTTCCGTCAGAATTTGCTGGGCAAACGCGTTGATTATTCTGGCCGTTCGGTGATCGTTGTTGGGCCAGAATTGTTTTTGCATCAATGTGGATTGCCAAAGAAAATGGCGTTGGAATTGTTCAAGCCGTTCATTTATTCGAAGCTTGAATTATACGGCATGGCGACGACCATCAAGGCGGCCAAGCGCATGGTTGAAAAAGAGCGCCCGGAAGTATGGGATATCCTGGAAGAGGTCATCCGCGAACATCCGGTCATGTTGAACCGGGCTCCGACGCTTCACCGTCTTGGCATTCAAGCGTTTGAACCGGTCCTTGTCGAAGGCAAGGCGATCCAGCTCCATCCGTTAGTTTGCACAGCCTTCAACGCAGATTTTGATGGCGACCAAATGGCGGTTCATGTGCCCTTGTCGCTAGAAGCGCAGTTGGAAGCGCGCGTGTTGATGATGTCGACAAATAATATTATGTCACCTGCAAACGGTAAGCCAATCATCGTACCCAGTCAGGATATTGTGCTGGGTCTGTACTACCTGTCGCTGGAACGCGACGATCATGTCGGCCCATTGGTTAGCATCGGTTCCGCAGCGGCGATGAAAGCGGCGTTAGACGGCGCGGACATCATGCTTCGTGATGCAAAGAACTCGGCCAAGGTCGTCGAAATGGACGACGCCAAAGCAGCGTTTAAGGCGCTGGAGGCCGGTGTAATTACGTCTCATCGTATTCCCGTATTTGGGACAATTGGTGAAATTGAACATGCTTTGTCCAGTAAAGACGTGACCCTGCATACGCGGATTAAAGCGTTATACAAAACGGTGGACGAAGACGGCAAGCCGTTGACGCAACGCCTTACGACGACTCCGGGCCGTATGATACTGGGTGAAATTCTGCCACGTAGTCCAAAAGTGCCGTATTCCCTGATCAATCGCGTATTGACTAAAAAGGATGTCTCGGACGTTATCGACATGGTCTACCGTCATTGCGGTCAAAAAGAGACGGTCATTTTTTGCGACCGTATGATGGGGACAGGCTTTAGTTGGGCGTGCCGGTCCGGTATTTCGTTCGGCAAGGACGACCTCGTGATTCCCCGCGCCAAAGATTCGCTCATTGCGCAAGCGCATGATCAGGTTAAGGAATACGAAAAACAGTATCTTGACGGTTTGATTACGCAGGGTGAGAAATACAATAAAGTCGTCGATGTTTGGTCAAGTTGCACTGACAGCGTGGCTGAAGAAATGATGAAGGAGATTTCGACGCCGGCCGAAGGTAAACCGGAAAATGCGGTTTATATGATGGCCCATTCCGGCGCGCGGGGATCACCCGCACAGATTAAGCAGTTGGCCGGCATGCGTGGCTTGATGGCGAAACCATCGGGTGAAATTATTGAAACGCCGATTATTTCGAACTTCAAGGAAGGCCTTTCGGTCCTCGAATATTTTAACTCCACGCATGGCGCACGTAAGGGCTTGGCGGATACGGCGTTGAAAACGGCGAACTCCGGGTATTTGACCCGCCGTTTGGTCGATGTTGCGCAGGATTGCGTGATTAATGAAGTGGATTGCGGCACCAATGACGGCCTTACGATGAAGGCGGTCGTGGAGGGTGGCGAAATGATAGAGCCGCTGTCGGAACGTATTATCGGCCGCCATGCGTCGGATGATATTATTGATCCTCTGTCGGGCGACGTTATCGTCAAGGCGGCTCAGTTAATCGACGAGGCCGGTAACGAAGCGATTGAACGCGCCGGTGTCGATTCGGTAAAAATTCGATCTGTGCTGACGTGCGAAAGCAAAAATGGTGCATGTGGGACCTGCTACGGTCGCGATCTGGCGCGGGGAACCGCCGTCAATATCGGCGAAGCCGTGGGCGTTATTGCCGCCCAATCGATTGGCGAACCGGGTACTCAGTTGACCATGCGGACCTTCCATATTGGCGGCGCGGCGCAACGTGGCGCGGAACAGTCCTCGGTGGAATCCAATCTTGATGGCGTGCTGCATATCGTCAATCGGAACGTGGTTATCGATACTGAAAAACGACCGGTGGTCATGGGGCGTAATACAGAGTTGGTTCTGAATGACGACCAAGGGCGCGAACGCGCACGTCATAAAGTGCCTTATGGCGCACGGCTTTCAGTGGACGAAGGCGACACTGTGACCGGGGGCCAAACGCTTGCAGAATGGGACCCCTACACGATTCCGATCATTACCGAAAAAGATGGCATAACGCATTACGTTGATTTGACGGAAGGCGTCACCATGCGGGAAACGGTCGATGAGGCGACAGGTATCGCCAATAAGGTGGTTGTTGATTGGAAGCAACAGCCCAGAAGCGCCGACCTGAAGCCCAGGATCACATTACGGGACAAGGACGGTGAGGTTCTGACGCTCGGAAACGGATTGGAAGCCCGGTATTTCATGTCTGTGGACGCAATTTTGTCCGTAGAAAATGGGGCGCCTGCTCGGGCGGGCGATGTGTTGGCGCGTATTCCGCGTGAAACGTTAAAAACGCGTGACATAACGGGTGGTCTGCCACGTGTGGCGGAACTGTTCGAAGCGCGTAAACCCAAGGACTTCGCGGTTATCAGCGGTGCCGAGGGACGCGTCGAATTTGGCAAGGATTACAAAACAAAACGCCGAATTGTCGTGGTTCCCGATGATGAGAATATGGAACCATCAGAATATATGGTCCCGAAAGGCAAGCACATTTCGGTTCAGGAAGGCGACCATGTCAAAAAGGGCGACCTGTTGATGGACGGCAACCCAGTTCCGCACGATATTCTGAATGTGTTGGGTGTCGAGGCGTTGGCGGCTTATCTCGTGCAAGAAATTCAAGAGGTCTACCGGCTGCAAGGCGTTAAAATTAACGACAAGCACATCGAAGTTATCGTTCGACAGATGTTGCAGAAAGTCGAAATTACGCATTCAGGCGATACGATGCTGTTGGTTGGTGAACAGATCGACCGTGACGAGTTCGAGGCGGCAAACGAAGCTGCTTTGGCGGAAAACAGTCAAGCCGCAGCAGGGCTGCCGGTGTTGCAGGGCATTACGAAGGCATCATTGCAAACGAAGTCGTTCATTTCCGCGGCATCCTTCCAGGAAACGACCCGTGTTCTAACAGAAGCCGCTGTTAGCGGTAAGATCGACAACCTCGAAGGGTTGAAGGAAAATGTCATCGTCGGCCGGTTGATCCCGGCGGGTACGGGCAGCTTCATGAGCCGTATGCGTCAGGTGGCGACCGAGCGTGATCGCGATATGCTGGAAAAAGATAAAGCTGCGGCGGCGTTGGAAAGCGCGGCGACAGAAGCAAGCGCGGCAGAGGCAGTCGAACAGACCGAAGTGGCGTAAAATGTAATAATGCGAATTAACAGCCGTCGCGCCGCGCAAAATTCAATCAAAAAAGCGGCGCGGCGGCTGTTTTATTGACCTGACAGGATATCGCAGAAATAATTGAAATTACGCGCATCTTTTTCTTGACGGGTTAGGGGTCCGTCACTAGGATGCGCGAACTTTCGAGGGGCTTACTGTAGACCTTTTCGGCGATAAGATCGCGGGGTGGGCCTAGACGAAGCGCCCAAGCATCTGAGAAAATATAGGCCGGTTTCGCCGGTTGTGTGCAGATGAATGGCAGGCACGCCAATATTAAAGTGTGTGTCCGGTGTTGTTTGCGCGGTGGGGAGATTGGTCTGTTGGCCGGTGTCTTTTGTTAATGTACGGAAATGGTTAGGATGAGGACGGCTCATGCCGACAATTAATCAGTTAGTTCGTAAGCCGCGGAAAAATCCGCCGGCTCGCACCAAAGTCCCAGCGCTGGAGGCGTGTCCGCAAAAGCGCGGTGTCTGCACTCGGGTTTACACAACGACGCCGAAAAAGCCGAACTCCGCCTTGCGGAAAGTGGCCCGGGTTCGTTTGACCAATGGGTTTGAAGTGACAAGCTACATACCTGGTGAAGGTCACAATCTCCAAGAGCACTCGGTCGTGATGATCCGCGGTGGGCGTGTGAAGGATTTGCCTGGTGTTCGCTATCATGTCATCCGCGGCACGTTGGATACGCAAGGTGTCGGTGACCGCCGTCAACGTCGGTCAAAATACGGCACGAAGCGTCCTAAATAAGGGTGAACGATTATGTCTAGACGCCATCGCGCTGAAAAGCGTGTCATAAATCCGGACGCCAAATTTGGCGACATGGTTTTGAGCAAATTCATGAACTGTCTCATGTTAGACGGTAAAAAATCGGTTGCGGAGCGTACGGTGTACGGCGCGCTGGATATGATCGAACAGAAGGCGGGTACGGACCCGGTGCAGCTGTTTCATGATGCGATCGAAAATATTCGGCCCACGGTCGAAGTCCGGTCTCGTCGTGTTGGTGGCGCGACTTATCAGGTGCCGGTAGATGTTCGCACCGAACGGGCGCAGGCGCTGGCGTTTCGGTGGCTTATCGCGACGGCGCGGAAACGGTCAGAATACACGATGACAGATCGTTTGTCGGGTGAGCTGATGGATGCGGCGAACAATCGTGGAGGCTCCGTTAAAAAGCGCGAAGATACCCACCGTATGGCGGAAGCGAACCGCGCTTTTTCCCATTATCGCTGGTAAAATCTACGTATTTTAAGACTTTAAGGTCGTCGAGAAAATAGTATGGCACGCACAACTCCCATAGAAGACTACCGTAATATCGGCATCATGGCGCACATCGACGCTGGTAAAACCACGACGACGGAGCGGATTCTGTATTACACGGGTCGGTCCCACAAAATTGGTGAAGTCCATGACGGTAACGCCACCATGGATTGGATGGAGCAGGAGCAGGAGCGTGGCATTACGATTACCTCCGCTGCGACGACATGTTTCTGGCGCGACCATCGAATCAACATCATTGATACACCGGGCCATGTGGATTTCACCATTGAGGTGGAGCGCAGTTTGCGTGTGTTGGATGGCGCTGTTGCGGTTTTTGACAGTGTCGCGGGTGTGGAGCCACAAAGTGAGACCGTGTGGCGTCAAGCGGATAAATACAATGTGCCCCGGATGTGTTTCATCAACAAGATGGACCGTACGGGTGCCGATTTCTTTCGCTGCGTTGAGATGATCGTTGATCGGTTGGGCGCGACGCCGTTGGTGACGCAGTTGCCAATAGGGTCGGAAGCCGAATTTGCCGGTGTTATTGACCTGGTCAAAATGAAGGCGATCCGTTGGCGCGATGAATCCATGGGTGCGGATTACACCGAAGAAGACATACCCGAAAATTTAGTTGAACAGGCTGGAGAATACCGGACAGCGATGGTCGAGTTGGCCGTTGAGCAGGACGAAGCTGCAATGGAGGCGTATCTCGACGGCGAGGAAGTCAGCGAACAAACTTTGCGCAATTGTATTCGTAAAGGCGTGATTGGTTTGGCGTTTGTGCCGGTTTTGACTGGGTCAGCATTCAAGAACAAGGGTGTGCAACCCTTGTTGGACGCCGTCGTCGATTATATGCCGTCGCCGTCGGATATTGGCGCGACTGCCGGTATTGAGGTTGGTGGCGACACGCCGATGGAGCGTGCGTCTTCCGATGATGAGCCGCTTGCGGCGTTGGCGTTCAAGATTATGACGGATCCGTTCGTGGGGTCGCTGACTTTTGTGCGCGTGTATTCGGGTGTCATGACGACGGGCGGGGCAGTGTTGAACTCGGTGAAAGATAACCGGGAACGCGTTGGTCGCATGTTGTTGATGCACGCGAACCACCGGGAAGACGTCAAGGAAGCGCGCGCCGGGGACATTATCGCGTTAGCAGGTCTAAAAAATGTTACGACTGGCGAAACTCTGTGTGACACGTTGAAGCCGATCATTTTGGAACGGATGGAGTTTCCTGACCCGGTTATTGAAATTGCGGTCGAACCGAAAACCAAGAGCGATCAAGAAAAAATGGGCACGGCCTTGTCACGGTTGGCGCAGGAAGATCCCAGCTTCCGCGTAACCAGCGACATGGAAAGTGGTCAAACGATCATTAAGGGTATGGGTGAGTTGCACCTGGATATTCTCGTCGAACGCATGAAGCGCGAATTTAAGGTTGATGCGAATATTGGCGCGCCGCAAGTGGCGTATCGTGAAACCATTACCAAGACGATTGAAGTTGACTACACACACAAGAAGCAGACCGGCGGCTCCGGACAGTTCGCACGCGTTAATCTCTTGTTTGAACCGAAGGAAGCGGGTTTTGGCTTTGAGTTTGAAAGTAAGCTGCACGGCAGTTCCGTGCCGCGGGAATACGTTCCTGGCGTGGAGAAGGGTCTAAACAGCTCGCGCGATTCCGGCGTATTGGCAGGGTTCCCTGTTATTGACTTCAAAGTTACCCTGACAGATGGGGCCAGCCACGACGTTGACTCCTCGGTTATGGCGTTTGAAATTGCGTCTCGCGCAGCGTTCCGGGAAGCTATGCCGAAAGCGGCGCCGCGATTGCTGGAACCTATTATGAAGGTAGAGGTGGTGACCCCGGAAGACTACATGGGCGACATCATCGGCGATTTGAATAGCCGTCGCGGCCACGTGGGCACGATGGATCAACGCGGCAATGCGCGGGTGATTTCCGCCATGGTGCCGTTGGCGAACATGTTCGGATATATCAATACGTTGCGATCCATGAGCCAGGGGCGTGCGCAGTATTCGATGCATTTCGATCATTATGAACAAGTCCCGCAAGCGGTGGCTGAAGAGGTTCGCGCTAATCTGGCTTAAGGTTCCTGTAGGGGTCGCGAAAGATTTAAAGTGCGTGAGAAAAGTTAAGGTAACGGAGAGTATACGATGGCGAAGCAAAAGTTTGAGCGGAATAAGCCGCACTGCAACATTGGCACGATCGGCCACGTTGATCATGGCAAGACGACATTGACGGCGGCGATCACGAAGGTTTTGGCGGCAGAGGGCGGAGCTGAGTTTCAGGATTATTCGTCGATCGACAAGGCTCCCGAAGAACGGGAGCGTGGGATCACGATTAATACGGCCCATGTTGAATACGAGACGACGAACCGTCATTACGCGCATGTGGATTGCCCGGGTCACGCGGATTATGTGAAGAACATGATCACAGGCGCGGCGCAGATGGATGGGGCGATCCTGGTTGTGTCGGCGGCGGACGGCCCGATGCCGCAAACGCGTGAACATATCCTTTTGGCGCGCCAGGTTGGCGTTCCGTCGCTCGTGGTATATCTGAATAAGGTTGATCAGGTGGATGACGAGGAGCTTCTTGAGCTCGTCGAGATGGAAGTCCGCGAATTGCTGTCGAGCTATGATTTTCCGGGCGACGACATTCCCATTGTGATGGGGACGGCGCTGGGCGCGTTGGAAGACGGCGACGCGGAAACGGGCGTTGAGTCGATCAAGAAGCTGATGGAGGCGGTGGATGAATACATCCCGCAGCCGGAACGCGCGATAGACATGCCATTCCTGATGCCGATTGAAGATGTGTTTTCGATTTCGGGACGTGGCACGGTTGTGACAGGTCGGGTCGAGCGCGGGGTTGTGAAGGTTGGCGACGAGATTGAGATCGTGGGCATCCGCGACACGACGAAGACGACGTGCACGGGCGTTGAAATGTTCCGCAAGTTGTTGGATTCGGGCGAAGCCGGCGACAACATCGGGGCGCTGCTACGTGGCACGGGCCGTGAAGATGTTGAGCGGGGCCAGGTTCTCGCGGCGCCGGGATCGATCACGCCGCATACGAAGTTCATGTGTGAGTGCTATATTCTGACGAAGGACGAGGGCGGCCGTCACACGCCGTTTTTCTCGAATTACCGTCCGCAGTTTTATTTTCGTACGACGGATATCACGGGTTCGGTTGTGTTGCCGGATGGCACGGAGATGGTGATGCCCGGGGACAACATTTCGATGCAGGTTGACTTGATCGCACCGATTGCGATGGACGAAGGCCTGCGTTTCGCAATTCGTGAGGGTGGTCGCACCGTCGGCGCCGGCGTCGTCGCCAGCGTTATCGAGTAACAGGAACAGCGGCACCCGTTTTGGGTGCTGTTTTTATTAAAGGACACGGCGGCATGAACAGCCAAAACATACGCATACGCTTGAAAGCGTTTGACCATCGCGTGTTGGATCAATCGACAGGCGAAATTGTGCAAACAGCGAAGCGGACTGGCGCGGAAGTGCGCGGCCCTATTCCATTGCCGACGCGAATTGAAAAATATACGGTGTTGCGAGGCCCGCACATCGACAAGAAAAGCCGCGAACAGTTCGAAATCCGCACACATAAGCGGATGCTGGACATCGTGGACCCGACGCCGCAAACGGTCGATGCGTTGATGAAGCTCGACCTGGCCGCTGGCGTTGATGTTGAAATTAAGCTTTAGGATAAGAGCGATGCGTTCGGGAATAATTGCGCGGAAAATGGGAATGACTCGGATCTTTAACGATTCTGGGATGCATGTTCCTGTGACCGTTTTACAGGTCGAAAATTGTCAGGTCGTTGGCGTGCGGACCGAGGAAACGGACGGCTATACTGCCGTCCAGCTCGGTGCCGGGGTCGCAAAGGTATCGCGCGTTTCGAAGCCGATGCGCGGTCATTTCGCCAAAGCCAATGTAGAGCCGAAAAAACGGGTCAGAGAATTCCGCGTCTCAGCGGATGCCCTGTTGGATGTTGGCGCTGAACTGATCGCGGATCATTTTGTTGTAGGTCAACAAATCGATGTTGCGGGTCAAAGTATCGGTAAAGGCTTCGCCGGTGCCATGAAGCGGCATAATTTTAGCGGATTGCGAGCCACACACGGAGTATCCATCTCGCACAGATCGCACGGCTCGACGGGCCAATGTCAGGATCCGGGCCGAGTGTTCAAAGGCAAAAAGATGGCTGGGCACATGGGCGATGAACGCGTCACCGTTCAAAATCTGGACGTGGTATCCACAGATGTGGAGCGTGGTTTAATTTTGGTGCGCGGCGGCGTTCCTGGTTCCGAAGGTGGGTGGGTTGAAGTGCGGGACGCCGTGAAACGCGCCATGCCGGAAGATTTACCGTTCCCCGCATCTGTTCGCGCGGTGCCGGAAGCCGCCGCGAATGAAGACACGGCCAGTGAAGAGGCCCTTACCGAAGATGTTTCCACGGACGATGCCGAAAAGAAGGGTGACAGCGAATGAAGGCCAAAGTCATCACGCTAGAAAACAAGGCTGCTGGCGAAATAGATCTCGCTGACGAAGTTTTCGCGGCACCCGTGCGCAAAGATATTTTGGCGCGGATGGTGAACTACCAACTCGCCAAGCGGCGGGGCGGCAACGCGGACACAAAAGAACGAAGTGAAATTCGCGGTACTACCGCTAAGCCATTCCGGCAAAAAGGCACAGGCCGCGCCCGTCAGGGTTCGCGTAAAACGCCGAATTTACGTGGCGGCGGTGTAGCATTTGGTCCGACGCCCCGGGACTTTGCCCATAAGCTGCAAAAGAAAGTTCGTCGGTTTGCGATGAAATCCGCACTGTCGTCCAAGCAAGCTGAGGGCAAATTGGTGGTGTTGAAGGATGCGGTGTTGACGAGCCCGAAGACCAAAGAGCTTAAAGTGTTGCTGGCCGGGCTTGGCATGGAAAGTGCGCTGTTTGTTTCGGGAGCGGAAGTCGATCAGAATTTTGCTCGGGCGGCGTCGAATTTACCGAAAATAGACGTGCTGCCGACGCAGGGCGCGAATGTCTATGACATTTTGCGGTGCGATCAGCTAGTTCTCACCGAAGCAGCGGTGCAAGCGTTGGAGGCGCGCCTTAAATGAGTTGGAAATACCGTAACAAATCCAACGTCGATCGTGAACGGATGTACGATTTGCTTCGTAGTCCGGTCATCTCGGAAAAATCGACGCTTGGGTCCGAGCATAACCAAGTGACGTTCCGTGTTCCTATGGATGCGACCAAACCAGAAATTAAAGGGGCGGTCGAAGGTCTGTTTGAAGTAAAGGTTGAATCAGTCAACACACTGATCCAAAAAGGCAAAACGAAACGCTTTAAGGGTCGGTTGGGACGTCAAAAAGATTATAAAAAAGCGGTTGTCCGATTGGCCGAAGGCCATTCGGTGGACGTGACGACGGGGCTTTAGGACGATGGCGTTAAAAAAATACAAACCAGTCACACCGACGATGCGGCACCTTGTGCTGGTCGATCATTCGGAGCTTCATAAAGGCAAACCCGTCAAGACACTGACGGAAGGCCTGAGTGAAAAAGCGGGGCGTAACAACCATGGCCGCATTACCGCGCGCCGTCGGGGTGGCGGGCACAAACGTAAATACCGTTTGATTGACTTCAAACGGACCAAGCTGGACATGTCGGCGACGGTCGAACGTATTGAATACGATCCGAACCGGACTGCGTTCATTGCATTGATTAAATACGAAGACGGCGAGTTAAACTACATCCTGGCGCCGCAGCGAGTTCAGGCGGGTGATGTGATCGTCGCGGGGCCCGGGTCGGATATCAAGCCTGGCAACGCATTGCCATTGAACAATATTCCCATAGGGACGATTGTCCATAATGTCGAAATGAAGCCCGGTAAGGGTGGTCAGATAGCGCGGTCGGCAGGTACGTATGTGCAAATCGTCGGGCGGGATTCGGGCTACGCGCAGGTTAAATTAACATCCGGCGAACTTCGTTTAGTGCGCGGTGAATGCATGGCGACTATTGGCGCCGTGTCCAATCCGGACCAATCAAACATCAAGATAGGCAAGGCGGGCCGCAAGCGCTGGTTGGGTAAACGCCCTGCTGTTCGGGGCGTCGCTATGAACCCTGTCGATCACCCGCATGGTGGCGGCGAAGGCCGTACGTCAGGTGGACGTCATCCGGTTTCCCCTTGGGGAAAGCCGACCAAAGGTAAGCGGACGAGAAAGCGGAACAAACCTTCCGATAAGCTCATCATCCGTAGCCGTCACGCGAAAAAGAAGTAAAGGAGAGGCAAGTTGGCTCGATCCGTCTGGAAAGGTCCATTTGTCGATGGATACTTGTTGAAGAAGGCCGAAGCAGTACGCGCTTCCGGTCGAAGCGACATTATTCGAACCTGGTCGCGCCGTTCAACGGTGTTGCCGCAGTTCGTAGGTATCACGTTCGGCGTATATAATGGGCACAAGTTTATCCCTGTGCTGGTGACCGAAAATATGATTGGTCACAAATTTGGCGAATTTTCGCCGACGCGGACGTTTTACGGCCACACGGCCGATAAACGCTCCAAGCGAGGTTAGGCATGGGTAAGGCTAAGACAGAACGGCGTTTGGACGATACGGAAGCGAAATGCTACGTTAAGTCTATCCGCGTCAGTCCACAAAAATTAAATTTAGTAGCGCAATCCATTCGTGGAAAGTCAGCGGAAGCCGCGTTGGCAAGCTTGACGTTTTCAAACCGGCGTATTGCTGTGGATGTTCGCAAAGCGTTGCAATCAGCGATAGCCAATGCGGAAAACAACCATCAGTTGGATGTCGATCGGCTTTATGTGAAGGAAGCGTGGGTTGGGAAAACTATGGTTTTAAAACGTTTCCGGGCTCGGGCGCGAGGCCGTATAGGGCGTATTGAAAAGCCTTTCAGCAACCTGACCGTCATTGTACGCGAACGTGAGGAGACCGAATAATGGGTCAAAAAGTCAATCCGATCGGGCTGCGTCTAGGCGTTAACCGCACTTGGGATTCGCGCTGGTATGCGTACCGGAACTACGGCGACCTGCTGCACGAAGATTTGAAAATTCGCGACTACTTGATGGACAAGCTGTCCCCGGCGGGAATTTCTAAGGTTGTCATCGAACGACCGGCGAAACGGGCGCGCATCACCATTCAAACCGCACGACCCGGTGTCGTGATTGGTAAGAAGGGGCAGGATATCGAAAAGCTGCGCCAAGAAGTCGCGAAAATGACGAACGGTGATTTGCATCTTAACATAGTTGAGATTCGCAAACCGGAAATTGACGCGAAGCTGGTGGCTGAAAATATCTCCCAACAGTTAGTGCGCCGCGTTGCGTTTCGTCGGGCGATGAAGCGGGCAGTTCAATCGGCGATGCGTCTTGGCGCGCTCGGCATTAGGATCAATTGCGGCGGTCGTTTAGGCGGTGCGGAAATTGCGCGGATGGAATGGTATCGCGAAGGTCGCGTGCCGTTGCACACACTCCGCGCAGACATCGATTATGGTACGGCCACGGCCCAGACGACATATGGTGCGTGCGGCGTAAAGGTCTGGATATTCAAGGGCGAGATCATGGCGCATGACCCCGCCGCCCAGGACAAGAAACTTCAGGAACAACAGGTTGGCCGCTAGTTTGCGGACCAGGCTTGGTGGAAAAAGGTAAAAACTGATGCTGCAACCGAAACGGACGAAATTCCGGAAGCAACATAAAGGCCGAGTTCATGGCATGGCGAAGGGCGGCACGACGCTGAACTTTGGCGCGTATGGATTGAAGGCGGTTACGACGGGACGCATCACGGCGCGTCAGATCGAAGCGGCGCGCCGCGCGATTACGCGGCATATGCGTCGCGCGGGTAAAGTCTGGATACGTGTATTTCCGGATGTGCCTGTTAGTGGTAAACCGGCTGAGGTTCGTATGGGTAAAGGCAAGGGTGCACCGGAGTATTGGATGTGCCGCATTAAGCCAGGCCGGATAATGTTTGAATTGGATGGCGTAGACGCGGATATCGCGAAACGCGCGTTCGAGTTGGCGTCGGCGAAATTGCCGGTGAATACGCGCTTCATTCAGCGCTTTGGCGGTTGATAAGGAAATTACGATGAAGGCCGAAGACCTACGTCAAAAATCCGACGATGAGCTGGGCGCGCAATTGCTCGACCTCAAGAAGGAAGCGTTCAATTTGCGGTTCCAAAAGGCGAGCGGACAGCTTGAGGACGTTTCCCGGGTGCGCGTTGTGCGACGCGATATCGCGCGGATCAAGACCATAATGACGTCTCGCAGCGCGTCGGCGTAACGGAGTACAGAAATGCCTAGGCGAATTTTACAAGGAAAAGTGGTTTCCGATAGTTCGGACAAGACGATTGTAGTCTTGGTGGAGCGGCGCGTGCAACATCCGCTTTACAAAAAGATCATTCGGAAATCGAAAAAATATCACGCGCACGACCCCGTGAATGCTCACAAGGTTGGTGACACTGTTCGTATTCGCGAATGCCGTCCCATCTCGAAGCTGAAGACGTGGGAAGTGTTGCGGGAAGATGTTGGTGCCGCTTCGGCCGCCGCCGACGCGTAAGTTAAGGAGACGCAGACATGATACAAATGCAAACCAGCCTTGATGTAGCCGATAATTCCGGTGCGCGTCGGGTGCAATGCATCAAGGTTCTAGGCGGGTCAAAGCGTCGGACCGCTGGTGTTGGCGACATTATCGTCGTTTCGGTAAAAGAGGCTATTCCGCGCGGTCGTGTCCAAAAGGGTGATGTGCATAAGGCGGTTATTGTTCGCACCGCGAAAGAAATCCGACGACAGGACGGGTCTTCAATCCGATTTGACCGGAATGCGGCTGTTCTAATTAACCCGCAAGGGGAACCCATTGGAACGCGTATTTTTGGCCCAGTTACCCGTGAATTACGCGCCAAACAGTTTATGAAAATAATTTCGCTGGCGCCGGAAGTAATCTAGGCGATGTTGGAACTGCGCAGCAGCGCGACAAGGATAAGGGACGAAAATGGCGGCGAAGTTTAAAAAAGGCGACACGGTCACCGTGTTGGCTGGTAAGGACAAAGGCAAGAGGGGTGAAATTCTTCGGGTCTTGCGCGTAGAGTCGCGCCTGTTGGTGCGAGGCGTCAACATGGTGAAACGGCATACGCGTCCGAGCCAAACCACGCAGGGTGGTATTGTTGAGAAAGAGGCGTCAATACATGTCTCCAATGTCTCACATATCGACCCTAAATCGGATGAAGCGACCCGGGTCGGGTTCAAATTAATGGAAGATGGCAGCAAGGTGCGTTTCGCAAAACGCTCCGGCGAAGTCATCGACCGCTGACAGGAGGCGGTTTAGGTATGAACGACACGCAAGCTTATATTCCGCGTTTAAAAGCGCACTACGAATCCGTCGTCGTCAGGGAGATGATCGAAGCATTCGGCTACACCAATATCATGCAAACGCCCAGGATCGAAAAAGTTATCGTGAACATGGGCGTTGGTGACGCTGCGAATGATTCCAAGGTTATTAACAATGCGGTCGCTGACTTGACGGCAATTACTGGGCAAAAGCCGGTTGTGACCAAAGCGAAACAATCAATCGCGACGTTTAAACTTCGGGAAGGCATGGCGATCGGCGCTAAGGTGACGCTGCGTCGGGCCCGGATGTATGACTTCCTTGACCGGTTGATTAATATCGCGTTGCCGCGGGTCCGGGATTTTCGGGGACTGTCGAGCCGTAGTTTTGATGGCCTGGGCAATTTCTCGATGGGTTTGAAGGAACAAATCATCTTCCCGGAAATTGATTATGACCGGATAGACAAAATTCGGGGCATGGACGTTGTCATTTGCACGACGGCAAAGACCAACGACGAAGGATTGGCGTTGCTTAAAGGCATTAACATGCCGTTCACGAGTTGAACGGTTAGCGGAGAATACAGGACATGGCGAAGAAAAGCGCGGTGGAGAGAAATAAAAAACGGGTGCGTATGGCGCGGCAAAGCGCCGGTAGACGTGCGCGTCTAAAGGCGGCGGCGGTGGATCAATTGCTGCCAGCCGAAGATCGTTTCGCCGCACGGTTAAAATTGGCCGAAATGCCGCGAAATTCCGCGCCGGTTCGTCAGCGTAACCGGTGCCAGCTCAGCGGTCGTCCGCGGGGTTATTACCGTAAATTTAGACTGTCACGCATCGCGCTTCGCGAATTGGCGTCACAGGGCTTAATCCCCGGCATGGTCAAGTCGAGTTGGTAGGAGAAATCTAAAATGTCGATGAGTGATCCCATGGGCGATATGCTTACCCGCATCCGCAACGGTCAGCGTTGTGGGATGTCGACGGTGAGTTGCCCGGCCTCTAAGTTTCGGGCGAATGTGCTCGACGCAATGGAGCGTGAAGGATACATCCGTGGTTTTAGTTGGGCCGAGCTTCGCAAGGGCCTGCAAGAACTCACGATTGAGTTAAAATATAGTAATGGCACCCCGGTCATTCGGGAAATATCGCGCGTGTCAAAACCTGGTCGCCGCGTATATTCCCGAATTAAGGACTTGCCACGCGAATACAATGGATTAGGAGTCTCTATCCTATCCACTCCGCGGGGTATTTTGTCCGATGCGGAAGCGCGGGACGCGAATGTTGGCGGTGAGGTGCTCTGCCGCATCTTTTAACGGCCTAGCGCTGGGCGTTGTGTTTAGGCGTCTAAGCAAAGTTGTTGCGAGCATAAAAATTTGTAGTCGGTTTGTAGTCTTAGAAATGAACTTTGTTTCTGGGATCCAAACCATTAGGAGAGACGGATGTCACGCGTAGGAAAAAATCCGGTTACCGTGCCGAACGGCGTCGAGGTTAGCCTCGTCAGCGGTATGTTGAAGGCGAAGGGTAAGCTTGGCGAACAGTCGGTAATGATATTGCCTGAAATTGAGGTGAAAATTGCCGATAGTGAAATCGTTGTGAGTCCGAAAGATACATCGAAACGCGCGCTGGCGATGTGGGGCACAACTCGTAGTCTAGTGAACAATGCTGTAAGCGGCGTTTCCGTGGGATTTGTTAAGCGTCTTGAAGTCAACGGTGTTGGCTATCGCGCGCAGGCGCAAGGACAGAAGCTGACCCTGCAATTGGGATATAGCCATGATATCAATTATGTGGTTCCCGAGGGTATCAAAGTAGCCGTTGAAGGCGACCGCAACAGTGTTATCGCCGTTTCAGGCGCGGACAAACAAAAAGTTGGGCAGGTCGCGAGTGAAATTCGCGCGTTCCGTAAACCTGAACCCTATAAAGGCAAAGGCGTTCGTTACAGTGACGAATATATTGTGCGTAAAGAAGGTAAGAAAAAGTAAGGGCGAAGCGAATGCTGAATTCTCATCAATTGTTCGAACGGCGTAAACGGCGGACGCGTTATCAACTCCGCAAGCGGGCGAATAGCAAACCGCGCCTTTCGGTATTCCGGTCGAGCAAACATATCTATGTGCAAGTCATTGATGACTTGCAGGGCCGCACCTTGGCTACTGCGTCGAGCAGTGATAAGGAATTGTCCGGATCGATTAAAACTGGCGCGGACATGTCGTCTGCGGAAGCGGTTGGTAAATTAATCGCGGCTCGGGCCAAAGACGCCGGTGTTTCCGACGTTGTGTTCGACCGGGGTGGCTACCGATATCACGGTCGGATCAAGGCTTTGGCCGATGCGGCGCGTGAAGGCGGCCTTAAATTTTAAGGGCCTTAAATGTTTAAGGGATTGGTAAATGGCGCGTAATTCAAGAAACTCCCGGCGTGATTCGATGCCGCGGGAAGAGTCGGAAATTCAGGAAAAATTGGTCCACATCAATCGTGTGGCCAAGGTCGTCAAAGGCGGGCGCCGATTTGGATTTTCCGCCCTTGTCATAGTTGGCGACGGTAAAGGCCGCGTTGGTCACGGTTCCGGAAAGGCGCGGGAAGTGCCTGAAGCGATCCGCAAGGCGACCGAACGTGCGAAAGGTGCCCTGGTTCGGGTGCCGTTACGTGAAGGCCGGACATTGCACCACGACGTGCAGGGACGCTTCGGCGCGGGCCGTGTCGTGGTTCGTGCTGCGCCTCCTGGCACAGGCATTATAGCAGGTGGGCCCATGCGCGCCGTATTTGAAATGCTGGGTGTCCAAGACGTCGTGACCAAGTCTATAGGATCCTCCAATCCGTATAACATGGTCAAAGCTACGTTTGATGCATTGAATAATTGCCTGTCACCGCGTCAGGTAGCGTCGCGTCGGGGTAAGAAGGTCGGCGATATCGTGGGCCGACGTGGCGGCGGCGATACAGAAATAAGGGATGCGGCGAATGGCTAAGGCGAAGAAAACCGTAACGGTTACACAGACCGGCAGTCCAATTCGCCGTCCCAAGGATCAGCGTGCGACGTTGGTGGGACTTGGGTTGAATAAAATGCATCGCACTCGGGTGTTGGAAGATACGCCTTCAGTGCGTGGCATGATCGATAAGGTCAGGCATTTGGTTCGCGTTGAAGAAGCGGATTGAAATTATTTGGCGCAGGCGCTGGTCTCGCCCAAAGTGAATGCGGGCACAGCGGTTAAGGATTTGTAACGATGAAATTGAACGAACTTTCAGATAATCCCGGCGCGACGAAAAATCGCAAACGGGTTGGGCGTGGCGCTGGCTCTGGCAAGGGCAAAACGGCAGGACGTGGCACGAAGGGGCAGAAATCCCGTAGTGGCGTCTCGATTAAAGGTTTTGAAGGTGGGCAGATGCCGTTGTATCGGCGGTTGCCGAAACGCGGGTTTACCAATATTTTCCGGCGGCATTATGTCGAATTGAGCACTGGGCGCCTTCAAATCGCAATTGACGCCGAGAAAATTGACGCCGAAAAGCAGATTACCGGCGAAGCGCTTGTTGAAGCGGGCGTGTTGCGCCGTTTGAAAGACGGCGTTCGCCTCCTAGTCAAAGGGGAGTTGACGACTAAAGTGGATATTGTGGTCGCAGGGGCGACCAAGGGCGCGTTAACGGTTGTGGAGACGGCGGGTGGCAAGGTGACCGTGCTGGCGCCGCCGAAGCAGGACGACGCTGCTAGTTCTAAGAGCAAGTCCGAAGACGCATAGGCCTACAGGACCGTATTAATGGCATCCGCCGCAGAACAACTCGCATCAAACTTCAATTTCGGCGCCTTTTCCAAGGCGGAGGAACTGAAGAAGCGCATCTGGTTTACGCTTGGTGCGCTTGTCATTTACCGGTTGGGTACGTACATCCCGCTGCCGGGAATCGACCCGGTTGTTCTAAACGAGATTTTCAGTCAGCAGATGGGGGGCATTCTTGGGATGCTCGATATGTTTGCGGGCGGTGCCTTGGGGCGAATGACGATCTTTGCGCTCAATATTATGCCGTATATTTCTGCCTCTATTATCATGCAGTTGATGACCGCGGTGTCGCCGAAATTGGAAGCGTTGAAAAAGGAAGGTGAATCCGGTCGCAAGAAAATCAATCAGTACACCCGCTACGGCACGGTTCTTCTGGCGACAGTTCAAGGCTACGGGATTTCGGTCGGCTTGGAAGGCATGAGCGGTAGCATTGGGTCAGCAGTTATCGATCCGGGTTATTTTTTCCGCGCGACAACGGTTATCAGCCTCGTCGGTGGGACAATTTTCCTGATGTGGTTGGGTGAGCAGATTACGCAACGCGGCGTCGGCAATGGGATCTCGCTGATTATTTTCGCGGGCATCGTCGCTAACTTGCCCTCCGCGCTGGTCAGTACGCTGGAGTTAGGGCGCACAGGCGCCATTTCGACGATCCTCATTATTTTCCTGATCCTCATGTCGGTGGCGGTAATCGCGTTTATAGTGTTCGTGGAACGCGCGCAGCGGCGGTTGGTTGTACAATACCCCAAACGCCAAATGGGCAATAAAGTATTTGGCGGTGAATCCTCACATCTTCCGTTAAAATTAAATACTGCCGGTGTCATCCCGCCTATTTTCGCGAGTTCAATTCTATTGATGCCCTTGACGATAGCCGGTTTCAGTGGGGGACAGGGCCCAGAATGGTTGACGACCATGTCCGCCATGATGGGACGTGGGCAACCGCTCTACATGGGCATGTATATCGGAATGATCGTTTTCTTTGCCTTTTTCTATACCGCGATTGTGTTTAATCCGGAAGAAACTGCGGATAATTTGAAAAAAAATGGCGGATTTATACCAGGCATTCGTCCTGGTAAAAATACGGCTGATTATCTGGATCATGTGTTGACCCGGTTGACCGTTGCGGGTGCGGCTTATCTTTCTATTGTTTGTATTCTGCCGGAAATTCTAATTTCTCAATACGCGGTGCCGTTTTACTTTGGTGGTACTAGTTTGCTGATTGTGGTGTCCGTGACCATGGATACGGTGGCGCAAATTCATTCGCATTTGTTGGCCCATCAATATGAAGGACTTATTAAGAAGTCGAAATTAAGAGGGAGGCGCGGGTGATCATGATATTGATCGGGCCTCCAGGATCTGGAAAAGGCACACAGGCGCAACGTCTCGAACAAAGAATAGGCGCAGTACATTTGTCAACGGGGGAGCTGTTGCGCGATGAAATAGCAGCTGAAAGTCCACTTGGGAAAACGGCCGCGACTTACATGAATGCTGGCCGATTGGTCCCAGACCAGGTTGCTGTCAAAGTCGTCGTTGATCATATGGACCGAGGTGACCCTGACGCTGATTATATTTTGGATGGGTTTCCTCGAACGACGATCCAGGCCGAGGAGCTCGATAGAATACTTGGCGAGCGTGGCCTTGAGGTCGGAAAGGCTGTTGAAATTTACATCGAGGACGATGTGTTGAAGGAGCGTTTGACCGGACGGTTCGCCTGCGTCAAGTGTGGCGAAGGGTATCATAAATCTTTCAAACGCCCTGAAATCGAAGATGTCTGTGATAAATGCGGCTCAATCGAATTTGACGTAAGATCTGACGACACGGAAGAAACGATCCGTACGCGTTTGGGGATTTATCATGTAGAGACGGCGCCAATTTTACCCTATTACGAAAATCGGGGACTTTTGGTCAAAGTCGACGGTGAAAAGAGTGTGAGTGACGTAACAAAGGAAATAGAGTTAATTTTGGCGGACGTTGGGTGATTGACAGTTCATCGCATTTTCTTATAATCGCGCGCCCAGTGGGGCTCAATGTTGCGATCGAAAATTTAGTGCGTGGCGGTTTTAAACCGGGCGTGAAGGCCGGAAGGCATCTCATAACTTGAAGGAGTACGTGGTGTGGCGCGCATTGCTGGCGTGAATATTCCGACGCAGAAAAGGGTCGTCATAGCGTTGACCTATATCCACGGCATTGGTTCAACCAAGGCCCGGAATATCTGTGAATTGTGTAAAATACCCAATGAACGGCGAGTGCAGGAACTGACGGACCAGGAGGTCTTGGCCATCCGGGAAGCAATCGACCAGGATTACATTGTCGAAGGCGATCTTCGTCGTGAAAAAGCGATGAACATCAAACGACTGATGGACTTGGGTTGTTATCGCGGATTGCGGCACCGTAAAGGGTTGCCTGTCCACGGACAGCGCACGCACACAAACGCACGGACGCGTAAAGGTCCGGCGCGGGCGATTGCGGGCAAGAAAAAAGTAACGAAGTAGTTGGAGATCGCAGGCAATGGCTAAGGTTACGACTCGTACTCGCAAACGCGAGCGCAAGAATATCACCTCTGGTATCGCGCATGTGAATGCGACGTTTAATAACACGATGATCACGATCACGGATGTGCAGGGCAACGCGGTTGCGTGGTCCTCCGCGGGTGGCCAGGGTTTCAAGGGCAGTCGTAAATCGACTCCTTACGCGGCTCAAATCGCGGCGGAAGACGCGGGTCGAAAAGCGCAGGAACATGGGGTGAAGACCCTAGAAGTTTGTGTGCGCGGACCGGGGTCGGGGCGCGAGTCTGCGCTACGGGCGTTATCGTCCGTAGGATTCACGATCACGGCGATCCGGGACGTGACTCCAATTCCCCATAATGGGTGCAGACCGCCGAAACGCCGTCGCGTATAAAGCGTGAAAGGCGTGTCCGTAAAACCGAACCGCTGACGATTTTTAAATTGGCTATAACGAACCGTACATTGTGATGGTTCGATAACCTAAAATGAGAGGTCGCACCCGTGATCCAAAAGAATTGGCAAGCTCTGATTAAGCCGAACAAGCTCAATGTAGAAGCCGGCGATGATCCAAATTGTTTTGCGACTGTTGTTGCGGAACCTTTGGAGCGTGGATTCGGCTTAACACTGGGTAATGCTCTACGACGAATTTTACTCTCCTCCCTTCAAGGTGCGGCGGTGACGTCGATCCAAATTGAAGGCGTTTTGCATGAATTCTCGTCTATACCCGGCGTGCGTGAAGACGTGACAGATATTGTTCTGAATATCAAACGGCTGGCGTTACGTATGCATGGCGAAGGCCCGAAGCGTATTCGCATTGATATGGATGGCCCCGGCGAAGTGACCGCTGCAAAGATCGAGACGGGTCATGATATCGAGATTTTAAATCCCGGGGTTCTGATTTGTACATTGGACGAAGGTGCGCATCTTGCCATGGAAATGACCGTTGAAAACGGCGCTGGTTACGTTTCGGCAGTGCAAAACCGCCCTGAAGACGCACCCATTGGCCTTATTCCGATTGATTCCGTTTTCAGTCCTATTCGTAAAGTGTCGTATAAGGTTGAGAATACCCGTGTTGGACAAGTCACGGATTACGACAAATTGGCCATGAATATTGAAACCGACGGCACGATTTCGCCTGAGGATTCGGTCGCCTATGCCGCGCGAATTTTGCAGGATCAATTGCAACTCTTCATCAACTTCGATGAACCGCAGGCTCGCGTCGCCGAAGAAGCGGTCGAGGCCCTGCCGTTCAATCGGTATATGTTACGCAAAGTTGATGAATTGGAATTGTCGGTTCGTTCCGCCAACTGCCTGAAAAATGACAACATTGTCTATATCGGGGATCTGGTTCAAAAATCTGAATCAGAAATGCTGCGCACGCCAAATTTCGGTCGTAAATCCCTGAATGAAATTAAGGAAGTGCTATCGCAAATGGGATTGCATCTTGGGATGGAAATCAATAATTGGCCACCTGAGGATATTGAAGAACTCGCCAAAAAGATCGACGAGCCCTACTAACCAAGTTCCCTGGCGCGTCTTAATATCTTTGACGCGCGCACAAATGAATTGAATAGGAGTAAGGATCATGCGGCACCGCATGAGTGGCCGGAAACTTAACCGGACCAGTTCGCACCGAAAGGCGATGTTCGCCAATATGGCGGTTGCGTTGTTGAAGCACGAACAGATCAAGACGACTTTGCCTAAAGCGAAGGAGTTGAGCCCGATTGTTGATCGTTTGATCACGTTAGGAAAACAGAACACGTTGCATTCCCGCCGCCGTGCGAATTCCGTACTGCGCGATAATGGGATTACGGCGAAATTGTTTGAGACATTATCCACCCGCTATGAAGGCCGCGATGGCGGCTATACCCGCGTATTGAAAGCTGGGTTTCGGTATGGAGACTCGGCCCCGATGGCAGTGATCGAGCTAGTTGACCGAGACCCCGACGCTAAAGGGCTGGATTCTGGGCCGGAACAAGATTTCGAGTCTGAAGAAGACTAAGCTTGCTGTGTTTCTGGTTTAAACTCGATAGAATTAAGGGCGGCCCGAGGGCCGCCCTTTTTCATGGGCGAACCAGAATTTTGAACGTGGCGAGTCTTTGCAAGATTAGATTCAGGCTATACATACGGGTTATGAATAAATTACTTCTTAAATATACTGGCGTGGCTTTCATAGGCCTTGGGTTGATGATGACGCTGGTGCCGGCACCGCAGGCCAAATCGGTTCCGCAATCACGGGGCCAGATTACGTTAAGTTTTGCGTCGCTGGTAAAATCGGCTGCGCCTGCGGTGGTCAACATTTATGCAAAAAAATTGGTGCGTCGGAAAAATCGGGGCGGCCTGTTTGACGACCCGTTTTTTAATCGTTTTTTCGGCGATTCACCGTTTGGAGGATTTACCCGGGAACGATTGGAAAAATCCTTGGGGTCCGGTGTTATTGTCAAATCCGATGGTTTGATTATTACCAACCATCACGTCATCCAGGACGCTCAGGAAATCACGGTAGTTTTGGCGGATCGTCGGGAATTTGAAGCAAAAATGGTCGTGTCCGACAAAAAAACCGACCTTGCCGTTTTACGGATCGAGACCGACGGCGAAGCGCTGCCATTTTTAAAATTGGGTGATTCAGACAAGCTGGACGTCGGGGATCTGGTTCTTGCGGTTGGAAATCCGTTCGGCGTGGGTCAAACCGTCACTAGCGGCATTGTGTCAGCGTTGGCCCGCACGTCCGTTGGCGTGAGTGATTTTCGATCGTTTATTCAAACAGATGCGGCGATTAATCCGGGCAATTCGGGTGGCGCCCTTTTGGGAATGTCGGGTCAATTGGTGGGTGTGAATACAGCGATATATTCACGTAGTGGAGGTTCCCTTGGAATTGGCTTTGCTGTGCCCAGCAACATGGTCCGCACCATCATAGCAAGTGCTGTCAGTGGCAAGCCGCTGGTTCGGCCCTGGTTAAGTTTTTCGGGATCGGCGGTCAATGCTGACGTCGCCAACTCCCTCGGCCTACGCCGTCCTGTTGGTGTTTTAATTCAACACTTGCATGGCAAGGGTCCAGGTATCCGAGCCGGGCTTAAACCCGGGGACGTCGTGGTCGCTGTCGGACGCCATGATGTTGACGACGTGGAGGCGCTGCGGTTTCGTATCGCAACGCGACCTGTAGGCGGATCGGTGATATTGACTGTTGTCCGGAGAGGTAAGTCATTGCAAATTCCATTTTCACTCGTGGTGCCCATTGAAGAACCACCCCGGAATATTGCGCGTATAAAAGGGCGAAACCCATTTTCCGGGGCTCGCGTGGGGAATGCATCGCCGGCGTTAGCGGAGGAACTCAATTTCGACAGCGCTGTTACCGGCGTAATTATTCTTGATGTGGCGTCTCGGTCCACCGCCGAACGATTGGGGTTCAGGCCACGTGATATTGTCCGAGAAATCAATGGTGAACCCGTCCATATCGTTGCTGATTTGCAGCGGATTGTCGTGCAGAAATTTAAACGATGGCGCATGGTCGTAGGTCGAAATGGTCGAAACATTGGGTTCGAGGTGACTGAATGACCGACGCCCCCGGTTTGTTTGAAAGCACGGCGTCACGCCCGCTGGCAGATAGGCTGCGTCCTCGAACGCTGGATGAGGTGGTGGGGCAGGATCACTTGCTGGGCCAGGAAGGCGCCTTACGACGCATGGTCGATGGTGGTCGCTTGGCGTCCATCATCCTATGGGGACCGCCGGGCACTGGAAAGACGACAATTGCGCGCTTGATCGCGGATAATATCGATTTGGCGTTTGAGCCTTTGTCAGCGGTATTTTCGGGTGTTGCGGATTTGCGCAAGGTCTTTGAACGGGCGAAAGGACAGCGATTATCCGGGCGCGGCACATTGTTGTTCATTGATGAAATTCACCGGTTCAATCGGGCACAGCAGGATGGGTTTTTACCCTATGTTGAAAACGGCACGGTTATTCTAGTCGGTGCGACGACAGAAAACCCTAGTTTTGAGTTAAATCCCGCGCTGTTGTCGCGCGCTCAAGTGTTCGTGCTGAACCGGTTAGGCGACGTGGCGATGGAGGCGTTGCTAAAGCGTGCGGAACAAGCAGAGTCGCGCAATTTGCCCGTGGATGGGGACGCCCGGATCGCGTTGCGCGCCATGGCTGATGGCGATGGCCGGTTCCTGTTGAATCTCGCTGAGGAACTGCTCCAGTTAAAGCCCGGCGCCATCCTGGATCCGGCAGGGCTTGCCGAGACCGTGCAACGACGTGCGCCGGTGTACGACAAGGGACAGGAAAGCCATTATAATTTGATCAGTGCATTGCATAAATCGCTTCGGGGTTCGGATTGTGACGCTGCGCTGTATTGGATGGCGCGGATGTTGGACGGGGGCGAAGATCCTCATTACATTGCCCGACGTCTGTTACGGTTCGCCTATGAAGATATCGGTATGGCCGACCCGCAAGCGGCAGTGCAGGCGCTCACCGCGTGGGAAACATATGAACGGTTGGGGTCGCCGGAAGGCGATTTAGCGTTGGCGCAGGCGGTGATCTATCTGGCGACGGCACCCAAGTCAAACGCCGCATACCGCGCGTTTAGTGCATCACGGAAGCTGGCAAAGCGCACGGGGTCCCTGATGCCGCCTAAACATATCCTCAACGCCCCGACCTCGCTAATGAGCGAGCTTGGTTATGGCGAAGGCTATGCGTACGATCATGATGCGCCGGACGCTTTTTCCGGGCAGAATTATTTTCCTGACGGCATGGCGCGGGAAAATTTATACCAACCGGTCGAACGCGGAAACGAACGCGATATTCTCAAGCGGTTGGAGTATTGGGATAAGCTTAGGTGCCTAAAAAGTTCAAAGACGTGACGGTGACTCGATGAATATGATACTTGCCATCGCGGCGGGCGGTGCCATTGGCGCTGTTGGGCGGCATTTTGCGGTGGCGCAAATTGGACAATGGGTGGGGCACGGGTTCCCCTGGGGCATCATGATTGTCAATATTGTGGGATCCTTATTCATGGGTATTTTATTGGAGACATTGGCGTTGACGTGGTCACCGTCGCTTGAAATGCGCGCCTTTCTGACTGTTGGCGTCCTGGGCGCCTTCACGACCTTTGCAACGTTTTCTTTTGACGTGGCTTTGTTGTATGAACGCGGTCAATTCATATCTGCCGCACTATATATTGCTGGGTCAGTCGCAATTTCGGTGCTGGCGTTATTCGCTGGTTTAGCGCTGGTGCGGAGCCTTCTGACATGATCAAAACTAAAACTGTTACAGGAGATGAGGACGATTTACGGTTGGATCGTTGGTTCAAGCGGCATTATCCGGATTTAGGCCACGGGGGTCTGCAAAAATTATTGCGCAAGGGTCAAATTCGCGTCGACGGCAAACGAGTGAAGACCAATCACCGTTTGGTGCCGGGACAAGCGATCCGAATTCCACCACTTGCGCCACCGACAGGCAAATCAACGGAATCGCGTGAGCGCAAAAATAAATCTCAAGAACTTACCGAAGCGGACCGGGATTTTGTACAATCCCTGGTGATTTACCAGGATGATGATTTGATTGCGATCAACAAGCCGTCGGGCTTGGCGGTACAGGGCGGTAGCAATATGCGCCGCCATCTTGACGGGTTGCTAGATGGCCTGAAATTCGACGCTGAAGAACGTCCCCGACTTGTCCACCGGTTGGACAAGGACACCAGCGGCGTAATGTTGTTGGCGCGGAATAGGGTGACCGCCGCACGTATGGGGACGACGTTTCGGCTTCGTGAAACGCGAAAGATATACTGGGCGGCGGTGGTCGGAAATCCGGAAATATCGCAGGGCCGCATCGATGCACCACTGGGAAAAATGCCCGGCCGGGCCGGTGAAAAGGTTGGCGTTGACGACGTGAACGGCAAGAGCGCGGTAACGCTGTATCATGTCATGGATAATTCCGCCAACCGGCTCGCCTGGCTGGCGTTCTGGCCGTTGACGGGGCGCACCCATCAACTTCGTGCTCATGCGATGGTTTTGGATACGCCTATTTTGGGGGATGGCAAATATGGCGGCGCGGGCGCGTTTTTGACGGGCATTGAAATTCCCCGACAATTGCATCTGCATGCGCGGCGGTTGGTGACGCCGCATCCTTCTGGGCGCGGGGTGCTACAGATTGATGCCGAATTACCGTTGCATATGAAAAAAACCTGGTCTGACTTTGGATGGTTTGAACCGACTGAGGAAGAAGAGATCGATCCGTTTCCCGAGGAGGCCTAAGTCGAAATGTCTGATCCCAAACCACTTATCGTGTTTGATTGCGACGGTACGCTTGTGGATAGCCAGTATGGAATTATTGCAGGTATGGAGGCGGCTTTTCGTGCGCACAAACTTGAAATCCCTTCGGCGCGCGATATTCGCCGGACCGTGGGGTTGCCGTTAGACGCCGCCATCAAACGGCTTGTCCCCGTGAATGCGTCACCGGATATTGGGGAGTTGGTTGCGGCCTACCGAAGCGCCAGCAATGAGCGGCGCGGTAAGGATGCGGATGAGGAACCTATGTTCCCCGACGTGCGGAAAGTTTTGGAGACACTAACAGCGTCGGGATATACGCTGGGGGTCGCAACCGGAAAGTCCTGGCGAGGCTTGCAGGATACGCTCCGCCGTCATGACATCACCGATTATTTCCAGACCCTCAAATCAGCCGATGACGGGCCGGGCAAACCACACCCTGGGATCCTGCGCGACGCTATGACCGAAACTGGTGCAGTTCCAACGGGGACGGTGATGATTGGCGACACAACCTACGATATCCAGATGGCCGTGAACGCTGGGTCCCTATCTATCGGCGTGGCATGGGGATATCATGAAACAGAGGAACTGTCCGCGACCGGTGCGAATTGCATTGCGAAATCGTTTCGTGACCTGCCCGCATTAATCGACAAATTCTGGGGTTAACCTGTCAAATTCGGAGGAAATTCCATGAAGATTGGAACCATAATTAAAGGCGTTGTTGTCCTTTTGACGGCGTCGTGAAAGTACTGTTTGAAAATTGATGAAGCGGTTTTATCAAGATGCGGCAGCGGTCGCGATGGAAAAGGGATTTGGTGTTGCGCTGGACGGTCGGAACATTAGGACCCCGGCCAAGGCGGCTTTGGTTGTGCCTACACAATCTGTTGCCACGGTCATCGCGAAAGAATGGGATGCCCAGGGAGACGAAATCGATCCGGTGACTATGCCCGTTATGAAATTTGCTAGCACTGCGATTGATCGGATTCGTCCCAACTACGCGCGTGTAGCGGACGATTTGGCAGCCTATGCGCAAACTGATTTGATCTGCTATCGCGCGGAACGGCCCGTCGACCTTGTTCAATTGCAAACGGCGTCCTGGCAACCCTTGTTGGTGTGGTGCAACAAGTGTCACGGTGCCTCGTTGCGCGCGACACAAGGTGTCATTCCCATAGAACAGGATGAGGCGTCTTTATCAAAGCTTTTGGCTGTGGTTCATAGCTTTGACGATTTTGCGCTGTCCGCGCTGCATGGTTTGACGACGACATCGGGATCATTAGTGATTGGGCTTGCGGTTTTGGCCGGTCATTTGAGCGCTGTGGATGCTGTGGGCGCATCACAGGTGGATGACGCCTATCAGGCGGGAAAATGGGGTTATGACAAGGATGCGGCGGACGCTTTGTTGGGGCGTCGTCGTGAGATCGAGGCCGCCGCCGCGTTTTACGCGTTACTTCATGAATAAGCGTTAAACCCGACTTGCGGCGGGTCGCGGTGAATGCGATTTTGTGCGACGATTCATTTAGGAGCCCTGGAAAATGTCGGACATCATTCGTCAATTAGAGGAAATGCGTGAGGCTGCTCGATTGGGTGGTGGACAGCGCCGTATTGATACCCAGCACGCCAAGGGAAAACTGACGGCTCGCGAGCGAATCGACGTGTTGTTAGACGAAGACTCCTTTGAAGAATGGGACATGTTCGTGGAACATGATAGCCACGACTTCGGCATGGAGGATCAAAAGGTGCCGGGGGATGGAGTGGTGACGGGCAGCGGCACGATCAACGGTCGCCTGGTGTTCGTGTTCAGCCAGGATTTTACCGTGTTCGGCGGATCGTTGTCGGCGGCGCATGCCCGGAAAATATGCAAAGTTATGGATCAGGCCATGAAGGTGGGAGCGCCGGTGATCGGCTTAAATGATTCCGGCGGTGCGCGAATACAGGAAGGTGTTGCGTCGCTGGCGGGATACGCGGATGTGTTTCAACGCAATGTTATGGCGTCTGGCGTGATCCCGCAAATATCGTTGATTATGGGGCCCTGCGCTGGGGGCGCGGTGTATTCGCCCGCGATGACCGATTTCATTTTCATGGTCCAGGACAGCGCCTATATGTTTGTGACTGGGCCGGATGTGGTGAAAACAGTCACCCATGAGACCGTGACCCAAGAAGAGTTGGGCGGTGCCATCACCCATACAACACGATCCGGCGTAGCTGACGAAGCGTTTGAAAATGATGTGGAAGCGTTGCTGCGGACCCGTCGATTCATGGGCTATCTGCCTGCCTCCAATAGAGACAATCCGCCGATGGTTCCAACGGATGATCCGGTAGATCGTGTGGAACTGTCGCTGGAAACATTGGTCCCCGAGAGTGCAACAAAGCCTTATGATATGAAGGAATTGATCGTGAAGCTTGCCGATGAAGGGGAGTTTTTCGAGCTGCAACCGGATTACGCGCGCAATATCGTGATTGGTTTTATCCGCATGGATGGTGCCACAATCGGCGTTGTCGCGAACCAGCCGATGGTGTTGGCGGGATGTTTGGACATCGAATCCGCCCGCAAAGCCGCCCGGTTTGTCCGGTTTTGCGATTGCTTCAACATTCCCCTGCTTACATTGGTGGACGTTCCCGGGTTTCTGCCCGGCACAAGCCAGGAATATGGCGGTATTATTAAACACGGCGCGAAGTTGCTATTCGCCTTCGCCGAAGCCACGGTGCCCAAGGTGACGCTGATAACGCGTAAAGCCTATGGCGGTGCTTATGACGTTATGAGTTCCAAGCATTTGCGCGGTGATGCCAATTACGCTTGGCCTGCGGCCGAAATTGCGGTGATGGGTGCGAAAGGCGCGGTCGAAATTATTTTCAGAAGTGACATTGGTGACACCACGAAGATTGAGCAGCGCACGGCGGAATACCAGAAAAAATTCGCCAACCCCTTTGTCGCCAGTAGCCTTGGATTTATTGACGATGTTATTATGCCGCGCAATACGCGCCGCCGCATTTGCCGCGCCTTTGAACGGTTGCGGAATAAAAAGCTTGAAAACCCGTGGAAGAAACATTCGAATATTCCGCTTTAATACGAATACACCGGGAACAATCGGCATGTCTAAAATTGATATCGACCTCTACAGCGACACCCAAACACGCCCCACGCCAGGTATGCGTGACGCGATGGCCAATGCCGAGGTTGGCGATGAACAGCGCGATGAAGATCCAAGTACGAATCGCTTATGCGACATGGCTGCGGAGATGCTGGGTAAGGAAGCCGCCGTTTTTATGCCGTCCGGCACTATGTGCAATCAGATTGCCATACTGGTCCATTGCCGTCCCGGTGACGATATTATCGCGGATAAAACCTCGCATATCATAAATTCCGAAGGTGGTGGCCCAGCGGTGTTCTCGGGGACGTCAATACGCCCCATTGATGGCGTGCGCGGGATTTTCACGGCGGAACAGGCTGAAGCCGCCATGCGCAAACCACGCCGTCACGCTCCAAGAACCCGAATGATTGAAATCGAACAAACCGCCAATTCCGGTGGTGGCACAATATGGCCTTTGGAAACTGTGCGCGCCGTGGGCAAGGTGGCGCAGGACAATGGATTGGTGCTTCATATGGACGGCGCTCGATTGCCCAACGCCGTCGTTGCCTCAGGGGTTGCTGCGCGGGATTTTGCGGAACCGTTTGATTCGCTCTGGATTGATCTCAGCAAAGGGTTGGGATGCCCTATCGGCGCGGTGTTGGCTGGAAGTAAGGATTTCATCTTACAGGCGTGGCAATGGAAACAGCGTATGGGCGGCGCCATGCGGCAATCCGGGGTTATTGCGGCGGCGGGTGTTTATGCGCTGGAGAATAATATTGATCGCATGGTGGACGATCACGATAACGCACGGATGTTTGCCGAGAACGTGGCTAACTTGCCTGGTGTCGCCGTAGACATGGATTCCGTGCAAACCAATATGGTGTTTTTTGATGTATCCGGCACAGGTATGACGGCGGCGGAGGTGCATGAGCGGCTATTGAAGCGCGGCGTGCGGATCGGTGAAAACGACAAATATAGGATGCGCGTGGTGACTCATTTGGATGTAACTCGTGATCACGTCGCGACTGCCGCAGAGGCGCTTCGAGATGTCGTTCTCGAAAATGCGGCTGTTATGGCGTAGGCGTTTGCCCTGCTATAGGATCATTGGGCAGAGGGTCACGGGGCCAGTCGCTGAAAGGGAATGGTTTCGTATCCGAGTTAAACGTCAAAAAGCGGACTAATTGATAGAAAAACCGGCTTAGGCCGGCGCCAAACTCTGTCAGTTGTGGGTTGTGCCGCCCGGTCGCCAGAACCCAGGCGAATTGAATTATAGCGACCGCGCCAAGCAGCATAACGGCGAGGTGATAGAAAAATGCGAACAGGAGCATGAACACGCCGCGCATCCAAGTTTGTGTGTTCTTGTAAGGTGGCGTGTCGCTGTGTGTAATTTTCTCAGACATAATGCCAAACCCCGCATGTGGTTGTTATGCATGATGTGGCGATGACGACGGCAGGCGTCAAGGGGCCTCTATACCGGGACGTCACCGCCGACAGTCGTGCGATGCATCATCCGGCGTTGGGGCCATTCGTAGTCCCGCAACGCAATATGTTGAAGCGCACAATTATCCCACATCAAAACATCCCCAACGCGCCATTTATGCCGATATATGAAGCGTTCTTCGACACAAAGGTCAGATAAATATTTAATTAAAGCGATGGCCTCTTCGTCGGCCATGCCGTCGATGGCGACGCATTCGCCCTGTCGAACATACAGACATTTCCGGCCTGTGTATGGATGGGTGCGTGCGACGGGGTGGCGAACGTCTGGGTGTTTGTCAATTTGCGCTTGGCTTAGTTTCAGGGGCGCCTTGACGCCGCGTTCTTTAGCCGAAAATTGATGAACTGCGACACGACCTTCGATTCTGGATTTCAGGCTGTCGGACAATGAGTCATAGGCGGCACCGGTGCTGGCAAATAATGTGTCGCCCAGGATCACGCCATTGCTGGAAGGAACTTCAATGGCGTGCAAAATTGTGCAACGCGGCGGATGTGCGGTGTAGGACATATCCGAATGCCAATGGCTACCTGCGTCGGAAAACCCAATATCGACGCCGTTTTCTTTGATATTGGACACCTTCAAAATGCCAGGGTGGTTTGGCAGGGCGTATTTGCTGAAGGCGTTGATTTCCAAGGCCCCAAAACGGTCCGAAAACGCTAACTGTTGTTCCGGCGTGATGGTTTGATCGCGAAACACGATAACCGAATGTTCGTTAAATGCGGATTCAATATCACAAAAGGTTTTGGGTGAAATATCTTGAGATAAATCAACGCCTTTAATTTCCACTCCAACCGGGGCCGCACTTTTCTCAACAACCACACCCTGCGTCATCATGTACTCCATTGATTTGTGATCATGGATTGATTGTAGGCAATCGCGGGGACAGGCGCAAAAAAAAGCGCGCTCCGTAAACGGAACGCGCCAAAATCAATCCATACCGCCGCAATTGCAGCGGTATGGATTTAAGTCTTATTTGTCAAGCCAGACCTGATCAAGATGCTGATTCAGATAGTGACTCGGCGCCTGCTTCCAGCCTTTAACATAAGACCGGTGCGGGTTGATCTTGTACCACCAGTGAGTGACGGACCAATGCGCTTTATCCCACAATCCCCGCGTTTCGTATTTACGGAGAGTGGCGCGAGCTACTTTGGGGTCGCCGGTACGATTCATTTTCTGCCACAAATCATCCATTGTACGATCGATATAGTTCGCATAGTTGTTGCCCGCGATATCGGACGATTGCCATTTTGACACGTCAATCAGAGGATTGATTACCGATTGGCAGTTCAAGGACATGTTGATTTGCGTGTCTTTTTTCTTACGGAAGCCCGCATACCAAATGCCTGTTGGCACGACGGATTGCGTCGCTTTGAAGCCAACTTTACGCCATTGGTCAACTAACCAGGTCCCGACGATCTTATAAGGTTGATCAACGGCCCGGTTCCACAACACGATTGGCAGGCCTTCGGCCCCGGCCTCTTTCAGAAGCTTTCTGGCTTGGGCGTGTCGCACTTTGTTGTCGGGATTAAAGATCGGATTTTGCAACATTTCGTCTTTGGTCATTGCAAGGGGGCTATCCGGGAAGACCATTCCGCCAACGGTTTTTACAATCGCAATCTTGGATAGATATTTTGACCCGCCCCAACGATCCGGCGCCAAAGCCAACGCTTGACGGACACGAACGTCCTTCATTTTTGGCAGGCCTTTAGCGCCTTGGTTCGCGCCGTACCCATTCACACAGTTCCACGTACCTTCTTGAACGGTAATCTTGTCACCAAGAGCCTTTACCAAGTCATCACGCGCTTTTGGCGGGAAGCCACGGAATTCGATCGCTGCGCGATCGCCGCGGATGGCTTGTAGTCGAATCGCCATTTTCGGTGCGCTGATAGCTTTATAGCCATCAAGGTAGGGCAGACGTTTTCCGTCGGCACCCATGTGATGATATTTGTCGTGGCGTTTGCCTTCAACAAAGGCCCCAGGCTGATGCTGCACGAATTTGTATGCGCCGGTGCCGTTAACGTTCTTCTGGTGCCATTGCAGGCCGTGCTTGTCGAGATCGTCTTTAGAATAGATGAAGTTGAACGGTGACGCCATGGCGGGCATATAACCACCTGAAGCAAACTTCAGATCGAAAACGACCTTGTAATCGCCATCGGCGGTAACTTTGTCCACCATCTGATAGTGCGCTTTACGCGAACTGCCCACGCCCTTTGGCGGGAAGACGATCTTGTTATATGTCGCGACAACGTCGTGCGCCGTCAATTTTTGTCCATTATGGAACGTAATGTCTTTGCGGATGCTGAAGACGTATTTTTTCTTGTCCGCGCTTTCTGTCCATTCTGTGCAAATATCGCAGATGAAATCGTCGGCCACTTTAGGGTTGTCCGGGTTGACCCGCAGCAACAAGCTGTAGAACGGCCGGATAGGATGAATCATGCCAAAGGTTGATTCACGGTGTGCGTCGAAGGATGGAATTTTACTCCCGACGACGAACGTTAATGTGCCGCCGCGTTTGACCGCAGAAGCATCGGTGATCGAGCCGAATGTCAGGGCTGCCCCAACACTAGCTGCGATCGCCAGTTTCGATGATAGTCTCATGTTTGTCCTCCCAATGTTTGTTTGCAACGTCAAGGCTACTTTATTGAACGTTTTAATTCTTTATATTGCCCGAGCCTTAACTACCGGGGTTATTCCAGTACACTTTCAAACGGTACCCCTCATCGGAGAAAAGATCAACTAATTCGACTCGCATCCGTTTTGACAGATTGCCGCCGCAAGAATTAGGGGTGAAAATAGGGTTTTAATTCGATCGAATTTGGCACCGCTCCAATTGTCCCGAAGCGCTGGAGTGGGGATAATGGGGCAGTCACTACGAAAGTAGAGTTACACAATGTTTGAGTCAGTGCGACGCACGAATTTACGTTTACGGTTCGCGCCCGTTATCGAGTGGCTTTTTCTCCGCCTTTTTCCTTTTGTTGTCGTTTAACGGGCCCCCTGCGCATGCGTAGGGGGTAGAGGCTGAATTCGTTCAAAGATCGGCGGATGAAGCGATTCGGACCCTTCAAGACGACTCGCAGGATTTGGTGGGACGAGAAGAAATTTTTCAAAGATTTCTGCTGGATGGCTTTGCAATGGAAAAGATCGGACGGTTTGTCGTTGGGCTATACTGGAAACAGATGAGCCCAGATCAGCGCAGAGATTATCAGAAATTGTTCTCCGCAGCTACGCAGCGCGATTGGGAGGGTACGCCGGTTAAAAATTCGTCGTGGATAAAACGAAAAAGACCAAGCAAAAAGACGTTTTCGTGCGCACGCGAATTGTGATATTTATATCTATCTTAGCGGACCGCAGCCATAAAGCGATTTCGCCGTAAATCCAATTCATTCCATCATTTGAAGGTTGTCCTGTGTTCGCTAAAATTTTAATCGCCAATCGTGGAGAAATCGCCTGTCGGGTTATCGCAACGGCGCAAGAGATGGGGATCAAGACGGTGGCCGTGTATTCGAAAGCCGATGAACGGGCACCGCATGTGGCGATGGCTGATGAGGCGGTTATGATTGGGCCGTCGCCTTCGTCGGAAAGCTATTTGGTCATTGACAATATTATTGACGCCGCGCGGCGCACGGGCGCAGACGCGATTCATCCTGGGTACGGATTCTTGTCTGAAAACGCTGCGTTTGCTGAAGCCTTAGCGATGGCGGGGGTCGCCTTTATCGGTCCTGGCGCCGATGCGATCAAAGCCATGGGCGACAAAATTGAATCGAAAAAACTCGCGAGCGCGGCCGGTGTTTCGACAATCCCAGGGTGGCCGGATGTTATCGCTGATGCCGAGGAAGCGGTGCGGATTGCCGGCGATATCGGGTACCCGGTCATGGTAAAGGCGTCGGCGGGCGGTGGAGGCAAGGGCATGCGCGTCGCTTTTAAGGAGGACGAGGTTGAGGAATGCTTTGTCTCCGCCAGTAACGAAGCCCGATCCAGTTTCGGCGACGACCGAATTTTCATCGAAAAATTCATTGAAAACCCCCGCCATATTGAAATCCAGGTTCTCGCGGATGGGCAGGGTGGAATTGTTCATCTTGGCGAACGGGAATGTTCGATTCAACGCCGCCACCAGAAGGTTATCGAAGAGGCGCCGTCCCCCTTTTTGGACCCTAAAACGCGTGTGGCCATGGGCGCCCAAGCGATAAAGCTGGCCCGGGCAGTGGGGTACAAATCAGCGGGTACGGTGGAATTTGTCGTTGATCGCGACCAAAATTTCTATTTTCTGGAGATGAATACGCGCTTGCAGGTGGAACATCCGGTGACGGAACAGGTCACGGGGATAGACCTGGTCGAGCAAATGATTCGAATCGCCTACGGTGAAACCCTCGATTTGCGCCAGGAGGATATTTCCTTCAACGGGTGGGCGATTGAGGCCCGCATTTACGCGGAAGACCCGTTCCGAAATTTTCTGCCCTCCATTGGCCGCTTGACCCGCTATTTACCGCCAGAATCATCACCGAATATCCGTGTGGATTCCGGCGTTGTTGAAGGTGGAGAAATTTCCATGTTCTACGACCCCATGATTGCCAAGTTGGTCGCGACCGGCGAAACGCGGGACGTTGCTATCAGTTATATGCGCGATGCGTTGGATGCGTATTACATTCGCGGCGTGTCCCACAATATTCCGTTTTTAAACGCGGTCATGACGCACCCTCGGTTTATCAGCGGCGATCTTACCACGGCGTTTATCGATGAAACCTATGGTGACGGCTTTTCTCTGGCGCATATGGCGCAGGACGATCCCACGACATTTGTCGCAGTTGCGGCAGTGGCGCGTGATATTGGTGAACGGCGTCAATCGGATGGCGGTACCTACGTCGCGATCATCCGTGACGGCGCCGAAACGCTGTATGAAATTTCAAAATCGGAAAAAGGCTGGTCCGTACAGATCGGCGAAACCGTGGTTCAGGTCGAGACTGATTGGCGTCCCGGCGAACCTTTATGCTGGGCCCGGATAGACGGAGGCGCTGCAATTTGCGTTCAGGTGGACAGGGATGGTGAATGGTTGCGGTTGGGCCACGCGGGGCGTCAAGCGGACATCCTCATTCTGTTGGAAAACGTGGCAGCCCTGAACCGGCTGATGCCACACAAGGAACCGCCGGATATGTCACGGTTCCTGCTGTCGCCAATGCCGGGACTCTTGGTCCAAATCGCCGTCGCGGAAGGTGACGCGGTCAAGGCGGGTGAAACCCTGGCCGTGGTCGAGGCGATGAAAATGGAAAATGTGCTGCGCGCCGAACATGATGGCGTTGTAAAATCCCTGCATGCCGGAAACGGTGATAGCTTGAAGGTTGATCAACAAATTCTGGAATTTGAATGATCGGGAGCTAGAAATGGCGGCGGTGACGGTACGTATCCAGGGGCGCGTCCAAGGTGTTGGGTATCGCTATTGGGTTGCACGTCAGGCAGGGCTGATCGGGATCGACGGTTGGGTGCGCAATCGGCGTGACGGTAGCGTCGAGGCGGTGTTTTCCGGAACAGATAACGCTCTGAAGAAAATGCTTGGAGCCTGTAATAAAGGCCCAACCATGGCGCAGGTGACACGGGTCCAGGAAACGCCGTATGATGACCCTGTCGAAGCTGGATTTCACACACGTGAAACGGGATGATGCGGAGGTCGATATGGTCCATGAACAGACGCCCTTTTTTGACCCTGTGTTCCGGGATAAATTTGATGCGCTTGTTCAATGGCGCCGCGATGTCAGGCGTTTCAAGGCCGACCTGGTAGACGCCGCAGAGATTGATCAATTGATCGCTCAGGCCTGTCTGTCGCCGTCCGTCGGCAATTGCCAACCCTGGCGTTTCGTTCTGGTGAATGACCCGGAAATGCGCGCCGCCGTGCGGGATAATTTCGCGCATTTTAATGCCGAAGCGCTGGCTGCGTATTCGAACAACCGCGCGGCTTTGTACGCACGACTAAAATTGGCGGGGCTGGAAGCCGCTCCCGTTCAACTGGCGGTGTTCGCCGACCCGAACACCCCCTACGGGCATGGCCTGGGACGGCGCACCATGCCGGAAATGCTGCAATATTCTGTCGTCGGCGCCATACAAACCTTGTGGCTGGCGGCGCGGACGCGCGGACTTGGCGTGGGGTGGGTGTCGATCCTGGATCCGGAATTGGTGAACGAAGCGCTTGATGTGCCTGCAACGTGGCGGTTGATCGCGTATTTATGCGTTGGCTATCCGTTGGAAGAACACACGGATCCAGAATTACAGCGGGCCGGGTGGCAGGGTAGGGTTGATCCGGCGGCGTTTTTATTCCGGCGTTAAGTTCCAAATACATCTTTGAACGCGGCCATGAGCGCAACATCCAAATCCGCTGTGGTGACCGGCAATCCCAAATCGACCAGAGATGTCACCCCCAAATTTACGTCACCAATGCCACACGGCACAATTCCAGAAAAATGTTCAAGGGTTGGTTCGACATTGATCGCGATGCCGTGGAAGGTGATCCAGTGGCGGATGCGGACGCCAATGGCGGCGATTTTGTCTTCGCGTCCACCGCCGCGATCCACCCAAATGCCAACCCGGCCTTCCCGTCGTTCGCCCGTGACGTTGAACGACGCCAGCGTTCGGATGATCCATTCTTCGAGATCATGAACATAGCGCCGGACGTCGGGGGTGCGACGTTGCAAATTCAGCATGACATAGCCGATGCGTTGCCCCGGACCGTGATAGGTGTATTGGCCGCCGCGCCCTGTTACATGCACGGGGAAGCGGTCGGGATCGATGAGATCGCTCGCCTGAGCGCTGGTGCCCGCTGTGTACAGAGATGGGTGTTCCAGCAACCAAACGCATTCGGAACTGGCACCTGTGTGGATCGCTGTGACGCGATCCTGCATAATCGCCAAGGCGTGCTGATACGCGATGGGCGCATCGTCGATGATCCATTCGACGGCATCTAAAGGAATTTTTGGAGTGACTTTTGGTTTGGTCGTCACAATAAAAACAGTATCCCGGTTATAATCGAGTGGTGGCGCTTGCTTTGGGAATTCGTATTTGGTATTTCCGCTGCGTGGAATCGACATGACGTCCTGTAAAAGGCATCCTATAATAATTGTCGATGAATGCAAAAGTTTCGCGGTCGTGGCGGAATTGGTAGACGCGCAGCGTTGAGGTCGCTGTGATAGAAATATCGTGGAAGTTCGAGTCTTCTCGACCGCACCAACTAAATTTCAAGGGCTCGCCGGACTGGCGGGCCTTTTTCTTTTGGCGCGTGTAGATATTTTATGGTTTTATGGAGCCAGAGCAACGGCGTATTTGGGGAGACAAAGCTATTAGTGACGATATAGATCGAGAAGCGTTAATTTATCACCGGATGGACCCGCCGGGTAAATTGGCCATCGTGCCGACCAAGCCTATGGCGAACCAGCGTGATTTGGCTCTGGCGTATTCTCCCGGCGTCGCCGCCGCCTGTATGGTGATCGTCGATGATCCCGCCGAAGCCGCCACGGTGACGGCGCGCGCCAATTTGGTTGGCGTGGTGACAAACGGCACCGCTGTGTTGGGACTTGGCAATATCGGTGCCTTGGCGTCGAAGCCAGTCATGGAAGGCAAGGCGGTGTTGTTCAAGAAATTCGCCAATATCGACGTGTTCGACATCGAGGTGGACGAAACCAAAGTCAAAGAATTCGTTGAATGTGTGGCGCGGTTGGAACCAACCTTTGGCGGCATCAATCTGGAAGATATCGGCGCGCCCGCTTGTTTTGAAATTGAAGAAAAACTGCGCGGCCGCATGGGGATTCCCGTGTTCCATGATGATCAGCATGGTACGGCCATCGTCGTGGCCGCTGCGATCTACAACGCGTTGCGGGTCGTTAAAAAGGACATCAAGGAGGTGAAATTGGTCGCGTCTGGCGCGGGGGCGGCGGCGCTGTCCTGTTTGAACCAGTTGCTCAGTCTCGGCTTGCCGATCGAAAATGTCCTGGTTTGCGACCGGTCTGGCGTCATCCACAAAGGCCGCGCCAATGACGTGGATAAATACAAACGGAAATTCGCGGCTGAAACTGACCACCGCACCCTGTCGGAAGCCATTGTCGGCGCGGATATCTTTTTAGGGCTGTCTGGTCCCGGCGCGTTGAATGCGGAGAACGTCAAAGTGATGGCGAAAGACCCGATCATCATGGCGCTGGCGAACCCAACGCCGGAAATTATGCCCGAAATCGCTCATGGTGTTCGTTCGGATGTGATCATGGGAACGGGTCGGTCGGATTACCCGAATCAGGTGAACAATGTTCTGTGTTTCCCATTCATCTTCCGCGGCGCCCTGGATTGCGGCGCGACGACGATCAACGAAGAAATGAAACTGGCTTGCGTCAAAGCACTGGCGGATTTGGCGATGGCGGAGACATCCGACATCGTGCAAGCGGCGTTCGGCGGTGAAGCGGAGACCTTCGGCCCTGAAAAATTACTGCCGAAACCCTTTGACCCGCGCTTGATTATCGAAATTGCGCCCGCCATCGCCAAAGCGGCGATGGATACCGGCGTCGCCACGCGGCCCATCAAAGATTTCGACGAATATCGCCGCAAATTGACGGCGTTTGTGTTCAAGTCTGGACAGGTGATGCGTCCGATCTTTGACAAGGCGCGCGCCAATCCGAAACGCGTCGTCTACACCGAGGGCGAAGAAGTGCGCACCCTGCGCGCCGTCCAAGTGATTGTTGACGACGGGATCGCCAAGCCGATCATTATTGGCCGGCGCGACGTTGTTGGGCGAAACATCAAGGATTTGGGTTTGCGCTTGGTTGTTGGCGAAAACGTGGAGCTTGTCGATCCCCAGGATGACCCACGATACGCTGACTATGCGAAAGAATATCATGCATTAACGGCGCGTGATGGCGTGTCGCCGGTTCTGGCGCGAGAGGTGATGCGGACAAACACCACGGCCATTGGCGCAATGATGGTCAAGCGCGGTGACGCAGACGCCCTCATCTGCGGCGCGGTCGGGCAATACAAAGCGCATTTGAATCATCTTTTAGCAATTATTGGCAAGGCGGAAGGCGTCCGGGATGTGTCGGCATTGAGCTTGTTGATTTTGAAGCAAGGGACGTACTTCCTTTGCGACACCCATGTGTCACCAGACCCGACAGCAATGGAGGTCGCGGAAATGGTGCGGTTGGCGGCGGCGGAAGTTCGGCGTTTCGGAATTGAGCCCAAGGTGGCGCTGTTGTCGCATTCCAATTTTGGATCACGTGACACCATAGCGTCGATAAAGATGCGCGAAGCCACCGCTATTCTGCATCGGGAAAATCCGGATATGGAGGTTGAAGGTGAAATGCATGCTGACTCCGCCGTGGATGGGGGCATTCGCGAACGGGTGTTTCCCGATTCGAACCTCTCGGGAAACGCCAACTTGTTGGTGATGCCGTCCTTGGACGCGGCTAACATCGCCTACAATTTGTTGAAAGTGACGGGTGAAGGCCTTTCTGTGGGGCCGATGTTGGTCGGTATGGATAAACCGGTGCACATCATGACGCAGGCGGTCACCACGCGCGGTATTGTCAACATGACGTCCTACGCTGTCGTCGACGCTCAGGACCGGTAACGGCCCTTGTGCCAAGTTAAATCGTCTAACTCGTTATGGCAAATTCAACCCCCACCCCGGCGTTCGACGATACCGGCCTTGAAGGCCTATACGGGCTAACAGACGCGATCATTCAAGGCGTTTTAGCCGCCGTCGGGGCCGGTGACGGAGAAGCCGTGGGGTGGCTTGTCAGTGCGTTGCACCCCACCGATGTCGCCGATTTGATTGAATGCCTGCCAACGGCCCAGCGCAATGGGCTGGAAAAGCTTCTTGGTGGCGGTCTGGGTCCACACGTCTTCGCTTATCTGGGTGCGTCGCTTCGCGATGATTTGATCTATGGTCTTCACCCGTCAAAATTGGCTAAAGTCGCTGTCGGATTGGAAAGCGACGAAGCGGTCGGGTTATCGAAACGTTGGACGCCGACCATCAGCAGGCGTTACTGGACAGTATGCCCGTCAGCGACCACATAATGGTAGAGCCGGCGCTTGGCTATCCCGAAGACGGCGCGGGCCGGTTGATGCGCCGCGAATATGTCTCGATCCCGGCGTTTTGGACAGTTGGAGAAGTCATCGATTATATGCGGTCCGATGCCGACTTGCCGGACACGTTCTATGGCATATTTGCAGTCGAGCCGGATCATAAGACGTTGGGTGTGATTATGACGAACCGGTTGTTGCGTTCGCAACGCGCCGTTCCGGTTCGTGAAATTTTAGCAGCGCAATTCAAACAGATACCGGTGACCATGGATCAAGAAGATTTTGAGTTTCTGTTTTGGCAATATGATCTGGCGGAAGCCGCCGTCGTTGATGCCTCGAGCTGCTTGGTCGGCGTTATTACGGTTGATGACGTGGTCGATGCCCTTCAGGAAGAACATGACGAAGGTATCCTGAAATGAAGTGGCGTCGTGGCCGATGATCTGTACGAAGCGGTAGCGACGACGCGCTCGCGACTGTCGTGGCTGTTGGCAAATCTGGCGACGGCGGGTGGTGGCTTCCCAGGTGATCGGGTTGTTTCAGGCGCAAACCGAACGTGTCGCGGCTTTGGCGGCTCTGATGCCTATCGTCGCGTCGAGTGGTGGCAATGCAAGCACGCAAACGCTGGCCGTGGTG
This sequence comes from Alphaproteobacteria bacterium, assembly GCA_028822585.1. GTDB lineage: Bacteria > Pseudomonadota > Alphaproteobacteria > UBA8366 > JABJJH01. Next base: position 4,571 of record JAPKDL010000010.1, on the reverse strand, counting down.
GTGCGCGCCTTGGCGGTGAAGGAGTTGACGGCTCAAAATGCGCTTTACATCATCGGCAAGGAAGTCTTGGTTGGCGGCGTTAACGGCATGATCTTTGCTGTATTAACTGCTGGGATCGCTTATTTCTGGTTCAGCGACTTATTAACCCGCCTGGTGATCGGGCTCGCCATGATCATTAATTTGTTCATCGCCGGTTTGGCAGGTATTTTAGCGCCGCTGGGTCTGGATTGGGCGAATATTGATCCGGCGGTGGCGTCCAGCGTAATCCTGATGACGATTACTGATGTTGTTGAGTTTTTCTGTTTTCTGGAGCTTGTGGCTCTGGTGCTATTTTAGCTGCGGTAGTTTGGCGATTTTGAGAAGGAGTGCTGGGGATGATAGCCAATGTAAGTAAAAGCCTGGATTTTAATTTAGGTGAAACGGCGGACTTGCTGCGCGATTCGGTGCGTCGGTTTGCCGAAGATCATGTCGCGCCACGGGCGAGGGAAATTGACGATTCTAATGAATTCCCAGCTGACCTGTGGCCCAAGCTGGGTGAGTTGGGGTTGATGGGTGTCACGGTCGACGAAAAATACGGCGGTGCCAATATGGGCTATACCGAGCACGTCATCGCGGTGGAGGAATTAAGTCGGGCGTCGGCGGCGGTGGGATTGTCATATGGCGCACATTCGAATTTGTGCGTTAACCAAATAAGTCGCAACGGGTCTGAGGCGCAAAAGCAGAAATATCTTCCGAAATTAATCTCTGGCACCCATATCGGCGCTTTGGCGATGAGCGAAGTCGGGGCGGGGTCGGATGTGGTGTCGATGCGCACCCGCGCTGACAAGAAAGGCGATCGCTATATCCTGAACGGCACCAAAATGTGGATCACCAACGGCCCGAACGCCGATGTGCTGGTGGTCTACGCCAAAACTGATCCGGATGCGGGCAAACGCGGCGTCACCGCCTTTATCATCGAAAAAGGGTTCAAGGGGTTCACGACCTCGCCGAAGCTAGACAAGCTTGGTATGCGCGGCTCCAACACCTCCGAATTGGTGTTCGAAGATTGCGAAGTCCCGGACGAAAACGTGCTGAGCGACGTCGGGCGCGGCGTCAATGTGCTGATGAGTGGGCTTGATTACGAACGTTTGGTGTTGGCAGGTGGGCCGTTGGGCATCATGCAGGCGTGTATGGATGTGGTGACGCCGTACCTGCACGAACGGGTCCAATTCGGCCAACCGATTGGCACCTTTCAGTTGATGCAAGGCAAGTTGGCGGACATGTACACGACCATGAACGCCACCAAGTCGTATGTGTATATGGTGGCGTTGGCCTGTGACCGAGGCGACACGACGCGCAAGGATGCGGCAGGCGCTATTTTATACGCGGCGGAGAAAGCGACCTGGATGGCGCTGGAAGCCATCCAATGCTTGGGCGGGAACGGATATATCAATGATTATCCGACGGGACGGCTGCTACGTGACGCTAAGCTGTATGAAATCGGCGCCGGCACCAGCGAAATTCGACGCATGTTGATCGGACGCGAATTGTTCGAGGAGACCAAATAATGGCACTGGAAATGAAGGCCGCTTGTATGAAGTGTGACGCACCGCTGGAGTACATGGTGGTGTTGGCTACACCAAAGACGTGCCCGTGGAGCGGATCTATCGCGATGTGCGGATCTGCAAGATCTGCGAAGGCACCAGCGACATTCAACGACTCGTAATCGCCCGACAATTGATGTCGAATTAAGCGGCAGGGTTTGAATGCTGGGTCCTGGAGGCATAAAGTGCCCGAACGCAACACTAATTCATTTGGAATCCCATGACGGTCATCAAAAGCGCATTAAATATCAGAAGCAAAGACTTCAAGGCGAACGTGAGGGCGGTTGAAGAACTCGTCGACGATTTGCGGGAAAAAGTCGCAACGGCGGCGATCGGCGGCGGCGAAGCGGCGCGGGCGCGTCATGTGGGGCGCGGTAAATTGCTTCCACGCGACCGTATCAGAGGCCTACTGGATCCTGGGTCGCCTTTTTTGGAACTGTCGCAATTGGCCGCGCATGACATGTATGATGACACTATCGCGGGCGCTGGCATTATCACCGGTATTGGTCGTGTGTCCGGGGTCGAATGCGCCATTGTCGTGAATGACGCCACGGTCAAGGGCGGCACCTACTATCCCGTCACTGTGAAAAAACATTTACGCCTTCAGGAAATCGCGCGCGAAAACAATTTGCCCTGCATTTATCTAGTCGATTCCGGCGGCGCCAATTTACCAAACCAGGATGAAGTGTTTCCTGACCGGGAACATTTTGGCCGAATATTTTACAATCAGGCCACCTTGTCGGCCGAAGGTTTACCGCAAATCGCCGCCGTGATGGGATCCTGCACGGCGGGTGGCGCTTATGTGCCGGCGATGTCGGATGAATCTGTCATCGTAAAAGGAACGGGGACCATATTTCTCGGAGGGCCGCCGTTGGTGAAGGCGGCGACGGGGGAGGTCGTCACCTCGGAAGCTCTGGGCGGGGCGGATGTGCACACGCGCGCATCTGGTGTCGCAGATCATTACGCTGTGGATGACGCCCACGCGTTGGCGATTTGTCGGCGAATTATAGGCAATTTGAACTGGAAAAAAACCATAGATCTAGCACTTCGCGAGCCGGAGGAACCGTTATACGGCGCCGAGGAATTACATGGCGTTGTGCCGCTGGACCCGCGCATTCCTTTTGACATGCGCGAGGTGATCGCGCGGGTCGTGGATGGTAGTGAATTTGACGAATTCAAACAGCTTTATGGGACAACGCTGATCTGCGGCTTCGCCCACATCTTCGGCTACCCTGTAGGGATCATCGCTAATAATGGCATTCTGTTTTCCGAATCGGCGCTCAAGGGCGCGCATTTCATTGAATTGTGCTGCCAGCGTGGCATTCCACTGGTCTTTCTGCAGAACATCACGGGATTCATGGTGGGCGAAAAATACGAAAGCGGTGGCATCGCCAAGGATGGTGCCAAGCTGGTGACCGCCGTTGCGTGCGCCAATGTACCAAAATTTACGATAATTGTAGGCGGGTCCCATGGCGCGGGGAATTATGGCATGTGCGGGCGCGCCTTTTCGCCGCGCTTTTTGTGGATGTGGCCAACCGCGCGGATTTCCGTCATGGGGGGCGTTCAGGCGGCCAGCGTCTTGGCGACAGTGCGCCGCGATGGGATTGAACGGCGGGGCGAAACTTGGTCGGACGAAGACGAGGCCGCGTTCAAAGCGCCCATCAAACAACAATATGAAACCGAAGGGCACCCCTATTATGCGACGGCGCGGCTTTGGGACGACGGAATCATCGAGCCTGCGCAAACCCGAATGGTGTTAGGTCTGGGCTTGTCGGCGGCGTTGAACAAACCGATTGAGCCGACAAAGTTCGGCGTCTTTCGAATGTAAACCTTACCAACTATCAACATATTTAAGGAGTACCGCGACGATGATCGATCCCGTTGTGTTGACCGATATAGACGCGCGTGGCGTGGCGACGGCGACCATAAATCGACCCAGAGTGAACAACGCTTATAACGGCGAGGTGGTGCAAGGTTTGATCGCTGCCATTGGCACGTTTGCGGCGGATGATTCGGTTCGCGTCATCATCATTCGCGGCAATGGAAAACATTTTCAAGCGGGCGCTGATTTGAAATGGTTGAACGCCGCATCGGAACAATCGCCCGAAGCCAATGACGAGGTGTCGCGGAGCACTACCAATGCCATCCGGTGGCTGGACGGCTGCCCCAAACCGACGATCGCGCTGGTGCATGGCGGCTGTTTCGGCGGTGGGGTCGGTATCGCCGCAGCCTGCGATATCGTCATTGCGTCCGAGGACGCTTTATTCGCTATTACCGAGGTGCGCTGGGGTGTGGTCGCGACGCCGATCTTTCGCCAATTGATCGCGGCCATGGGCGTGCGCAATGTGCGCCGCTACGCTTTGACCGCCGAACGGTTTGATGCGGCAAAGGGACGTGAGTTGGGCATTGTCCATGAAGTCTGCCCGACGGGTGGCTTGGACGACGCTGTTGCGCCCATAATCGATTCAATCCTGAAAAATGGGCCGGACGCAGTGTCATGGACCAAGTCTCAGGTAATGGAACTCGGCGAATTTATGGTTGATGATGCCGCCGCTGAACACATGGCGTTGCTGCATTCGGCGAAACGCCAAACCAGCGAGGCGGCGGAAGGCCTGCTCAGCTTCGCTGAAAAACGCGAGGCGAGTTGGTATCCTGGGTCATTGAGCGAATAAAGACGTCTAACGCTGTTTGAAAAGTGGTCTATCTCCGGACTTCGTTGCTTTCATTTTCTTGAAATTGCACGGCGATATCGAACGGAAAATTTGAATTCCCAGCGCCTGACCCAATCCCTTTGGCAAAGCTTGTCGGGCTTTGACCGCCGTGACCCGCCATCGCAATTTCGGGTGGCGTAGGTTCAAAACGGACATTGTCGCCGACACCGCGATATTCAATCCCGTCGATAATGTCATTGACCTTTGCGGTGGTCACCCCGTGGCCTGGTGCCGCACAGTAATATCCGAACACGGCTTTGGAAGGACGGCCTTCATT
>JAPKDL010000051.1 GCA_028822585.1 Alphaproteobacteria bacterium | reverse complement strand
TCGCGTCGGTATTTGACTTAATCGACGCCTGCTGCTTTGCGGCCTTGGCGGCTTTGGCTTTTTTCTTCGCCAACATTTGTTCAGCCGTCATTTTTGTCGAGCTATTGACGTCTTTTGTTTGTGCGCATGCACTTACCACAAAGGCGAGCGCGACACATAGTGCAATATGACTAATTTTCATACTATTTCCCCAGCTACTGTCGTGTTATCGATGTCCGCTAAATATACATTTAGATTAGATGCGGAGCGTCTGACTAAGATATTGGTGCCCAAAAGCACCAGCAGTTCATCTTCCGCTGAAACGCTCGAATGTCAAACCGAAGTATTTTCTCTAAAATGGTATTTCATCATCGAGGTCTGACGCGCCCCCTGACGGAGCGCTTTGTTCCCGAGTTCCTGGATCCCTCTGACCCGCTCCTTGATCGTTATTGCCGTCGCCGTATTGTCCACCGCCACCGCTGTCACCTCGGCTATCCAACATTTGAATATCTCCGCGGAATTTACCCAACATGACTTCAGTCGTGTATTTTTCCACGCCTTGCTGGTCGGTCCACTTACGGGTTTGCAATTGACCTTCAACGTAGATTTTTGATCCCTTGTGAAGGAATCGTTCCGCAATTCCAGCTAAATGTTCATTAAAAATGACGATGCTGTGCCATTCAGTGCGTTCCTGGCGATTGCCATCACGATCTTTCCATTGCTCGCTTGTCGCCAGTCGCATGTTCACAACCTTGGCGCCATTTTGCGTCATTCGAACTTCTGGATCCCGGCCCAAATTGCCCACCAGAATTACTTTATTAATGCTACCCGCCATCTACCTAATTTCCTCTGTAACGCGCCGTACCGCAAATACATTGTACGAATAAGGCCGTGACCAATTTCGCCGCTTCGGTTATCTGTCGTAAAACTATGCGGGCAACGCCCAGACGGCAACCATTAATCGAGTCCGCTTGAGATGATATACTTTAAAACAATCTACCGAATAGGGTCGATTCCAACGGTGGCGCCCTCTATATTTACCCACCATAAACTCGCGTCAGGTTGACATGCTCTCCACCATTTGCGTTCGCGGAGCCCGTGAACATAATTTAAAAAATATCGACGTCGATCTTCCACGCGATCAACTGATCGTCATTACCGGGCTTTCCGGTTCAGGAAAATCATCATTGGCCTTTGACACCATTTACGCCGAAGGACAACGGAGATACGTGGAAAGCTTATCGGCCTACGCTCGGCAATTCCTGGAATTAATGCAGAAACCAGATGTCGATTCAATCGAAGGCCTGTCGCCCGCGATTTCCATCGAACAGAAGACAACCAGCCGGAACCCAAGGTCCACTGTCGGAACGGTGACGGAAATATACGACTACATGCGATTGTTGTTCGCTCGTATCGGAATACCCTACTCTCCCGCAACGGGACTGCCAATCGAAAGTCAAACCGTCAGCCAAATGGTTGATCGGGTATTGGATATGCAAGAAGGCGTCCGGCTATACCTTCTCGCGCCAATCGCACGGGGGCGTAAAGGTGAATTTCGCCGGGAATTGGTTAATTTACAAAAGCGCGGGTTTCAACGTGTGCGAATCGACGGTGAAATGTATCTCATCGAAGAGGCTCCAGCTCTTGAAAAAAATATCAAACACAACATCGAAGTCGTCGTTGATCGCGTTGTACTGCGAGAAGGTATAGAGGCGCGGCTTGCCGATTCGCTGGAGACGGCATTGAATTTGTCTGACGGCTTGGTCTTTGTGGACGACGCCGATACAAGCGAGCGTACGATTTTTTCCGCGCGATTTGCATGTCCGGTATCCGGTTTCACCATAGATGAAATCGAACCACGTTTATTTTCGTTCAACAATCCATTCGGCGCCTGCCCGGTTTGTGATGGCTTGGGAACAATGAACCTGTTCGACGAAGAATTGGTCGTTCCCGACACCACGAAATCGCTTAAAGATGGCGCCATCGCGCCTTGGGTGAATGCTTCGTCGCCATATTACCTACAAACCCTGAAAAGCCTGGCGAAGCATTTCAAAATTTCGATGGCCAAACCTTTTAAAGACCTGCCGGAAAACGCTCGCAAAGGCCTGTTGTATGGTGCTGGTGAAACCATAGTGACAATGACCTATGACGATGGCCTACGCGCGTATGAAACAAAGAAAGCGTTCGAAGGCGTATTGCCGAATTTAACCCGGCGTTGGCGTGAAACCGATAGCAAGTGGTTGCGGGAAGAATTGGGAAAATACCAAACACCACGCGCCTGCGAAATCTGCAATGGCGATCGCTTAAAGCCAGAGGCGTTGGCGGTTAAAATAGCGGATTGTCATATTTCCGACATCGCTGCGTTGTCTATCAAACAAGCGAATATGTGGTTCAGCAATCTATCGGAACACTTAACCGATCAACAAAACGAAATCGGCGCTCGAATATTAAAGGAAATCAATGAGCGTTTATCATTTTTAGTCAATGTTGGCCTTGAATACCTGACCTTGAGCCGATCCTCCGCGACATTGTCGGGCGGTGAAAGCCAACGCATTCGTCTCGCGTCGCAAATTGGGTCCGGCCTTACGGGCGTCCTTTATGTCCTCGACGAGCCTTCGATTGGATTGCACCAACGCGATAACGCGCGGTTATTGGAAACATTAAAAAGACTTCGCGACCTTGGCAACACCGTCATCGTTGTCGAACATGATGAGGAAGCCATTTTATCCGCTGATTATTTGGTCGATATGGGACCAGGCGCCGGCACCCATGGTGGTGCGGTTATTGCCGCGGGCACCCCAAGCGAAGTCATGAAATGCACAGAAAGTCTGACGGCCCAGTATTTGTCTCGATCCCGTCAAATCGAGGTGCCCCAAAAGCGCCGTCGCGCAGGCGCTGGACAACGATTGCGGATCAAAGGAGCCTCGTCGAACAATCTGAATGACGTGAATGTCGACATTCCCTTGGGAACGTTCACCTGTGTTTCAGGTGTGTCGGGCAGCGGTAAATCAACACTTATCATAGACACGTTATACAAAGCCCTGGCGCGACAATTGAACGGCGCACGCGCGCATCCGGGACGTCACCGCGCCATTGCGGGCGTCGAGCGGTTGGATAAAATTATTGACATCGACCAATCGCCCATAGGACGAACGCCACGTTCAAACCCGGCAACGTATACCGGCGCCTTTACGCCGATTCGGGAATGGTATTCTGGATTGCCCGAAGCGCGCACGCGCGGGTATGCGCCGGGCCGGTTTTCCTTCAATGTTAAAGGTGGACGTTGCGAAGCCTGCCAGGGTGACGGCGTCATTAAAATTGAAATGCATTTTCTGCCCGACATTTATGTCCAATGCGATGTCTGTAAAGGGAGCAGATACAACCGCGAAACTCTGGAAGTCGCTTTTAAAGGACAATCCATCGCGGATGTCCTGGATATGACCGTCGATGACGCCGCTGATTTTTTTAACGCGGTTCCCTCTATTCGCGATAAATTCGTCACCCTACAGCGGGTTGGCCTTGGATACATAAAGGTTGGACAACCGGCGACAACCTTATCTGGAGGCGAAGCGCAGCGCGTTAAACTGGCGAAAGAACTGTCTCGCCGTGCGACCGGCCGGACGCTCTATATTCTCGATGAACCAACGACAGGCCTTCACTTTGAAGACGTGCGGAGATTATTGGAAGTCCTGCAAGCACTGGTCGACACAGGAAACACCGTTGTCGTCATCGAACACAATTTAGAAGTTCTGAAAACAGCCGACCACATCATTGACCTCGGTCCTGATGGCGGGGATGGCGGCGGCCGGATTGTCGCCAGCGGAACGCCTGAAGTCGTATCGCGAGTTGAAGAAAGCCATACCGGAAAATTTCTAGCACCATATTTAACCACTAGCAAAACGTCTCAAAGACGCGCCTCGTAGGATTTTTCATGTCGAAATTAAAGAGCATTCATGTCATCGGTGGCGGGTTGGCGGGTTCAGAGGCCGCTTGGCAGATTACCCGCCGCGGCATTCCAGTTATATTGCATGAAATGCGGCCCAATCGCGGTACCGACGCGCACTTGACCGAAGGCTTGGCGGAACTGGTGTGTTCCAACTCATTTAGGTCTGACGACGCGGAACAAAACGCCGTCGGTTTGTTGCACGAAGAATTGCGCCGCTGCGACTCTTTGATCTTATCTGCCGGCGACGCCAGTAGAGTGCCTGCCGGCGGCGCGTTAGCGGTAGACCGCGACCAGTTTTCAGATCACGTCACGACGGCTCTCAAAAATGATCCGCTCGTAACGATTGAACGTGGCGAAGTGACCACATTTCCGCCCGAAGAATGGGGTCCTACCATCATCGCGACAGGCCCCCTCACCTCACCCACATTAGCTACAGCGATAACCGAACTGACAGGTGAGGATGCTTTGTCGTTTTTCGACGCAATCGCACCCATCATACACAAGGATTCAATAAATTTAGACAAGGCTTGGTATCAATCGCGTTATGACAAGGGCGATGGGTCCGATTATATAAATTGCGCCCTGAACCAATCCGAATATGAAGCTTTTCTAGATGCGTTGTTAGCAGCCGATAAAATAGCATTCCATGAATGGGAGACATCGACTCCTTATTTCGAAGGCTGTTTACCGGTTGAAGTCATGGCGGCTCGCGGCGTCGAGACACTGCGATATGGTCCGATGAAGCCCGTCGGATTAACGAATCCCCACAATCCGGAAAAACCGCACGCTGTCGTACAATTGCGCCAGGATAACGCGCTTGGCACGCTGTACAATATCGTCGGCTTTCAAACAAAAATGCGCCATGGCGAACAAATTGACGTCCTCCGAATGATTCCAGGTTTGGAAAACGCGGAATTTGCACGGCTCGGCGGGTTGCATCGAAACACCTTCTTAAACAGCCCAAAGGTCCTTGACCCTCAACTTAGACTGCGCGCCTGTCCACGGGTGCGTTTCGCCGGACAAATCACCGGTGTTGAAGGCTATGTTGAATCTGCCGCCATGGGAATGATTGCAGGTCGCTTTACGGCGGCCGAGGCCATGAGTGAATTAATGACCTCACCGCCGGAGACAACCGCTCTGGGCGCGCTGCTGCGCCATATTACCGGTGGGGCGGACGCGAAAATGTTTCAGCCGATGAACGTCAACTTTGGTTTATTCCCACCACCACCGGCACCGGAGGTGGTAAAAGGTGGGAAGCTCCGAAAATTACGCGGTAGGGATCGCAAACTGGCCTATACGTCCCGAGCCAGCGCCGATTTGGGTGTATGGCTGAACAACGACAACGCCCCAACAACCCGCAGTTAAAAAATCAACTCAAACGCGGCCTAGCAACACGCTCGAAATTAACGGCCAGGCACGAAGCGGCGGCGCTTCCGCAAAAGTTGGATCGAAAATATTGTAATTGGCCCGGGCGAAACGTCGATTATATTGCCGGGCTAGGGGCGCGATCAGTAAGGGCGTAAGATACTTTCGGTGAATGGCACCGCGCCCTTTCCGGACGAAATTCAAATTGCTGCAGGCAGTGTTTGATACAGACTGAACGAGGCGCGCCAATTCGCGGGAAGGCCGTAGTTCAGCGACCGCATTCAGGTCGAGCTCGTACTCAGCCATCATTTCGGTCGGCAGGTAGTTTCGCCGATGTCGAAGATTGTACGGTAGTGCCCGCAACAAGCCCGTCACCGCCCATGCCGTCGCAGCATTCTGGGCGATTGACCGTAAAGATTCATCCACTGGACCAAGTATTTCAAGCGCCAGAAAAACCAACGGCGTCGTAGTGTCCGATCCATATTGCATGAATTGCGCCAAGGTCGAGGGCGGCGATGTCGCGATATCAATGGCGCGCGCATGAATTAATGACTCAAAACGTTCCCGCTTTAGATTAAATTTATAAATGACGTCATGTAACGGCTGAACGACTGGATGTTGAGGAGGAGCGCCATTATAAATCCCATCGATTGCGTCTCGCCACCACTGGAATCTCATTTCAGCCAGTATCGGTTCAGAAACCGATTCGCGAATTTTCGCGATTTCCAAATTAAATGCATACAAGGTGAAAAGCGCATCGCGCGCATGGGCTGGCGCAAGCAGGGTCATCAAAAATCGATCCCTATCCAAGGTTTGAACTTCTTTAGCGCAGTACCCCAGCGTCCGATATTCACTCACAGTATTTTGCCCGTACTTTAAAATTATTCTATATATTTCAATGGGTACGCCACGTTTTGACTTTAAATCGTGGTTTTCGGTCAGCAAACTTTGCCTTCTCGAGGTATCTCAAGATTAGACAGAGAAAAATATATTCTTCATTGTAACCGGCACCTACAGAAGATTGCGTTAATCGTGAATAAATAATCCATCTATACAAAAACCACAGATTTATCCATAATCAATACTCGTGCACACAATACTTTGTGCATGGCTAACATTGGTAACTAAAAAGAGTGGGGCTTCATGGCAGGCATATTATCTGATTTAAAGAAAACCGTCATTACGGGTTTTATCGTCGCGTTACTCCTATTTGGTGTGTATTACCTCGATGGTGACTATGACGGCATGGTATTTGGAAAATTTGTGTTCCGATGGCTGCACGTCATCTGTGGCGTGATGTGGATTGGCATACTCTGGTATTTCAATTTCGTGCAAATTCCCAATATGCCAAATATACCCGACGAACAAAAACCAGCCATCGGCAAAGTTATTGCGCCTGCGGCGTTGTGGTGGTTCCGTTGGGGTGCCATGGGTACGATTATCACCGGTCTTATTCTTGCGTACATGAACGGTTATATTGGCAATGTCTTATCACTTGGTTTGGTCGACGACTCTACGTCAGGCCATAGAATGCTCGGTATAGGCATGTGGTTCGGTATCATCATGTGGGGCAATGTTTGGTTCATTATTTGGCCAAAACAGAAAGTCGCCTTGGGAATAGTCGATGGCACCGCTGATGAAAAAGCTGCTGCAGGACGGACTGCGATGTTGTTCTCAAGAACTAACACTTTGCTGTCTTTCCCGATGCTCTTCGCGATGATTGCCGCGCAAGGGCTGTACAACATTTCGTAACACGGTGTTGCTACAAGTGTATGAAAGCGGGACCTTCCGGGGTCCCGCTTTTATTCTGCCCTAAGGCAGCGCCAGCAAGGCTGCCGCCACACGGCGCCCATCCCCCATTAACAGATTGTAGGTCCGGCAGGCGGCGCCGGTGTCCATGATATCTACTGCAATTTTCGCCTCTCTAAATTCCTGCCGTAGCAGTGACGCCATGAGTTGCATTCGCTCTCCCGCACCTATGATAAGAATTTCGGCTTCTTCAGCCAGAATAGGCGCCAGGGAGTTAATGCTAATGTCGTCAAAGTTTTGGACTAACCAGGGTTTTGTCCAGTCAGGCGTGACAAGTATGGACGAAGTATAAGGTTCCTGGGAGACCTGAAAGCGACCGGAGCCATAACTGTCGATGACCTGCCTGCCTCCGGGGATAAGCGGCGTGATATCCATTTTGGATTATAACGCTTTCGCCTTGCTGTATTCACCTTCAGACTCTTCCCCGCCGCGGCGGGGGCGGACATACAGCAAAAACGGCACTGCGAGCCAGATCGACGAGTAAGTTCCAATTATAACGCCCCAGATCAAGGCGATGCTAAACCCTCGAATAACCTCGCCTCCGAATATGTAGAGCGCCACAAGCGCCAGTAATGTCGTGACACTGGTCATCGTCGTTCGTGACAAGGTTTGGTTCAGGGAATTGTTTAACAATTCCGCCATCGGCATTTTCTTATACCGGCGCATGTTTTCCCGAACCCGGTCATATACAACAACCGTATCGTTGATCGAATACCCTGCAATGGTCAAAACGGCGGCTACGGTCGCTAAATTAAATTCTAATTGGATCAGCGAGAACAGGCCAATCGTGGTGATAACGTCATGCACCAGCGCAATAACGGCTCCAACGCCAAACTGCCATTCGAATCGAAACCAAACGTACATCAGGATCGCGCCAATAGCCATGAGCACCGCCCAGGTCGCCGCTTCACGAAGCTCGGCTCCCACCGTCGGCCCCACGAACTCTGTGCGCCTGTATTCAACAACGACGTCGCCCAATGCGTTCTTGACCGCATCGATTGCGGCTTGCTGGCCGCTATCGCCGCCATCTTGTTTCTGAACGCGAATCAAAACGTCGTTGGGCGCACCGAACTCCTGCAACGTGACATCGCCCAAATTGAGATTACCTAACTTGGTGCGAAGGGCGCCTAAATCAGCAGGGCCGTCGGTTTTAATTTCAATCAAAATACCCCCAAGAAAATCAATTCCGAGGTTAAGTCCTTGGGTGAAAAATAAACCTAACGACGCCAGAATAAGGAACCCAGACATAACGAAGGCCAACAGACGTTTGCCGACAAAATCAAACGCCGTATTTGCAGGAACGAGTTTTAAAAGTTTCATGCGCATCCCCTAAATAGGCAATTTGATCGGTCGAACGCGCCGCAGCCACAGCACTATTAACAAGCGCGTGACCATAATAGCGGTAAACATCGAGGTTAAAATGCCGATCGACAGCGTGACAGCGAAGCCTTTTATCGGCCCGGAGCCAAAGGCGAAAAGTAAAACAGCGGCTATTAGCGTTGTTAAATTCGCATCGATAATAGTCGTAATGGCGCGCCGATAACCTGAATCGACGGACGATATTGGCGTACGACCATTGGCGGTTTCTTCGCGTATTCGTTCGAAGACCAAAACATTGGCGTCAACCGCCATGCCAATCGTCAACACAATTCCCGCAATGCCGGGCAAGGTTAGTGTGGCCTGGAGTGCCGATAAGAGCGCCAGGATAAGCGCGATGTTAAAGAACAGCGCGATATTCGCCATGACGCCGAAAATGCCGTATGATAAAATCATGTAAATTAGGACAAAGATGAGTCCGATGATGCTGGCAATTTGGCCTGCATCGATTGAGTCTTGCCCTAAACCTGGTCCAACGGTCCTTTCTTCCAAAATCGTAATGGGCGCGGGCAAGGCACCGGCTCTCAGGAGCAAAGCAAGATCCTGGGCTTCTTGTACAGTGAAACTGCCAGAGATAATCCCGCTGCCGCCGAGGATGGGTTCGTTGACGCGTGGCGCGCTAATGACTTTCTTATCCAGTACTATCGCCAGGCGTTTTCCAACATTGCCCTTGGTCGTATTGGCAAATTTTCGGCCACCTACTGTATCAAATCGAAAACTGACGACAGGTTGATTGTCCTGAAAGGTCGCCTGCGCGTCGACAAGTCGATCACCGCCAACCTGAACTCTTTTGCGCACGAGAACGTTTTCAGGCTGCCCGCTTGGTCCTGCGTCTTCGGAGGGCACTAACATTGACCCGGGTGGGACGCTGCCGCGCAAACTGGCGCTTTGCGAATTCACCTCATCGACCATATGGAAATTGAGTTTAGCGGTCTTGCCAAGCAATTTTTTGATCCGCTCCGGATCATCAACACCGGGCAATTGCACCAAAATACGTTCTTTGCCCTGCCGCTGAATTGTTGGCTCCCGCGTTCCCGTTTCATCAATTCTGCGGCGGATGATTTCGATGGATTGCGCCACGGTGCTGTCGATCCGCGCGCTGACGGCCTCTTCCGTCAAGGTCAGGGAAAAACTGCCGTCACCAGCCGCCTCAACGTAAACTTCCCTGGTTGGCGACCCAAATTGATCCAGGGTCGACGCCTTAAATTCCTCGGCAAGCTTTGTTTCTACATTTTCAGTCAGGCTCGGATCCCGCGTGGAAAAAACGACCGCCAGGTTACGAACGCCCAACCCTTTGTATTTGATCTTGGCACTACGAAGGAGGCGGCGCACCGAATCCTCCACCCCTGACAAGCGCTCGGCGATAACCGTATTCGTGTCTACTTCCAGCAAAAGGTGGGACCCGCCTTGCAGATCTAGGCCTAGATTAATTTGTTGGCCCGGCAACCAGCTTGGCCAATTCGAAAAGGTGTCTTTTGCAAAGAAATTCGGCGCCGCATAGAGCAGCCCAAGAACGCAGACAAGTGCGATCAGAATCCGGTTCCGGGTTGATATATTGATCATGAAGGACGCCTTTAATACGCGAATTTAAATTGGGCGAGCCTTATTTTTTACCGAAGAGTCTGCCGATGATGCCGCCTGAAGGTTGTTCTACGGAATCATTCGCCGGCGCCGGACCTGCAGATTTGGCGCGGCCCGCATTGCTGGACGTCGTAACCGTTGAAATTGTACTGCGCGCGACCTTAACGCGGACACCTTCGGCGATTTCCACCATGACTTCCGCGTCATTTAGGACTTTGGTGACAGAACCGTATAAACCACCGCCCGTAATGACCTTATCGCCGCGATGCAACGAGCCTATCATGGCTTGGTGCGCTTTCAATTTTTTCTGTTGCGGTCGAATTAATAGAAAATAGAAAACCGCAAAGATTAGAATGAGAGGTAAAAACGACGTGAACATGTCTCCGCCGCCACCGCCTGCGCCCTGCGCCCATGCTTCAGATATAAACATCATGCTCTCCATCAGTTACTCGCGACCAAACGCTGCCGGCGGCAATATAGCCTGCCTTGCCATAATTGCAATCAAGCCGAAAATTTTCCGCGAAATTTTACGGCGTTGACGAGACAGGGACGTATGTTAATTTCCGCCACCTTTCAACCAGCACATTAGATTTATTATGGACAATCAAGAAATGAACGCGCTTTTGACACGCATCGCTGACAGCTTAGAACGCTTAGCGCCGCCACCGCCTGCCGCAAATGACCTTAGTGCGGCGGACGCGTTTGTCTGGCATGCCGATCAAAAGTCATTCGATCCGGTCCATTCAGTCAACAGGCTTGATCTATCTCTGCTGAAGGGCATAGAACAGCAATGTGGAACGCTTCTGGAAAATACGCGGCAGTTCGCGAACAGATTACCCGCGAACAATGCACTGTTATGGGGCGCGCGCGGCGCGGGTAAAAGCTCGCTGGTCAAGTCAGTGCATGGTGAAATAAACGAAGAAAAGCCCGGCGCATTGGCATTGGTTGAAATACACCGAGAAGACATTCCAACACTGCCTGCCTTATTGACGCTAATCAAAGCGGCGAATCGTCGAACCATCGTGTTCTGTGACGATCTATCCTTTGACGGAGAAGACGCCAGTTATAAATCCTTGAAAGCTGTCCTTGAAGGCGGACTCGAAGGGCGCCCCGAAAATGTGCTGTTTTACGCAACATCGAATCGGCGCCACCTGATGCCGCGCGATATGATCGAAAACGAACGTTCCAGCGCGATCAATCCGTCAGAAGCTGTAGAGGAAAAAGTCTCGTTATCTGATAGATTCGGCCTTTGGCTTGGGTTTCATAACAGCAGCCAGGATACGTATTTTTCAATGATTGAAGGCTATATCGAACATTTTGGTCTTGATATTATGGAAGAGGAATGGCGCCCCCAGGCAATTGAGTGGTCCGTGACACGCGGCGCCCGGTCCGGCCGCGTTGCGTGGCAATTTCTGCAGGATCTGGCGGGCCGACTCGGCGTCCCCCTGAATTAAATGCTTATGACAGGCCTTTAATAAGTTTCGCGGGGTTAACGGCAGTTTTGCCTTTACGAATTTCAAAATGCAGCTGTGGAACTGAAACATTCCCAGTGCTGCCGACCTTTGAGATGACCTGACCGCGCCGGACTTTCTGGCCTTTTCGCACTAAAATTTCCCCATTATGTCCGTACGCCGTCATGTAACCGTCGGCGTGGCGCAGTAGAACCATGTTGCCATACCCTAACAACTCATTGCCACTATAAACGACAACGCCATTTTCTGCGGCGCGGACCGCAGCGCCGCTTGGCGCGGTTATATTAATACCGTCATTGTGGAGACCCTTTCGTTTTGGGCCAAATCGAGAAATTATTTTTCCTCGGACGGGTAATAAAAAATATCTGCCGGCACGCGGTGGTGGTGGTGGTTTTGGCCGGTTAATCCGTGGCGCGGTGCGTTTGGATGTGACTTCGACATGTTTCGGCGTCGCAGAGTTTCCCACCATCATAGCGGGCCTTGAAGTCTTTTGAACAGATTGCTGTCGCACAGCAGGCAATATTTGTACGCGCATCGCAAAAAGTTTCAATTTTTGCCCAACAATAATCTGGTACGGTGGCGCAATATTGTTCGAACGCACCAATTCGTTCATCGCTAAATTATATCGCCGCGAAATTCCATAGATCGTATCGCCATCACGCACCGTGTGAAATTGAGGCGGTGGCAATGTCAGCTGCACACCGCTTTTCAAAACGTAAGGTGGACGCAGGCGATTCGCATCAATTATGGCCCGGATTGGCGCGTCATATCGCCGGGAAATCTGATAAACGGTGTCACCAGAGCGAACAATATGAACACGGGATTGATTGCCTGGGGGTTGAGTGACTGACTTGATTAAGGAGCTCCCCCGACGGGAGGAGTCCTGTCCTTCGTACAGAACAACTTTACCAGGGTTATCAATAAATACGTTTAGGCATCCCGATAACCCAACAGCTGCCACCAGGGGCACGATACAGCGTGCGCCCCTAGTTTTGTACCAGTAGTTTGTCGAGATGGTCATCTCTTGGCAAATCGACCGGAAGTTTCAACATTGCCGTTATCCTCCTCCGGGCGACCGGGGACGAGCGGCAGAAACCGAACCGGCCACAAATTTTCGGTGTGAATAACGCCCTCTCGCCGTATAACTCGCATTATCATCTGATCGCGACGTTGATCTCCTACCGGAAGAACCATGACGCCACCTTCGGCCAATTGATTAGTTAAATTTTCGGGGATTTCTGGCGCAGCGGCGCTAACGATAATGCGTTCAAACGGTGCCTGATCAGGCCAGCCTAGCGTCCCGTCTCCAAGCACCGCCGTCACATTATAACGCCGAATTTCATCCAGCAAGTTTTGTGCGCCAATCAATAAATCCCGATGCCGTTCTATCGCGTACACGCGGCGACACAGATATGACAGAATCGCCGTTTGATAACCCGACCCAGCGCCTACCTCTAAAATTTTAATACGGTCATTCAGATTCAACGCCATAATCATTTTTGCAACAACAACCGGTTGGCTGATGGTTTGTCCATGTCCAATGGGTAAAGCTATGCCGTCATACGCCCGGTCTTCAAACGCATGAGGTACGAAACGTTCACGGGGCACTTTTTCCATTGCGGACAAAATTTCTGTATCGATAATGCCAGCTTGCCGCAATTCCAGAATTAGCCTGATTTTCTGGGCATCTTGGGTCACGAAAATGCCCCTTTCATTTGCTCCAGCGCCTCGTGATGGGTCAGGTCCATATGCAACGGTGTAATACTAATTTCCCCACGTTCGAGAGCCTGGTAGTCAGTATCCCCAACTCGGATGCCATTACGTACGGCAGCGCCAATCCAAAAATACGAATTACTTCTGGGATCAATCCGTTCCTGGATATCATATCCAGCATCCTGACGACCCTGCACCACGACATTCACACCTGACACTTCTTTCGGATTTCGGTTCGGAAAATTTACATTCATGAAAACATCGTTCGGCCAGGGCAACGCTGTCAGTTGCTCCACGATTCGCGCGCCATGGTGGGCGGTGGCGTCCCAACAAATAGGTTGATCGTATTCACGCTCCTGACTCAATGCAATGGAAGGAAGGCCGAGGATCGCCCCTTCCATGGCTGCGGCGACAGTTCCCGAATAGGTCACGTTATCTCCGACATTGGCACCCCGATTGACGCCGGAAAGGACAATGTCAGGACGAAACCCTTCCATAATTCGCGATACGGCGAAAAGAACGCAATCAGTGGGACTTCCTCCCAGTGAAAATCTCTTTTCCGAAATTTCCCGGAGCCGCAACGGCTGGGTCAACGTCAACGAATGTCCGGCGCCACTTTGTTCTGTTTCCGGCGCCACCACCCACACGTCTTCGGAAAATGTTCGGGCGATATCTTCCGCCACCTTTAAACCAGGCGCATCAATACCGTCGTCATTGGTGACAAGTATGCGCGCGCCTCGAAGATTAATTGGAGGTCGAATCATCACACCACCCCACGATTGACTCTATACGTGATTTCCCGCCCATATAGGGTCGCAGCGCTTCCGGGATAGTAATCGACCCATCGCTGTTTTGATAATTTTCCATGATCGCGATCAACGTCCGCCCCACCGCCAGTCCTGAGCCATTTAATGTATGAACGAAGCGGGTGCCCTTTTCTCCTGAGGTTCGGAACCGCGCTTTCATGCGACGCGCTTGAAAGTCCCCGCAATTGGAACAACTGGAAACTTCACGGTACATGCTTTGTCCAGGAATCCAGGCCTCGATATCGAAAGTCTGACGCGCTCCAAAACCTATATCTCCAGCGCACAAGGCGACCACACGATAGTGAATGCCCAGCTGTTTCAGGACCTCCTCCGCGCAGGTTGTCATTCGTTCTAATTCCGCTTCGGAATCGTCGGGGTGGGTCACGCTGACCATTTCAACTTTATTAAACTGATGCTGCCGTAACATGCCACGAGTGTCCCGCCCCGCCGACCCCGCTTCAGAGCGAAAACAGGACGTCCAGGCAGTAACCCGTATTGGCAGCGCCGATGCTTCCATAATTTTATCCGCTGGGATGTTTGTTAATGGCACTTCCGCTGTCGGAATAAGCCAATAATTATCGCTGGTCCGGAATAAATCTTCAGAAAATTTTGGTAGTTGACCTGTGTTGTATAGCGCACCTTCTTTAACCAAAACCGGAGGTGCCACTTCGGTATAACCATGTTCTTCGGTGTGCAAATCCAGCATGAAAGCGCCAAGCGCCCGTTCCATGCGCGCCAAGGCGCCTTTCAAGACAACAAACCGCGCCCCAGACAAGCGCGCGGCTAATTCAAAATCCATAAGGCCCAACGCTTCACCCAAATCAAAATGTTCCATGGGCGAAAAATCGAAGGACGGCTTTTCGCCGACACTGCGGACTTCCACGTTATCCGCTTCATCGGCACCATCTGGTGTGTTTGCGTTGGGTAGATTCGGCAACCCCGCTAACAACATTTCCAAACGGTTCGCCAAATCCCGCTCGGTGTTTTCCGTGTCAGCTATGTTTTTCTTAAGCGACTGCACTTCGGCGATCAATGTGGAGGCGTCTTCACCGGTTTGCTTCACTGCGCCCACCTGTCGCGACACCTCATTCCGACGTTGAAGCATTTCCTGTAAATCGGTTTGCGCGGCGCGTCGGTCCTGGTCCACGGCGAGTATTTCGGCTGACGCCGGTTCGGCACCACGCCGCGTTAATCCAGTATCGAGTTCTTCCGGGGCTTCCCGAATTAGTCTTAAATCATGCATGAAACGCCTCTAAATTGATTGCGGCGTTTATAAGACGGCGTCGCGAAGAGGTCCAGAATCCACCTTTCCCCTTATTCTTCGTCAACACCCTCTTCTTCATCCGCTTCGGGGCCAGGCTTAGCGACCAATGTCGCGCACCAGATTGAGATTTCATAAAGTATAATGATTGGAATCGCCAAACCCAGCTGACTGATAGGATCCGGCGGCGTTAATACGGCCGCCGCGATAAAGGCTGCAACTATGGCGTAGCGACGTTTCTTACGTAGTCCCGCCGCATCAATAATACCGACCTTGGCTAATAAGGTCAGAATAACTGGTAATTCAAAACTAAGACCAAAGGCAAAAATTAAACGCATCACAAGAGACAAATATTGGTCAACCTTTGGTTCCAGCTGAATCGCCAATCGCCCATCGCCGCCGCTTTGTTCGTAGCTGGCGAAAAAATCCCACGCGACAGGCAAAATGACATAATAAACAAATGCGCCCCCCATGAAGAACAGCACCGGTGTCGCAATCAAAAATGGCAAAAACGCGCGTTTCTCGTGTTTGTAGAGGCCTGGCGCAACAAACAGCCAAATTTGATTGGAAATAATCGGAAACGACACGAATGCAGACACGAAAAAAGCAACTTTAATTTCGGTTAGGAATTTTTCATGTAGCGCCGTAAAGATTAAACGTCGCGATTCATCGCCTTGCCACATATCGTATAAAGGCTGCACCAAAAAATCGAACACGGGCCCCGCAAAATAAAACGAGGCCATGAACAACGCAAAAAATGCGCCCGCGGACCACGTCAAACGTTTGCGCAATTCCACCAAGTGATCCAGCATTGGCATTTTTGCGTCGTCAAAGGAATTGGTCATTTAGTGGCCCGACCAGATTCTATTGATGGGTTCACTTCAAGCGATTCCGCCGAGGTCTCAATCTCATTCTCGGAGTCTTTGAGTGATGCCCCTTCGCTTGGAGGGTCACCTCCCACCGGCTCATCAGGGGGCGAATATTCACGAGATTCTTCCAACGCCACGTCAGCGCGCAACTCTTCTTGCTGCGCCGAAAGGTCAATCTGACGTTGGGTTAACTCTTGTTGTTGTTGAGCAACTTCCTCGCTGGCTTTTCGAAGGTCGTATAAATCACTTGAAATTTCACCATCAGGGTCGATCGTGTTTTCTAATTCTTTTTCGAGGTCGACATTCACCGTGCCTTCAAGCTCACGCCGGATTTCACTGAGTTCCGATTCCCGCGCAATATCGTCGATACCGGTTTGAAATTCCCGCGCCATTTCTTTGATACGCCGAACCCACGACAATACTGTCCGCAGCACCGTAGGAATTTCCCTGGGGCCGACGACGATAATCGTGATCACTGCGATAATGAAAAGCTCTTGCCATCCGACATCGAGCATGAAGCGTCACTTTGGCAAAGGTTGCAGGGGCAAAAATTGTGCGTACAACCGCGTTTCAGGAATTAGCCGCTTGATCTTTTCCAGCCGCTGCAGGCTCGGCTATTGTGGCGTTAGGTTTATTATCGTCGAGTGCTGTAGTTTCTTTTGATTCAATCTCTTGACCGTCATCTTTGATGTTTTTCTTAAAAGATTTTAGGCCTTTTCCAAAATCGCCCATCAGGCTTGAAATCTTGCCTTTTCCACCAAATAACACCAAGACAACGACCAGCACAATCAACCAGTGCCAAATACTGAATGCACCCATTTATTTAATCCTTACGTTTCCGCCGATCGTATAATTACGCTTCATATTAAGTCTTTTCATCGAAAAAACAAAGACCTGACTGTATAATTATTTATCCATTGCAATTGCATCGTCAGTTTCAACGGCCTCGTAGACTTCATCATCACCAATTTCGTCTGCGTCTACGTCGCCTGCCTCAATCTCCATTATAGGGCTCCAGCTCTGGCGTTTATCCAGCAGTCCCGCCGCTTTTAACTCCTCTACTCCCGGCAACGCGCTTAAAGATTCCAATCCAAAATGATCAAGGAATGCGTCTGATGTACCCCAAGTTATAGGCTTCCCTGGCACCTGCCGTCGTCCACGTGGTCGAATCCAGCCCGCTTCTAACAGAATATCAAGTGTTCCTCGACTTAACGACACACCTCGAATCTCTTCAATTTCCGCTCGCGTAACGGGTTGATGATAGGCGACAATTGCTAGAGTTTCCACAGCCGCCCGCGACAATCGTCGCACCACAGATTTTTCAATTTCCATGTACGCCGCCAAGTCAGGCGCCGTTCGAAACGCCCACCCGGTGCCGACGGGCGTCAAATGAACACCTCGGTTAGCGAATTGCGCCTTCAATTCATCCAACATACCGACAATATTGGCACCTTTGGGCAATCGCACCGCCAAGTCTTTCTCACTCAAGGGGGCGTGCGACGCAAACAGCATCGCTTCAAGAATGCGGAGGAGCTGGAATCGTTCAAGCGTCATTATTCGCCTCTTTATCTCGAACAAATATAGCACCAAATGCAGAGGACTGACGGAGCGATAATTTTCCCTGCCGGGCGAGTTCTAAACTCGCGGCAAAAGTCGATGCAATGGCTGACCGATAAACGAGATTATCTTTTATGCCGTTCGGGAGAAAGTTGGTTAACGTCGTCCAGTCCGGCACTGTGCCAAGTAATTTTCGCAATCGGACCAAGGCGTCTTCCATGGAAAAGAGATTGGGCGGCGCAATTATTAAAACTGAAGCATCATTTCGATGTTTACTATCCGCATAGGCGCTCAATAAATCAAACAAAGAGACATCGAACGCGCTGATTTTGCGGGTGACAAACGGTTCTGGCGCGCCACGTGCAAAGAATTCCTGGCCCAATTTAGGTCGTTCCATTAACAGTCGCCCAACATTTTGCATGCCTTCCAAGCGCTGCAATTGGAATGCCAACCGAGCCGCAAGTTCAGCGCCGCTTGGTTCATCGGGATTATCTGACGCCGGCAATAAGAGTCGAGATTTTAAATACGCCAGCCACGCGGCCATCACGAGGTAATCAGCCGCGACTTCCAGACGTATCTCCTTCGCCTCTTCAATGAACGCAATGTATTGGTCCGCCAGCGCTAAAATCGAGATTTTTGTGATATCAACCTTCTGATCACGCGCCAACGTCAACAGGACATCAATAGGCCCTTCATACCCGTCAAGGTCCAAACGCAAGCCGCCGTTCGCATCAGAGGCAGGCTGATCCTCTTCGAAATCGTCCGAGTCTGAGCTGAAGTCTTCCGCGTTCATCGCGCCACCTAGATTAATCCCGCAGCATGGGCGATAATATTCGCCAAAAAATTGACGGGAGCCCCAATTAACCATGAGAAAACTGCCAAATTCACGCCTATTTGATTTCCGATCATCGGTAAAATAAACAAAATTCCGATAAGGATAAATAGACCAAATTTCTCCAGCCGCGCCAATAGCATTCCTAATGACCGCGGCAGAAGACCTACGGCCACCCTTCCACCGTCGAGCGGTGGCAAGGGAACCATGTTAAAAACGGCGAGCAGGATGTTAATTGTTAAAGCATTGGAGAGATTTTCCGCCATCCAATACCCAAAAGTCGGTGGAAAATATTGAACAAAATGCACCATAAGCGCCGCGATATAGGCCATACTCAAATTGGAAATAGGCCCCGCTGCGGCGACGAGAACCATACCTCGTTTAACATCTCTCAACCGGTGAATGTTTACCGGGACAGGCTTCGCCCATCCAAATAAAAAATTTGCCCCGCTCAACAACAACATTGCCGGCAGTATAACGGTCCCAAAAGGGTCAATGTGTTTTAAAGGATTAAACGTAACACGGCCCATCGCCTTTGCGGTACCGTCGCCCAATTTCCACGCTACCCAGCCATGCGCCGCTTCATGCAATGTAATCGCCAGAAGAACTGGCAGCACCCATACCGAAGCTGTGTAGACAACTTGTGGAAAGTTTTCCAGAAATTTATACAAAGCCTTCCATCATCGATCTAACCTTATACATCACCTTTGTTTTGTCTAAGGTTTCGGGGGTGTTTAGCCTGGCTAAAGCTTTCCCCATGCGGTCAATGGAACGTTGCGACAGTTCTGGGCACGCCTCCGCAACCGCCGTCATTTCTTCTTTATCGCCGTTACAATGCAAGACAACATCGCATCCAGAAAGAATTGCATCGGTGGTCCGTTTACCCATGGAACCCTTGAGCGCCTGCATCGACAGGTCATCGCTCATCAATAGGCCGTCGAAGCCTATATCTCCACGTACAATATCGGTAATAACAGCTTTTGAAACTGTCGCGGGGTTGTGAGCGTCAATTGCGCTATATATTACATGCGCTGTCATGGCCAAAGGTGCATCCGCTAAATGTCGAAACGCCGCAAAGTCGATTTGGCGCAATTTATCTACAGGCGTATCCACCACGGGCAATTCAAGGTGGCTATCCACATGAGCCCGACCGTGGCCCGGCGTATGTTTGACGACCGGCAGAACCCCGCCCTGCAACAATCCTTCGCAAACCTTCCGCCCCAAATCTGCGACGATTGACGGATTCGCGCCATAAGACCGATCGCCGATAATATCAGCGGCGTCTTCCTGAAAAACATCAAGGACGGGCGCGCAATCAACATTAATCCCCAATTGATACAGTTCGTCCGCAATGAGGCGAGCGTTCAACATCGCAGCTTCTTCACCGGCCCGATTATCCTTCGCGTAAAGCGCCCCAAAGTGGGCCGCCGGGGGAAATTCTGGCCAATGGGGCGGTCGCAACCTCGCCACGCGGCCACCTTCCTGATCTATCATTATTAACGGTACGGAATGACCGACGCAGGATTTGAGCGATTTGACAAGGCTTCCCACCTGAGTGGGGGATTCTATATTTCTGCCAAACAAGATGAACCCAACGGGGTTATGCTTTGTAAAAAAGAGGATTTCTTCGTTTGATAATTGCAATCCGGCGCAGCCAAAAACCGCCGCTTTCATAGGATTGTGCGCCGTATTTCGGTGGCGTTCATGGGCGTATCACAAGGCATGGAATTTTGTTTGTCCTCAGTACGGTGCATTTCGCGCGCGCCTGCGCCTGATTCGCGAATGGGCCAACTTGCACGCGATGAAAAACGCCACGTCCCTTAATGGATTTCGTCCTCACAAATAATTTTAATCCCACAAACAGACCTTTATGTCGTTTCAGATATTGATCCCAGGCGCGCCGCGCCGACTCCGCCGATTTTAGGGAAGCGATTTG